>JAQVYV010000078.1 GCA_028708525.1 Eubacteriales bacterium
CGGCTGCCTTGGAGAATCAGATAACACCTCAGACTTTTGCTAAAATAAGTGACAGAGTGAAGGTCATATGCGAAGCAGCTAACGGCCCTACGACACCTGATGCTGATCAGATGATAAGAGAGAAGGGCATTTACCTTATCCCTGATTTTCTGTGTAATGCCGGGGGAGTGACCTGCAGTTATTTTGAACAGGTACAGTGCAATATGAATTATTTCTGGTCTTTGGAAGAGGTTTTGGAAAAGCTTGAATTCAGGATGACATCAGCTTTCCATGCAGTGCATAAACTTGCACAGCAGAAATCGCTTTATATGAGAGATGCAGCGTATATAATTGCTATCAACCGTGTTGCAGAGGCAGTTAAAATGCGTGGTTGGGTGTGATCCGAAAGGTGTAATGCGAATATGGAGCGTTACAAGAATGTAGATAAAGACATCCTTGTGGAACGGGCAAAGGAACTTGAGTGCCTTTATCTTATCGATGAAGTTTTGGAAAACACTGCTTCCCCTGAGTTTTGGCAGAATATCGCTAAGATAATCCCTGTAGGCTTCAGGAATATGGCATCTTGTATCGTTACTATCTCATTTGACAAAGTCACCTATGAATCCAAGCCTTATACCGGTGCGGCAGATGATATTGCCACGCCGATAACAGTCAACGGAGCCCAGAGAGGGTATATAAGTGCGGCATATCCCAAAGGAACGTTTCCGGACGGTGATCAGATATTTCTTGATCAGGAACGGAAGCTTATCAGAACGATCGCCGGCAGGGTCTCGGAGCGGCTCATCAGAGAGAAAGCTGATGAAAACGGAGGGTCTGGGGACAAGTGGAAAACCATTCTTGATTTGCTCCAGAAAACAGATAATGAGACGCTCTTATATGTTTGCAGCCGGATGATATCTTTGATCTCTTGCAAGAAACCGGAGATCCTTGTTGCTGTCTATGAAGAAATGGGCTGGGAGGAGCAGGTATACCGAGGTGAAATAAATGCTCCTTTAGAAATGCTTCCGGATATAGATGTGGTCCGCCTGAGCAATATTTTGTTCAGTAAAGCATCCGGATGTCTCAGTGATGAAAGGATATATGAGAACATAAATATTTGGATCTATCAGGGCAAGACCTACGAGATAGCTCGGATAGTTAACAGAAGAGATGCAGATATTCACAGCATAATCAAAGCTCTTAGAAAATATATCAAGAATATCAGGAACAATCAGGGCTTGAACTCGACGACTGACCGCTGGCTTAAAGTGGAACTTATAAGACGATTTCTGACAGAAAATCCTGACTCGATAACAAATGCCCAGAAGCATATAAGGATCGAATCATTCTGCGAACTACTTGAGTCTTTTATCGTATCTTCAGGCGGAATAGGTAAGATAGGCGGAAAGGGTACAGGTCTTTTTATAGCTAACGAGATCATCAAAGCAAATTTGGAGTCTCTTCCCGAGTTGAATAATGTACGGACGCCTCGTACATGGTATATATCTTCTGAAGAACTGAATAAATTGATTGAAGATAACGGACTGGATGAGCTTCATGAACATAAATATAAGGATATCGTTGAAATAAGAGCTACATATCCAAGAATAGTCCAGAAGGTGAAAAATCTCAGGCTTTCTTCGCATATCAGTGACGCTTTGAGTGAGATCCTTGATGCTTGCGCGGATAAACCACTAATTGTACGCTCATCAAGTTTGCTGGAGGATCAGGTCGGAACAGCTTTTTCAGGCAAATATAAAAGCCTTTTTATCCCTAATACAGGAACAAAGGTGCAGCGGTATAAACAGCTGTCCGAAGGTATACTGGAGGTTTTGGCCTCAGTGTATAACCCGGATTCAGTCCAATACAGGAAGAAAAGGAATTTACTCGACTACTTTGAACAGATGGGAATATTGATACAGGAAGTAGTGGGGAAAAGAGTCGGCCCCTACTTTTTCCCCCTTTATGCAGGGCTTGCGTTTAGCTTCAATGAACTGCAGTGGTCGCCGCGGATTAAGCGTGAAGACGGGCTGCTGCGGATAGTAATGGGGCTGGGAACTAGAGCAGTTGACAGAGTTGGCGATGATTTTCCGGTCCTTGTTTCACCCGGACAGCCCGGATTGCGTGTTAACCAAGCACCTGAGGAGATAAGAAAATACTCTCCTCAGATGATAGATGTGATCGATCTTGAAAACAGCTGCTTCGTAACGATACCTATAGAGGGTCTGATCAGAAAACATGGTGCCGATATCTCCGATATAGGTCAAATCGTTTCGGTTTATAAAGACGATCTAATAACGGATATGAATCTGTTCACGGCTGATTTTGAGAAAGATGATTTCGTTGTTACTTTTGAAGGGCTTTTCCGGAAGACTTCAATGCTTGCCAAGATAAGAAATATTCTGGCTTTACTTCAGAAGAACCTGGGATATCCTGTGGATATCGAATTTGCCGGTGACGGGGAAGATCTGTATCTCCTCCAGTGCAGGCCTCAAAGCAGGAACTCAGACAACTCACCTACAGCCATTCCGCCGGATATCTCACGGACCGATATCGTTTTTACTGCAGGAAAACATATATCCAATGGTAAAGTCACAGGCATCAGAACAGTTGTTTATGTTGACCCTGTAAAGTATTCCGGTATGGAGAAACGAGAGGATTTTCTTCGTATCGGAAGCGCTGTAAGTGAGCTTAACCGAATACTTCCAAGACGCAGTTTTATACTTATGGGCCCTGGAAGATGGGGAAGCCGCGGAGATATCAAGCTTGGTGTGCCGGTCACATATTCAGATATAAACAACACGGCAATGTTGATCGAGGTAGCTTCTAAAGGATCCAAATATCAGCCGGAATTATCATTTGGCACTCATTTCTTTCAGGATCTGGTGGAGGAAAACATAAAGTATCTGCCATTGTATCCGGATGATGGGGATGTGATTTTCAACAAAGCTTTCTTTAACAGCACCCGTAATGCTTTGGGCGATATTTTAAAAGATCATGCTGATCTCGGGAATGTTATTAAAGTGATACAGATAAGTGATGAGTTCTACGGGAAAGAACTGGCTGTGCTTATGAATGCTGATGTACAGAAAGCTGTAGCTTTCCTGACTCATGAGACTGACGGAGTCAGCGGATCGGAACATGCCCCGGATATCGACCATGAACCGGAAAATAGCGAAGAGAGCTGGCGGTGGCGGCATTATATGGCAGAAAGAATAGCTGAAGAGATCGATATGGAGGCTTTTGGTGTTAAGGGAATATACCTTATCGGAAGCACCAACAGCTGCTCTGCCAAAGTCAGCAGCGATATCGATCTGCTGATACATATGGACACACCCTGTGATCGCAAGGGAGAGCTTGATTTGTGGCTGAAGGGATGGAGTAGCGCATTAGCTGAAATGAATTACCTGAAAACAGGATATAAGACCGGCGGTTTACTTGATGTTCACTATATAACAGATAAAGACATTGAGGAGAGAACATCATTCGCTGTTAAATTGGGGTCTGTTTATGATCCTGCTTATCCGTTAAATGTAAGATTATCGTAAAATCAGGTCAAATCAGCTCAGAAAATATGAAGGTTCTTAACAAGCTCCAGAGTTTCTTCTAATTGCGTTCCGTGCAGGTTATAGCGCACCTTTAACCCCTCGTCGTGATTTGATATCTCAACAGATGATCTGTCGCCTCGTCTTATCGGGCGGGAAGAAACTGCAGACAGGTACAACTCGAGCATAGAAGCGTTATAAGCTCCTAAACTATCCGATCCGGTGAAGAAACTGCTGAATATATTGCATGTTTTAAAAAGAGAAAGCTGTTCTTTAACGGCAAGTCTGCCTCTGTATCTGCGAAGTGTGAAGCTACCTATGTCAGATGAAAAAGCCCGCAGATCAAGATGCCTGCGGCTGATGGCAGAAATAACAGCATTTCTGGTGCTTTCTCTTTCTCTAAGTGATTCTCTGCAACGCAGGTCAGTAGAACCATTCCAATTTGGTGAAAGATCCGGTGCAACTGAACAATGCTCAACGATCCCGAAAGCACTTCCCAGAGGTACTGCGCATGCAATAACAGGAACATTTCCTGCGCTTCGGCGAAGGATCTCAAGCCCGTGAGCCATCGCTTGTGCTCTTGTCCGACCGTGCGATCGTCCTCCGCTCATCGCGGCGGCGTAAAGCATATCTGCTCTGATGATCTGCATGCCCCAATCGTCGATGAAGGTCTTGATACACCTCTTGATATATCTTTCGCCTTCAGGATTATAGATATCGATGACATACAACTGTCCGCCAAGCCTGCGGTCATACCCTGCACTCACAGGTTTTCCGCGCGCATCCTTTAAAAGGATCTCTCTTCTCTCATTGTAGAGATGAGAAGATGACGAGCAGATAAACGGAGAAAAAGTGATGCCCGGTTTGGATCCGGTTGCCTTGATATTATCTGCGATCCTCTTCATTCCGGGGGTGAATTCTTCAACTGTTTCTGTCCAGTCTCCAAAAGCTTTCTCGTATCCGTTCCCGATAATGAAATAATCGAGAGGGATGGAAGATCTTGCATATTCTCTTGCGATTGCCGTGAGATTCATTTCGTCCATACGATCCAGCATGGCATAACTGCTGTCCCAAACCAGAGCAGGCTTGCTGCGGTTATATATACCTTCGTCTTTCTTCAAAGAATAGAAGAGGCTGAAGAAACGATCCCAGCAGTCATTCTCATTTCCGGTAGTCATAAAGACATCCAAAACCTTTATCGGCTCCTGGTGAATTCCCGATATTCTTGAAACAGGTCCGAGTATCAATCCTTCGCAATCCTTGGATATGTTTACCTTAACACCGTCCTGATGTACTCCCGGGGAGAAATCTATCTTCGTGAAAGTGAGTGATTCATCCAGAGATGAGATCAGGGTATACCCTATCGGAGAATCAAAGTATGAATATGTCCAGCTATGTGCAGCTTTCTTCGAGTATTTCACAAAAGAATAGTCTCCGGAATTCCTGAATATCCGCGGACAAAGGATGCCGGGCGATCTCAGTCCTTTATCCAGCGTGACCATGCCTGAAGAACTCCAGGACTGATAACCGTTGCAGAAAAAAGATGAACCGGAAGGAAGGTGGATCGTAGTTTCGAGTGAGATGCTTGTTATGGTCACAGGAAGACCTGTGTCATTGTCGAGCAGGAGTCTTACACGAAGACCACCGTTTTCAGCGGAAAGTACGCAATGCGCTGCTAATTCTCCGTGCTTCAGCCTTGGTGTTATCCCGATGCTGACAGGCACGCTGATTTCTGAGCCGGCATAGCTGCACTCAACAATGCCCGAACGTATCATGTAGTCGTAAATTCTGGTATCTTGCATTTGTCGCTCCTGAAAACATTATACACGATAAATGTTGTTATTAATATCACAAACGAATTATTATATGACAGTGGAATAATGTGCGAAAAAAGAACGAAAAAGCCCTTAAAACATCTGTATTTTATTATAATCCAAAATTCGGATAACTAAGAATCAAAAAAAATGTATTGTAATGATTTTCTAAGGTGCTAAACTTTAGGTGTACAGACCGAAAAATGAGGTAGGGCAATGGACAGAGAAATCAAAGAAAAAGCCAGAGTATCAGCATCGTTTTACAGGAATCACTTACTCGAAGATGTGATGCCATTCTGGATGAACAGCGACCTCATCGACACTGAGTTTGGCGGACTGATAACTTCGGTCGACAGATACGGGCGAAAATACAACGATGACAAGTCGGTCTGGTTCCAGGGACGCGGACTATGGACATTCTCAGCCCTTTGCAGAAAATACGGCATCAGAGATGAATGGCTTTCTGCAGCAGTAAATGCGAAAAATTTCCTTGAGAAATACTGTGTTGATTCTGATGACCGAATGTTCTTTCAGGTGACTATAGAAGGCAAACCACTGAGAAAGAGAAGATACTTTTACTCTGAAAGCTTCTATGTTGTCGGAATGGCAGAATACGGTGCACTCACCTCAGACAAAGACGCACTGGAGAAGGCTGAGAAGGCCTTTGACATGATGTTATCCATTTGGCGTGATCCCGGAAGTGACCCTTTCAGGATCACGCCTAAATCCTTTGCACAGACAAGAAGCGAGCGAACGGCGGCAGTGCCTATGGTGCTTGTAAGCTGTGCTCAGATCCTTCGCAGGTGTGATCCGATGAGAGAAGAATACTACAGCCGAATAGTCAGAGAAGTCGCCGATTCGATCATCCGATATCACTATAAGCCTGAAATGAAATGTGTGCTTGAGAACGTGCTGTCGGACGGCACATATATAAGCAATCCTTCCGGAAGAACGATCAATCCCGGACACTCTTGCGAAAATGCATGGTTCCTGATGAGTGAAGCCGTTTATTCATCGGACGATGATCTTCTGGCCAAAGCGCTCAATATACTTAACTGGTCTCTTGAAAAAGGCTGGGATGAGGAACACGGTGGCATTTTATACTTCGTCGATGCCGAAAACAGACCTTGCGAGCAGCTTGAATGGGACATGAAGCTGTGGTGGGTGCACAATGAAGCCCTCATTGCTACGCTTTATGCTTATCAACTGACCGGTAACACAAAGTATTGGGAATGGTTCGAGAAAATACATGCATACACATTCGCTCATTTCCACGATAAAGAAAACGGAGAATGGTACGGATATCTGCACCGTGACGGAACAGTGTCGCACACACAGAAAGGTTCCATGTGGAAGGGGCCCTATCACCTTCCGAGATGCCTTATGATCTGTGAGGAGATACTTGATCGTATCGCTTCAGGAGAAGCACCAAAGTCGGTGTTATGATCCGCATCCCGTGATCATATTCGTTCGACAAAAGCAAACGGATCTTCTCTTAAGACAGCTGATCCCTTGCTCCGGACCGCATTAGCGTCCATCACATAGCAGTCAGCTTCCATTATCTTGCCATAACGGACCTCGCTTCCGCTGAGATGGTCAAGGAGTCTGTCATATCTCTGCCTGAATCCCTTGAAATCATGAGTCCTGTGCCATGCCTCATGCCTTATGCCATAATCATCCTCAATTATGAACATGGTCTGTTCACTGTTGAATAAAAGGGATCTCAGATCTTTCATGACCAAACCTCCGGTTTGTTTTTCTATATTCTATCAAGTTTACACGCGAAAGTCATGCACGATCCGATACTCTGTGTTAGTATATAATCATGCAAAAAATTTCACTTTTCGGAGGGTTCGCAAAATGGCTTTAACGATTACGACAGAGAATTTCGGAGAAACGGTCATGGATTCAGATCTGCCTGTAATGCTTGATTTCTGGGCACCGTGGTGCGGGCCATGCAGAACGCTGGGCCCTGTCATAGAGAAACTGGCGGATAAGTTCGAAGGAAGAGCTATTGTCGGCAAAGTAAATGTTGACGATGAAACAGACCTGGCCGGTGAATTCAAAGTGCTCAGTATCCCCAGCGTATTTATACTTAAAGATGGGGAAGTCGTTGAGAGGCTTGTCGGGGCAAGGACTGAAAGCGAGCTGTCCGAGCTTCTCGAGCGTTATACCTGATAGAAGCTATCCCTTATATCAGATCTTCCATCCCGGAAGGTCCGACC
>JAQVYV010000079.1:0-4919 GCA_028708525.1 Eubacteriales bacterium
GATGAAGGCGCTGGAATGTAGGAAATACAGAAATCGCCCAATTTGCAGCTCTTTTTCTAATTTGAATACCCCTGTCTGATTTTGCATACCCCTACCGAAAATTTGAATACCCCAAGCGAGGAAAAATAAAATTGTATTATTCGCTCGGTCACAGCACAAAAAGAAAGAACATCCGCAAAACCGGATGTTTTTTCTTTTTGGAGGCACATTGCAAGTGGATTTGAACTGTGTTCAACATCTGGATGGTGCTTATAGCACCAAACAGTTAAATCTCCGCTCTAGCACATAAAACAATTGAATCAGCATATATGCTTGCGTTCAGCAAGAAACACAGATAAAATGAAATAAGCTAATTAAAATCTTCTACCAAATGACTCGGGCTATGTATGGGGGGATCTATGATTCAGATCAAGAGTTATTTTGTGCAGCAGAAAGTAATGACCCGGGTTCTAATCAGTCTTGTTCCGATCCTTTTGTTCTCTGTTTACCTGTATGGACTTAGGGTACTCCCACTGCTTGCCGTGGTTACAGTCTGTGGTATTTTATCAGAATACGCTATCATGCGGCTGATCGATCATGAAAAGGCTAAAGTCTCGGAAGCGGTATTAGTTTCCTGTATGCTGTTCACACTGACTTTGCCGCCGGCAACGCCATACTGGGTAGCCATGATCGGCATAATCTTCGGTATAATTTTCGGTAAATGTGTTTTCGGCGGTTTCGGCAGAAATGTTTTCAATCCGGCACTCGTCGGCCGCTGCCTGATCTATGTTTCATTTCCGGCGCATATGACTGTTGCCTGGACACGCCCGTTTACCGTATTCCCCGGTGGGTTTATCCAATACAGCCCGGGTCCGGATGCTATAACTTCAGCAACACCGATGGTTGTGCTGGCTTCAGAAGGTACGGTCACATCTCATCTGACTCTTTTCTGGGGAGGGATCGCAGGCTCACTGGGTGAAACCAGTGCGCTGCTGATCATTGCTGCAGCTATTTATCTGATCATAACTAAAACGGCTTCCTGGAAGATCATAGTTTCATGTTTTGCTTCTTTCATGTTACTTGGTACTGTGATGTATTTAACCGGGCAGATGACGGCTGATCCGCTCTTTTCTGTGATGAGCGGAGGCTTTTTGTTTGCTGTAGTCTTTATGGCTACCGATCCTATATCCGCTCCTTCTCAGGATAGAAGCAAGATCATCTACGGTGTTCTCATCGGAGTGCTTGCCCTGGTTATCCGGAATTATTCATTGTTCACCGAGGGCATCATGTTTGCCATTTTGATCGCGAATGCTTTTGTCCCCCTGATCGATCGCCATGTCAAGTCATGGCAGAGCAGAAAGAAGGTGAACGCATGAAGGGCGGTCCTGTCTACACTGTGATCTTTATGCTGGTGATAAGCGCGGTTTTCACACTGGTGCTCAGTCTGGCCAATGCTTATTATCTGCCGCAGATCGAAGAAAATGAACTGCTCGATGACCGGCGGGCTGTTTTGTATGTCTTTGAACTCGATGCTGAAGGCGGACCGGAGGAGGTTCTTGAACTATTCGAGAATGCTGTAGTTTCTGAAATGTTGGCCGATATGGAAATCTATGCACATCTGGACGAGGATGAACAGGTTCTCGCCTATGCCGTCCCATTCACCGGTGCAGGCCTTTGGGGCACGATGCGCGGTTATCTTGGCATAACTCCTGAGCTTGACAGGATAACGGGCCTTGTCTTCACAGAACATAATGAGACACCGGGATTAGGTGCACGAATTGACGAACGGGAATATCTGGAGCAGTTTCGCGGTCTTGAAATTACCGGTGAACTGGCTTATGGCCCGGCCGGAGATGACCGGCTTGATGCTATAACCGGCGCTACATCAACTTCCAAAGCAGTGCTTCGCATATTGAATAACTTGATCGACCGGAAAATAGCTGAACTGGAGGTGGTACTCGATGACTGAAAGGATCAGACAAGTTATTTCGCGTAACATCTGGAAGGAGAACCAGGTTCTCCGGCAGATACTGGGTATATGTTCGGCTCTGGCTGTTACCAACCTGATGACTAACTCACTGGTTATGGGAGTAGGACTGACTTTTGTCACAGCGTTCTCCAGCCTGACGATATCCCTGCTGAGAAATCTGATCCCGCATCGAATCAGAATGATCGTCCAGACGCTGATCATTGCATCATATGTTATTTTTGTTGATATATTCATCAAGGCTAATATGCCGGAAATAAGCAAGTCTCTTGGCCCTTATGTTGCTTTGATCATCACCAACTGTATCATCATGGGACGGGCTGAGGCTTATGCTCAGAAAAATCCGCCGATCCCTTCAATGCTTGATGGTTTTTTTGCCGGTGTAGGATACACGATCGTTCTGCTGATCATCGCGTTCTTTCGTGAATTTCTTGGCTTCGGCACGATATTTGGCTACGACATTTCCTTTGCCTCGTTTGAGCTTTGGACTATCATGGTCATGCCACCTGCGGCGTTTTTCCTTATCGGTACGCTGATCTGGATAACATCAAATATTTTTGCACCTAAAAATACGAAGAAATCAGAAACCGGCAGAAAGGGGTAGAATATGTTTGGTAATGGTATCAACCCGTTCGTCATATTTTTCGCTTCGATCCTGACCAGCAATATGATTTTGTCGAATTTTCTGGGTATGTGTTCTTATATCTCAATTTCAAGCGAATACAAAACGGCTTCCGGTCTGGGCAAATCTGTTACTCTGGTCATGGTGATCACTAATATGATCAATTACCTGGTGTATAAGTTTCTGATAGTGCCGCTGGGGCTGGAATATCTGAGATATATTATTTTCATCATGGTCATTGCCGCTACTGTACAAGTCATGGAGCTGGCAATGGATCGATTTTTGCCGGATCTTCATGTGAAATTGGGGATCTTCCTGCCGCTGATCACGGTAAATTGCGCTATTCTGGGTACAACTTTATTCATAATCATCCGGGATTATGATTTTCTGCAGTCTGTGCTTTTCGGGCTCGGAAGCGGCTTGGGCTGGTGGCTGGCGATCAGTGCTTTGGCGGCGATCCGTGAGAAGATGGCCAAGAACAAGCTGCCTAAAGGGCTTGCCGGTCCGGGGATCACTTTTATTATTACCGGGATAATGGCGCTGGCGTTCATTGGATTTTCCGGTATTTTCACAATTACATGATCGTTCAGACTGACAGACGGGGGAGAGGAGATCAGAGATGGAAATATTGACAACCGTACTCAGCGTATCCCTGATTTCAGGAGGACTGGCACTGATCATCGTCATGTCCGAACACTTCCTCAATAATTATGGCGAGTGCAGGCTCGATATAAATAAGGGAGAAAAGCAGCTGACTGTCAATGGCGGCTCGTCACTTCTGGCATCCCTGTCCGAACACAAGATATATCTACCCTCGGCTTGCGGGGGAAAGGCAACCTGCGGACTGTGCAAGGTGCAGGTGCTTGAAGGTGCCGGACCGATTTTGCCGACAGAAATACCCTATCTGAGCAAGGAAGAGATCGAGCAGGGTTACCGGCTTTCCTGCCAGGTAAAAGTGAAGACCAATATAGCTCTCCTGATACCGGAGGAATTGTTTAACATAAGGGCTTATCAGACGACGGTTGATAGAATCGATAAACTGACTCACGATATAAAGGGAATTAGATTGCGGTTGCCTGATGACGAAGAAATGAGTTTCAAAGCAGGGCAGTATGTTCAACTGCATACCAAACCATATGGCAAGGTTAAGGACAGTGTTTTCAGAGCATATTCGATCGCTTCAGTTCCTTCGGAAAGGAAGGAGGTCGAACTGATCATTCGTCTTGTGCCGGAGGGGATCTGTACGACATATGTGCATGAGCACTTGTCTGAAGGGGATCCGGTCATGATAAGCGGTCCTTATGGTGATTTCTACCTGCGGGGCAATTGCAGCGAACTGGTTATGATCGCGGGAGGGTCGGGACTTGCTCCGATACGGTCGATAATCTATGATGTTCTGGAGAAAGGCTTGGATCTTAAAATGAACTTTTTCTTCGGTGCAGTAACGAAGAAGGATCTGTATTATCTGGACGAATTTGCCGGGCTGGCTGCGCGAAATGGGAATTTTATTTTTATTCCGGCTCTTTCCGCTCCGCGTCCTGAGGATGAATGGGAAGGCGAGACCGGACTGATCACGGAAGTTGTTGATCGCTTTGTTGAGAACGCTGATGATAAAGAAGCTTATCTTTGCGGCAGCCCGGGTATGATCAACGCATGCCTGAATGTTCTGGGCAATAAGGGATTTGATCAGGATAAAATCTTCTATGATAAGTTCTGATGGGACAGATCATGAGTTATAAGCAATGCGGGAGGTGACCATATGAAACAAGATCCTGATATGGTAAAAATACAGAACAATATGCAGCCGGGCAGCCTTTCGGCAGAAGGATTTCTTGGTGATGACGACCGCAATCTGACAGATATCATAAACGAGGACGATCAGATCGTCAAGCGCCATGGATCGAGCCATCAGGAGATCGCTTCTCGTCTTCGGGAAATGACCGGTGCTGCCGCGGCCGGATTGGGGCGTCCGGTGAATTTTGGTGACGATTTCATAGTATCTTCGGAAGATCACCGGGGACGTATTCCATGTCCGTTCCGTGACAGGTTTTATGCGGACAAGCGCAATACGATCGCAGAAAACCGGCGAACAGGCAAGCGTCTGCTTTGGACTGACCTAAATATACACATGATCGAAGTGCATGGTTTTTATGAGGGCAGAGGCTCAAGTTTTAGACTGGAGCCGGCAGAGCTTGTTGATTTTCTGTTCCCGGAATCGAGGCGATTCTGATATCAACAATTACAGATCAGGATATTACAGGATCAGACAAGCTGTCTTTGGCACCACCGCGTGTCGCTGTAAACGCTGTTTTATTAGACGCAGACAGCAAA
>JAQVYV010000079.1:5019-7477 GCA_028708525.1 Eubacteriales bacterium
CAGCAAATTCACGCAGATAGAGCATGTCACCAAGGGCTGGTCTGAAGATAAGAAATATTGCGTAGCCACTGCAGACGGTACAAAGTATCTGCTTCGAATTTCCCCTGCATCGCGTTTTGAAGCCAGAGAATCTTTGTTCGCAATTATGGAGAAAGTCGCAGCACTTAAAGTACCGATGTGTATGCCTGTCGGGTTTGGAGTATGCAGCGGTGACGGCTCGTTTGCTGGAGAAGTCTTTTCGCTTCAAAGCTGGATCGACGGTGAGGATCTGGAAATGGTCCTGCCGCTTTTGTCCGAAGATGAGCAGTACGAGTTGGGGCGGAAATCAGGCGAGATACTGAAGACGATCCACAGCATTCCTGCCCCCAAAACAGACGCCGGGACCGTTGGCATTGAGGACTGGGAAACGCGATTCAACAGAAAAACTGACAACAAAAAAAGGAAATATCTTGAGTGTGGTCTGCGTTTTAAAGGCGATGAGCATGTCCTAAGATATTTGGAAGAAAATCGTAATTTGCTGAAAAATCGTCCGCAGTGTTTCCAACATGGTGATTATCATGTAGGAAATATGATGATCGAAAAAGGATCAGATCACTTAACTGACGCTCTGAAAATCATCGACTTTGACCGCTATGATTTCGGCGACCCGTGGGAGGAGTTCAACCGTATCGTTTGGAGTGCGACAGCAAGCCCTCATTTCGCGACCGGTCAGTTACGCGGATATTTTGGAGGGGAACCACCGACAGAATTCTGGAGATTACTTGCCTTTTATATTGCCGGCAATACATTGTCCTCGATATATTGGGCTATACCTTTCGGAAAATCTGATATTGATATAATGATGAAACAGTCGCAGGATGTGCTTAAATGGTATGATAATATGAAAAATCCCGTTCCTGCATGGTATCTTGCAGACATGGAAAGCAGAGAAAGACAAGTATGAATGCTTTGATCGACACATCAAAAATGCGGCTTGAAACAGACCGACTCATTCTTCGTGGGTTCTGTGAAGATGACCTTGACGATTTCTTTGAATATGCAAGCGTGCCGGGTGTCGGTGAAATGGCAGGATGGCCTCATCATGAAAATATTGAAACTTCACAAATGATTCTGAAGTCTTTTATCGAAGAAAGGGAAGTCTTCGCCATCTGGCATAAGGATACGGGTAAAGTCATCGGTTCACTTGGATTACATTATTCATGGGCGAATGATGATCCGCGCTATGCCGGCATGAGATCCAAAGAGATCGGTTATGTTATCGCACGCGACCATTGGGGACAGGGACTTGTGCCGGAAGCGGTGAGGGCGGTCATAACTATGTGTTTTCAGAAATACGATTGTGAGGTTCTAACCTGCGGACATTTCAGAACGAACAGCCGGTCAAAACGCGTCATAGAGAAAAGCGGGTTCCGGTTTTATAAACAGAGTGTTTTTCATGCTAAGCAGCTGGGTATGGACTATGAAGATATGAAGTATGTGCTTTTGCGTTCGGAATGGGAGGATGCCCGGCGCAGGTTTGGAGAAAAACAGGATATGATCTGCCACTACGATGAACTTATTGAAGAAAACAACGACCCTGCACACGATCCGGAACCGCTTCGTGCATATATGGACAAATGGGACGGAGAAGGATTTATTGAAGCGCTGCAGCTCGATCCGAACAAATCCGTACTTGAGATCGGCGTAGGAACAGGGCGTCTTGCTTTGCGCGTCTGTGGAAAATGCAGAAGTTTTACCGGCATCGATATTTCCCCGAAAACTATAGAAAGAGCCCGTCAGAACCTGCAGAAGTTTTCAAATATCCATTTGATATGCGGTGATTATCTTACATGCCAATTTGACGGATCTTTTGATGTGATCTATTCATCGCTTACTTTTATGCACATTGAAGAGAAAAGAGCAGCGATCCAAAAGACGGCAGGCTTATTGACACCGGGCGGGCGGTTTGTGTTGTCAACAAGTAAAAATCGTCAGCCTGAAATCGATTATGGTACAAGGAAAGTCAAAGTATATCCCGATGATCCGGATGAGATCTGTCTTTTACTGACCGAAGCCGGGTTGACACTGAAAAAGCAATTTGAAACTGAGTTTGCTGTAGTGTTTGTTGCACAGATATCAGCAGTGCCAGGATAATAATCGATTTTATGATTGCAAAAACTATATGAAATGCAAAATTATTGCAGTGAAATGCAAAAACTTGATATTACCGTAAGATTTTGCTATACTGCTGTTGTGGAGTTGCAGGAGGTAACAGAATATGATTCAAGATGCACAACTGAAGCCACGTGATTTATATCTTGATCGACTTATTGCTTTTCAGGATACGGAACCGATCAAAATAGTAACCGGTATAAGGCGCTGTGGAAAATCCAAATTACTTGATCTTATGATCTCTCATCTCCTTCGGTCAGGAATTGAAGAAAAACAGATCATTAAGATGAACTTTGAATCATATTCA
>JAQVYV010000080.1 GCA_028708525.1 Eubacteriales bacterium
TGCAGAGAGTAATTGAGAGATCGATAAAGGCCAAAGTTGACATCGAAAGCTACAGAAGAAGATGCGATATGCTGTATAATGTCATAACATCGGCAGGATACAAGTGCTTTAAACCTGAAGGAGCACTTTATTTATTTCCGAAGTCTCCAATAGAAGACGACAATGCGTTTACTGCTGTTGCAGCTGAGTACAATCTTTTGCTGGTTCCCGGTTCTGCATTTGGAATGCCCGGCCATTTCAGAGCAACTTTCTGTGTTGATGAAAGAGCTATAACCGGGTCATATAAGGCTTTTGCCGATGCTTACAGAAAATCTGTCGGGAGCAAATAGAACCAGGGTCAAATAAATACAAAGGAGCAAATAGAATGAGGATCGAAACGAAATGCCTGCATGCGGGATACAGACCGGGAAACTCTGAACCGCTGACACTGCCGGTTTATCAGAGTACAACATTTAAATATGATAGCAGCGATGAAGTCGGAGATCTGTTTGATCTTGAGAAAGAAGGACATCTGTATTCGAGGATATCTAATCCGACTGTTGAGTTCGTGGAGAAAAAGATAGCTGCGCTTGAAGGAGGTGTAGGATGCGTTTTCACTTCGTCGGGTCAATCAGCCTTGTTCGTGGCTTTAGCTGCTATTGTCAGAGGAGGGGACCATATCGTTAGTTCGGGGGCTATCTATGGCGGAAGTATGAATCTTCTGGCAGTAACTCTTAAACGGTACGGAGTTGAAACAACGTTTGTTCATCCGGATGACCTTGAAGGTTTTCGCAAAGCCATCAGACCTGATACAAAAGCTGTCTTTGCTGAGGTTCTGTCAAATCCTTCGCTTGTTGCAGCAGATATCTCGGGGCTTGCGGATATCGCTCATTCAAATGGGATCCCGCTTATTATCGATAATACATTCATGACACCGGTTCTTTGCAGGCCGATCGAATTCGGTGCTGATATAGTTGTACACTCAACATCCAAGTATCTTGACGGACATGCTGTTCAGGTGGGAGGTGCGGTCATCGATTCCGGTAAGTTTGATTGGTGTAACGGAAAATTTCCTGAAATGACTCAGGCTGACACTTCTTATCATGGTGTCATTTATACGGAGAAATTTGGGAATGCAGCTTATATCAATAAGTTAAGGGTCCAGATGATAAGGGATATCGGTTGTCTTCAGACAGCGACGGGAGCGTTCCTTACAAATCTGGGGATCGAAACTTTATCACTGAGGATGGAGAAGCATTGCTCCAATGCACTTCAGATCGCGAAGTATTTGTCGGGTCATCCTTCTGTTATTAAAGTTAATTATCCTATGCTGGAGGGAAATAAGTATTTCGAGCTTGCTAAGAAATATTTTCCTGCGGGCGGATCAGGGGTCATATCCTTTGAGGTGAGAGGGGGCAGGACTGCTGCAGCTAAATTTATGGACTCTCTTGAACTTGCTAATATCGTGACCCATGTTGCTGATGTCAGGACGGCAGTCCTTCACCCCGCTTCGACTACTCACAGGCAGCAAAGCGATGAGGATCTGATCGCAGCAGGTATCACACCCGGTCTTATACGTCTTTCGGTCGGTATCGAACATCCTGAAGACATCATTGAAGATATAGATCAGGCGTTGTTGAAGGCTGTGAACTGTTGATGTATAATAACTGTTTTGGAGGCGAATAAATGAAACTAACTGCACCGAAAGGAACAAGGGATATTCTTCCTTCGGAGATTGGTAAATGGCATTTTGTTGAGAAGCAGTTCATGGAGGTCTGTTCTCTTTTCGGATACGATGAAATCAGGATACCTACTTTTGAAAGCACAGAGGTTTTCAGCAGGGGTGTAGGGGATGATACAGATGTTGTTCAGAAGGAAATGTATACTTTTGACGATAAAGGCGGAAGAAGTATTTCATTAAGACCTGAAGGAACAGCCGGTATTGCCAGGAGTTTTATTGAAAACGGAATGGGATCGATGCCTTTTCCGATAAAACTTTGCTATAACATAACAGCGTTCAGATATGAGAATGTTCAGAAGGGCAGATACCGTGAATTTCATCAGCTTGGTGCTGAAGCGTTCGGATCGGCAGGGCCAAGGGTCGATGCTGAACTTATCAGTATGATATCGCTTTTTTTCAGACGACTGGGGATATATGATTCCATGCTGCGGATCAATAGTATCGGCTGTCCTGAGTGCAGGAAAAAGTATAATGATTCTTTGAAGGGGTTCTTGTTGGAACGATATGAAGGACTCTGTAAAGTGTGCCGTGACAGGTATGAAGCAAATCCTTTGAGAGTTCTTGATTGTAAAGATGAAAGGTGTAAAACTGTCACTGCGGAAGCTCCGCTTCTTTCTGACAGCTTGTGTAATGATTGCGCTGATCATTTTGTGGGGCTACAGGAAGCTCTCAGTGACCTGGATATTGATTATGAAATAGATAAGAGGATAGTAAGGGGACTTGATTACTATACCAGAACAGTTTTCGAGTTCATATCTGAGAATGTAGGTACGCAAGGCACTATTTGCGGCGGCGGAAGATATGACGGGCTTATCGATCAGTTTGGCGGTGGTTGCGTACCGGGTATAGGATTTGCTCTTGGTGTCGAAAGACTGCTGATGGAGATGGATTCCAGAGGGTTGGTCCCGGGTGAAAATGAGAAAGTGTCTCTTTATATTGCATCTATTGGAGATGAAACCGTTGCTTTAGCGCACAGGCTCTGTTTTGACCTTAGAAAAAACGGTATAGCCGCTGAGACCGACCTGACAGGAAGAAGTTTCAGGGCAGCTCTGAAATATGCAGGGAAAGCAGGATTCACGCATTTGATGATCATCGGGAAGGATGAGACCGATTCCGGTGTCGTTAAATTGAAGTCTCTTAAGGATGCCTCTGAAAAGGATTATGATCTTACTGATCTTGTTGAAAGATTGAAAGAGGAATTTTATGGCTGAAACAATGTTCGGATTAAAGAGAAGTATGATGTGCGGGGAACCGGTTATGAACGATGTCGGCAGAGAAGTCGTCATGACAGGATGGTGCAGAAAGCAGCGAAATCTCGGCGGACTTATTTTCATCAATTTAAGAGACCGCAGCGGCGAGATGCAGATAGTTGTCGATGAAGATTCTTCTGATGAGGTAAGGAGCAAGGCCGGTTCCGTCCGAAGCGAGTATGTTCTGGCAGTGAAGGGGAAGATCCGGGAGAGAAGCTCACCGAACCCGAATATGCCTACAGGATTTATTGAAGTGCTGGCTGAAGAGATAAGGATACTTTCGGAAGCCGAGACTCCGCCTTTCTATATCGAGGAAAATGTCGATACGAATGAATCTCTGAGGCTGAAATATAGATATCTGGATCTTCGCAGACCGGATATGCAGCAGAAGATGATTGCAAGACACAGGATCGCTAAATGCGCACGGGATTATTTTGACAGCATAGGATTTTTAGAGATCGAAACGCCTGTTCTGACTAAAAGCACCCCTGAAGGCGCACGCGACTATCTTGTTCCGAGTCGTGTTCAGCCGGGTAAGTATTACGCCCTTCCGCAGTCACCGCAATTGTTTAAACAACTTCTTATGCTTTCAGGATACGACAAGTATATGCAGATAGCCCGATGTTTCAGAGATGAGGACCTCAGGGCGGACAGACAGCCTGAATTCACACAGATCGACCTTGAAATGTCTTTTGTTGATGCGGATGATGTGATGGAGGTCAATGAAGGTTTCATCGCTAAGGTTTTTAAAGACGTTCTTGATGTGGATGTACCGCTTCCGGTTGAAAGACTTGAGTATAAAGATGCTATGGAGCGTTTCGGATCAGATAAACCTGATATGAGATTTGGTATGGAACTTAAGGATATCTCTGACATTGCTTCTGATATAGATTTCGCACCATTTAGGGTCGCCTTGGAGTGTGGTGGTTCAGTAAGATGCATCAATATGCCGGGAGGCGCAGCTCTTTCAAGGAAAGAGATAGACTCACTTGCTGAGCACGTTAAAACATACAGAGCTAAGGGGTTGCCCTGGATCACATGCGGGGACGAACCAAGGGGATCGATACTGAAGTTTGTCAGCCGTGAGGATCTGGACAGGATATATGATAGAGCCGGTTCAAAGTCAGGTGACATGATATTTATCGCTTCGGATATCAATGATGTTGTTTTCGATGCTCTCGGACATTTGCGTACGGAACTGGCTGAAAGATTTGATCTGTATGAAAGAGATGAGTATAGGTTTGTGTGGGTAACACATTTTCCTCTTCTGGAATATGATGAGGAAGAGAAGAGATATGCCGCCAAGCATCACCCATTTACATCACCAATGGATGAGGATATCGGGCTTCTTGGATCTGATCCGCTCAAAGTGAGAGCGAAAGCGTACGATCTTGTTCTTAACGGATGCGAACTTGGCGGAGGCAGTATCAGGATACATGATCAGTCATTGCAGAAGAAAATGTTTGCCTTGCTTGGGTTTACGGAGGAACAGGCATTTGAAAGATTCGGGTTTCTTCTCAATGCCTTCAGGTACGGAGTCCCCCCTCACGGCGGACTTGCCTTCGGTCTGGACAGGCTTGCTATGCTGATGACGGGAAGTTCAAGCATTAGGGATGTTATTGCTTTTCCGAAGGTGCAGAACGCATCCTGCCTGATGAGCGATGCTCCGGGAATCGTTGATCAGGTTCAACTGGATGAATTAAAGCTCAGAAATACCTGACATGATGTATAATATAGATATTGCAGAATGAAAGCTGGTCGTATAATGAGAAAAAGTAATAAAGAAGTTGATGAGCCACGAATATATCTGGATATGGAAGAACCGTCTGAGAGTATTCCGGAGTCAGAAGAGAAGCCGAGTAATCAAATGCTGAAAGAGATACTTGATTGGGCAAAGCATATAGTTATAGCTGTTGCAGTCGGACTTTTTCTGGTATTTTTCGTTGTTCAGAGAAATGAAGTAGTCGGATCATCAATGGTACCAAATCTGCACGAATCCGATCAGCTTCTGGTCCAGAAAGTCAGCAGGCATTTTGCCAACGGTATCGGATATGAAGATATAATAACGATCGACGCTGACGGACTTTATTACCATGTAGGTGAGAAGAATATCATCAAGCGTGTGATCGGCCTTCCGGGCGATACTGTGGATATTCAGGATGGCAGTGTTTACAGAAACGGTGTTAAATTACAGGAAAATTATTTGACAAATGTTATGACTGATGAAAGAAATGATGCTTATTCTCATATAACGCTTGGTGATGATGAATTTTATGTTCTTGGTGACAATCGTTCTGTCAGCCTTGACAGCAGAACTTTCGGTCCGATAAAGAAAGAGCGGATCATCGGAGAAGTGTTGTTCAGATTTTTGCCGCTTGACAGCATAGGAAAACCTTGATAACGGAGATATTGAATGCCGTCTGAAAGACAGAAACTAATACGTAATTTTTCAATAATAGCTCACATAGACCATGGTAAATCCACTCTCGCAGACCGTATAATCGAAAATACAGGTTTGCTTGAAAAGCGTCAGATGCATGATCAGATGCTGGATAACATGGATCTTGAGCGTGAACGCGGGATCACGATCAAAGCACAAGCCGTAAGAATGAAGTATAAGGCACGTGATGGAAAGATATATACTCTTAATCTGATCGATACTCCCGGACATGTAGATTTCAATTATGAAGTCTCGAGGAGTCTTGCCGCCTGTGATGGTGCAGTCTTAGTAGTCGATGCTGCGCAGGGTATTGAAGCCCAGACTCTTGCCAATGTTTATCTCGCGATAGATTCAAATCTTGAGATCCTGCCGGTGATCAATAAGATCGATCTTCCGTCAGCTCAACCTGATCTGGTGAAACAGGAGATAGAAGAAGTGATTGGACTTGATGCTTCGTATGCTCCTTGCATTTCAGCGAAAAACAATATAAACATCGATGATGCTATTGAGAAAATCGTTGCGTATCTTCCGCCTCCTTCCGGTGATGAAGATGCTCCCCTCAAAGCTTTGATATTTGATTCAAAGTATGACCCGTATAAGGGGGTAATCGTGCACATATGTGTCAGAGAAGGCCGGGTGAAGGTAGGGGATGATATTCTGATGATGAATACCGGCAAGAATTTTACAGTTACAGAGCTTGGTTTCTTTCGACCGGGTGAGTTCGCACCTTGTGATGAGCTTCTTGCGGGAGATGTCGGTTATCTTGCGGCAAGTATCAAGAATGTAAGGGATACGGCTGTAGGTGATACTGTTACCCATATCGAGCGTAAAACGGATAAACCACTGCCGGGGTATAAGAAAGCTCAACAGATGGTTTTCTGTGGAATTTATCCTACTGACGGCGGCAAGTACCCTGATCTGCGAGACGCACTTGAAAAGCTGCAGATGAACGATGCTGCTCTTTCTTTTGAACCGGAAACTTCTATGGCTCTCGGATTCGGGTTCAGGTGTGGATTCCTTGGGCTTTTGCACTATGAGATCGTTCAGGAAAGACTTGAGCGTGAGTTTCTGCTTGATATTATATCGACAGCTCCTTCGGTCATTTACAAGATCGAGACCATAACAGGGGATAAGATATCACTTGATAATCCGACCAACATGCCGGACCCTTCTCATATTGAAAGGATGGAGGAGCCGATAGTCAAGGCTGCTATAATGACTCCGAAAGAGTATGTCGGCAATATAATGGAGCTCTGTCAGGAAAGGCGTGGGACATACATCAATATGGATTATATCGATGCCAATCGTGTCAACATGCATTATCTGATGCCGTTGAATGAAATAATTTATGATTTTTTTGACGCATTGAAATCAAAGACACGAGGCTATGCTTCTCTGGATTACGAGCTGAATGGTTATGAGGAGTCTGAACTGGTCAAGCTGGATATAATGCTTAATGGTGAAGTTGTAGACGCTTTGTCGTTCATCGTACATAAAGACAAGGCTTATGCGCGAGGAAGAAGGATGGCCGAGAAGCTCAAGGACAGCATCCCGAGGCAGAACTTCGAGATACCTGTGCAGGCTTGTGTCGGAGGAAAGATAATTGCCCGTGAGACGATCAAAGCTTTCAGAAAAGATGTTCTTGCAAAGTGTTACGGTGGCGATATCACCCGTAAGAAGAAGTTGCTGGAGAAACAGAAGGAAGGTAAGAAGAGAATGAAGCAGTTCGGTAGTGTTGAGGTACCTCAGGAAGCATTCATGAGTGTACTGAAGCTCGACGAATGAAGGTAGCTGATGATGCCTGATCTGATAACAGAAAACGTTCCTAAAGCATTACTCCCGCTGGTCGTGGTCATTATAGGCTTCCTTATTATTGGGTTTTCACTGTTCATGACCAGAGTTCTGGTAAAGCTTATAGAAAAGAGAAAAAAGAAGCAGAAAGAAAATGGCGGCGAAGGTAAAGATTGACATCGCTGAGATGCTTTGATTATAATCAAGTAGTTTATACGCGGACGTGGTGGAATTGGCAGACACGCTGGATTTAGGTTCCAGTTCGAAAGAA
>JAQVYV010000081.1 GCA_028708525.1 Eubacteriales bacterium
GTATCCTGATGATATGTCACTGAAAGCTAAGATCGAAAAGGTGGTCAAGGACATCTACGGCGGTGACGGAGTGGATTTCACTCCTGCGGCTTTGAAGGAGCTAGCCAAGATAGAAGAAATGGATTTCGGGAATCTTCCTGTATGCTTTGCCAAAACGCAGTACTCGCTTTCAGATGACCCGAAGAAACTCGGCAGACCCGGGAATTTCACAGTAGCAGTCAGAAACGCTGTACTGTCTGCCGGAGCTGGGTTCGTGGTCGTTCTTACCGGGGATATAATGACGATGCCGGGTCTCCCCAAAGTGCCTGCAGCCGAATCGATCGATGTGGATTCTGCAGGTAAAATAAGCGGACTTTTCTGATTTATGAACGATCCTGTAGCAACAACGGAATTACTGATCCAGTCCGGTGTCAGGAAAAGCACATCTCCTGTTGCTAAAACATTTCTGCTCGGGATCATTGCGGGAGCTTTTATTGCCTTCGCATCAGCTGCTTCAAATGTGGCTATCCATACGATCCCCTCAGTAGGACTTGCAAAGACCCTTGCGGGGGCTCTGTTCGCAGCGGGATTGATGATGGTGGTTTTTTTCGGCGCGGAGCTTTTCACCGGAAACATGCTTATGAGTATCGCAATGTTCCGGGGTGCCGCAAGACCTATGGCAGTTCTGAAAAACTGGGTAATAGTGTATGTCGGGAATTTTGCCGGATCGATCCTTATCGCTTTTCTGGTTGTCATATCCGGACAGCTTGATTTCAGCGGTGGTGATCTTGGCGCTTTTACACTCAAGACTGCAGCTTATAAGGCTGATCTGGGGTTTGTCGAAGGTCTTTCTCTGGGTATACTTTGTAACTGGCTTGTCTGCATGGCTGTGTGGATGGCAGCTTCAGCGAAAAGCGCTGCAGGGAAGATCGCAGGGATATTTTTCCCTATCTGGCTTTTTATAACCTCCGGATTTGAACATAGTGTGGCAAACATGTATTATATTCCTGCAGGCCTTTTCATAAAGGGAAACGCGGAATACTACGCAGGGGCTTTGACACTTGGTGCTTCTGCGGGGAGCCTGGAAGGCCTGAACTGGAGCAGTTTTCTTTTCGGGAATCTGTTGCCGGTGACATTGGGAAATATGATCGGCGGAATAGTATTTGTAGGAGCAGCAGCACTGCTGGCTTTCGGACGGCGGTCGGAGGGGACGGGGGTTTAGAACCCCCGTCCCCTCCGACCGCCCACTGGCTATCCAACGCCGGAAAAGGAGCAGGTTATGGATGAAAAGGTAAAGATCACTATGGAAAGTCTTCGGCAAAACGGCATGGAGGCTTTTTTTCTCGGAAGCACTGCCGAAGTCGCAGATAAAGTCAGAGAACTGATCAAGCCGGGAGCGGTAGTAGGTACCGGGGGTTCGGTGACTCTTGAACAGACAGGGATACTTGACCTGCTCAGGAGTGGCGAATATGACTATCTTGACAGATACGCACCCGGACTTGCACCTGAGGATATCAGGCAGATATTTGCTGACAGCTTCTGTGCTGACGTATATATCTCTTCCTCAAACGCGATAACGATGAACGGCGAACTTTATAATGTCGACGGCAGGAGCAACAGAGTGGCCGCGATATCTTACGGGCCGCGCTGTGTGATAATAGTTGCCGGGATAAACAAAATAGTGCCCGACCTTACAGCGGCTATTAAGAGAGTTAAAGCCATTGCCGCTCCGAAGAACTGTGTCAGATTAGGCAAAAAGACATACTGCGCTGAGAAGGGATACTGCCAGGAGATCGACAGTGATGAAATGACAGCCGGATGTACTTCGCCGGACCGTATCTGCCGCAGTTATGTAGTAACAGGCAAACAGCAAAGAGACGGCAGGATAAAGGTCATTCTTGTCGGAGAAGAGCTGGGGTATTGACGGCTTGCTTAAACCATGATCGTGCCGGTAAACGCTTTCGGAGAAATACCGTACACCCTTTTAAACTGCGCAGAGAAATAATGCACATTGCTATAGCCGAGATATTCGGCGATCTCTGTCACGGAACGATCCCCCGCGGCAAGCAGCTCCTTTGCTTTCTCAAGTTTTCGCTCGATAATATAATTATTCAGAGAAACGCCTTCAGCTTTTCTGAAAACCTTCGACATGTAAGACTCAGATACCGGGATGGATCTCGCGACATCCAGAACAGTCATGTGTTCGCACAGTTTATCTGCCACATAAGCTTTAGCCTGCTCAGCGATCTTATTTTCCATAGAGCGTCTTACCGCTGGGTGAGACATTTTCAGACTGCTCTCGATCTTATTGACACGCAAAAGTGATATGATCAGTTCCTTCAGATAACAAAGTATAAGATCCTCCGAATATATCCGGCTTCCACGGGCTTCGGTCATGATCGCTGCCATAAGATTTCTCATATATTCATCACATTCAAACACCGTTCCGTCAAAAATCCCCGGATCCGAAAATCTCATCTCGAATGACACGGTAAGATATCTCACGGCTTTCCCTGACCGGGAGTATTGACTGTGGAACTGATCAGGAAGGCAAAGCATCAAATCACCCTGCTTCAGTTCATATTCCTTTTCCTCAACAAGGTTGCACATATCTCCAAGGTCGACAAAGGTAAGTTCCCAGAAAGGATGGCTCTCGCCTTTGAAACGGAAGTTTGGTTCTTTCTCGTGATACAACAAGGTCCTTACCAGGTATGGGTCGATCGAAGGTGTTATGCCCTCCGGTCTTTCATGCGGATCCGTTAAAGTAACTGAAGGTGTGCCGCTGTACCCGATCGATATCTCCGCGGTGTTTATTAGCGGCGTGATATAATAATAGATCTCAGGATCGATCCGAACGGTCTTATCAAGCAGAAATGTTTCAAGTTCTGCGGGTGTTTTCCCGGCAAAAAGTATCGCTGTTCCTTCGTCTATATCAAGTATCGTATCAGAATCTTCGTTGATAAAAAGTCTCCGAACAGTTTTATCTGTCACTGCGAATCTTCTCGTGAAACTGATCCCAAGCCTGGAGACAGCAGCATCGAAACCGTCATTTTCAACGGAACCGAATTTACTGAAGGTTTTAGTTGTAAGATTAGCGAGCATATATTCCTCTTGGTACAAGTTCTATGAAAATCAGATCTTAAGTGCCGGATTTGACAAAAATCAGACTTTATATCGTAAAGACATACGGGTCCGGATCCGATATCATCATGATGTAAATATCCATCGATCCAACAAAGGAGTGCATCATGTCATTCACATTATCTAACAAAGAGCTTTCAGTTTCAACACCTTCGAGGCTTTGTCTGTTCGGAGAACACCTGGATTATTTAGGTCTTGAAGTAATAGCGTGCGCTATCGACCTCAGATTCCGAGCTGTGATCACGTCTCGCGAAGATTCGCTTATCGAAATATTCATTAGAGACAGCAGGATCGACACGCTGAACATGGAGAACAATGCATCAGTATATGAAGGTATGGTCATCGATCTTGACAGACCTGTAATATATGAAAATGACAGAGACTATCTGAGATCCGCAGTTGCGGTCCTGCAGAGAAATTCTGTAACACTTTCCGGTGTGACAGTAATAATGGACAGTGACATCCCGATCGGGAAAGGGATGAGTTCTTCCTCAACGATGATAGTTGTACTTATAAAAGCTCTGCTTGAATCGGTCGGACATGAAGCCGCCGATGATCCGCACAAAATAGCTTACTGGGCATATCTTGCTGAAGTTGAGGAATTCGGTGAGCCCGGCGGGATGATGGATCAGTACACATCAGCTCTCGGCGGTCTGCTCAACCTGGATTTTACTGACGGTACGACCACAGCAAGGAAGATGACAGTCAAACCTTCAGGAAGTTTCATACTTTTTGACTCTAAAGAAAAGAAAAACACAACAGCTGTTCTGGGCGGCGCAAAGGAACCTGCTCTTCGTGCTCTTTCCAAAATCGGGCATGGTGTCCGCGAGATCCTTTCTGAGAATCTGGACATCGGGTCATACGGACTTGATGAACAGGCGGAGAGAGTCATCAGCGCAGCATGCGAAAATTACGCGATCCTTCTTAAAGCTAAAGAGCTTCTTACATCAGAAGATGATTTCGATGACGAAATTTTCGGCCGGCTTATATATGAGCATCACATAAGACTGCGCGACGGACTGGGTATATCTACTGACAAAATCGAACATATCCTTGATACAGCGATCGCTTCAGGTGCCTTAGGCGGCAAGATCAACGGAAGCGGGGGCGGAGGTTGCTGCTTTGTTTATGTGCGTAAAGAAGACCGGACGAAAGTGCTTGAAGCAGTTGAGAAAATCGGATTTCCGGGCAGGATCCTGGATATCGATACAGGAGTGAGGGTAGAAGACAATGATTAAGTTTGGTACAGGCGGATGGCGTGCGATCATCGCGGACGGATTTACACGGGAGAACGTAGAGTTGCTGTCACAGGCGATCTCTGAGACAGGTGTTAAGGAAATAGTCATAGGTTATGACAGGCGATTTCTGTCGGACATCGCAGCCGGATGGGCAGCGTGTGTTTTGGCCGCAAACGGGGTAAAGGTTCATCTTATCACCAAAATAGCTCCTACGCCGCTGATAATGTTTGCTGTGAAGACTCTTGGGACAGAGTACGGTCTTGCGGTAACGGCCAGCCACAATCCTGCGATCTATAACGGGGTGAAGGTTTTTACCGAAGGCGGACAGGATGCCCGCGCTGAAGTTACCGCCATGTTTGAAGAGATGATCGCTTCGGGTATTACAGTGAAGAAAATGGAGTTCGATAAAGCTGTTGCGCAAGGGCTTATTGTAAGGACAGATATGACGAACCAGTATCTTGACAGCATCATCTCCATGATAGATATGGATTCGATCAGGAGGGCAAAACTCAAAGTTCTGCTGGATCCGATGTATGGTGTGTCCAAGACATCGCTGCAGACGATCCTGATGACCGCCCGCTGTGAGGTCGATATCATCAACGACCGGCATGACACACTCTTCGGAGGTAAACTGCCTTCTCCCAGCGCATCGACACTGGGGAAGCTACGCGATATGGTGATCGATCAGGGATATGACATGGGGATAGGGACGGACGGAGACGCTGACAGGATCGGTATAATCGACGATGAAGGTGATTTCATTCATCCTAACAAGATAATGGTTCTTCTTTACTACTATCTTCTCCATTACAAAGGCTGGAGGGGCGATGTTGTAAGAAATATCGCTACTACACATGTATTGGACAGGATCGCGGAAGATCACGGACAGAAGTGTCATGAGGTCCCTGTCGGGTTCAAGCATATCTCTTCTAAAATGGAGCAGACTGATGCTGTGATCGGCGGAGAGAGCAGCGGAGGACTTACGATCAGGGGACATATCAAGGGAAAGGACGGGATCTTCGCGGCGTGTCTGCTTGTTGAGATGATCAGTGTTACCGGTAAGAAGATCTCACAGATTCTTAATGAGATAGCCGCGTTGTACGGAAGTGCTGAGATGACTGAGTTCGACAGCAGCTTTTCACCGGAAAAGAAGGAGGAGCTGGTGAAGAGGCTTTTCGTCGATAAAACGCTCCCGGAGTTCGGAAAGGCCATCTCCGGTGTCGATCACAGTGACGGGTGCAAGGTCAGATTTGTTGACGGGAGCTGGATAATAGCGCGTTTTTCAGGAACAGAGCCACTTCTGAGGATCTTCTGTGAGGCTGCGGATGAGGCAGAGGCCGGAAGACTTACGGATATCTGGCGGAAGGATCTGGGGATTTGAAGACAAGATGCTTTTGAAAGAGGGTAAATTTCCAAAGTAAAGTCCACAGTGATTAATACGAAAGAATTTAACATAAAACCCGAAAAGTCTCCCACCTTAACTACCTTGCTACTTTTACTCACTTTTAGTGAGAGTGTAGGTGGGGGGGAGTGCAGGTGGGGATGAATCGGGGTTGATTTCACTTTCAGGATATACCCGAATACCTGTCAGCAGACCTTGATAGCTAAGACTTTCGAGTGTGTAAGGTTTATATATAACAGGATGCTTTCTGACAGGATCGAATACTATGAACTGACGGGTAAAAGTCTCAATAATACACCTGCTAAATACAAGAAAGAATTTGAGTGGTTAAAGGAAGCAGACAGTCTTGCTCTTGCCAATGCACAACTTAACCTCAATAAAGCTTACAGGAATCATTTTCGTGACAAAGCAACAGGATCTCCGAAATTCAAATCCAAGAAAAGCAATCATCAAAGCTATACTACAAACTATGTGAATGGGAATATCAGGTTGATGGACGGGTATATAGTATTACCGAAACTTAAGGCAGTCAGAATAAAGCAGCACAGGGATATCCCTGATGATCATAAGCTGAAATCTGTGACGATAAGCAGGACACCCACAGGTAAATATTATGCAAGCATAAGGTAACCGCGCCTCAGAAGCTCCAGATACACGATGTTTTCAAGGATATGACCAATATCGGTGTTTTTATCCCCGAGCAATAAATTGCGCAAACTCATAGCCACCAGATAGTATTTTTCAAGCGATTTCAGATGCTGTTTTCCCTTGACATCATATCTGTCTACTTTATATAGAATAAAGGCTCCGGTGAGTGCTTCGAGATAGCTTTCAAAGGTTACTGAAGTTGTTTTCCGCCCGTAAGAGATCAAACTGTCAGCATATTCCGCAAAGGAAATCTGAGCGTTTGAACCTGTTATATAAACATCGACATTGTCTTTGATAAACAAGCTGTCTACAGCTTTTTGAAACTGTGGCACATTCTGTATTTCATCCAAAAATATATAGGTCATTTTGCCGGATATAAGCCGCTTTGTAACATATTCATGGAGCTTTCTGTAGTCAAGCAAAGGTTCGCTTAAAACATCCTCAAAGTTTACCGATATACAAGCAGTTTTTATATCGCAATGTAAAAACATGGTATATATATAAAGTTATTATAGTGGTGTATAATATTGTAACTTGTGATTTGATGTCGTCGACTTCAATAACATGATCGGTTACAATAGTTATATCTTATTCAAGATTTATTTGCAGGAAGTTGTTGAATTGTTCAGCCGATGGAATTTTTGAAGGGGACAGGGTCAGAAAGCTTTTGCGGGAGATGGCCTTCATGCTTAATAATCAAACAGCGACCAAACTTCGTGACATGAAACTGAAAACGATGGCTAAGATGTTCAGTGAACCGGAAGAGATGTACCGTGGATTATCCTTCGAAGAAAGATTCATGATGATGGTAGAAAAAGAGTGGCTGAGCAAAAAGAACAGCAAAATAAAAAGACTGCTGTACAATGCTTCACTTTGTGTGGATGCATGTGTGGAAGATATAGATTATTCATCTGACAGGCAAATAGATCGTAAACTGATAGCAGGATTGTCATCCTGCGCATACCTGGAGCAAAAGCTTAACATTGTGATTTCCGGTAAAACCGGTACCGGGAAAACATATTTAGCGTGCGCGCTTGGGAATGCTGCCTGCCGGCAATGTA
>JAQVYV010000082.1 GCA_028708525.1 Eubacteriales bacterium
CACAGAGTACAGAACTGAAATATTATGCTAAGGAAGGCATGGATTTCGACTCCTCGACACACGCACGATTTATCCTTGAAAAGAATAAAGGCAATGAGTATTTCGAGAATAAAGAGATATCTTACAGAATCATAACCGAGGGTGAAAACTTTTACAGGGTACAACAAGGTGTTTCACTTGTTCAGGTAACAAACCTGAGGGGTGTTATAACGATCATTCCTGAAGAGGGAGAAAATGAACTGTCCCAAGAGTTTTTAACTTTGACAGAACAGGCTGTTCTGAATTCCGATACAAGCTTTATTTACGATTCTGTGGAGTATTCTGTAGTAAGGATCGGTAGAAATTATTCCGTTATCAGATACGAGGATGCTGCAATGGAATCAGTTCTGATAATTGAACCATTGAACCGGGGAGATTTGATCGACTACGAGCTACGATATTACGCTCAGAAATCTCTTGAGGATCATGATCGATCTGGATTTGAGGCTAATGGTAAGACTTATGAAGTTGAATTTCATGAACACTATGCTGTGATTTCCGAAGCAGGAGGTCCGGTTGGTTCTCCTTATGCAGTTATGTCAGATTTTTCTGTAAATACAGCGTCAGAGGGTGTGATCGTTTCTATGGAATTCAGAGAGGCAATGCATGAAGCAATAAAGGAAGGAAAAGAGTCATTCAGACTTCCTGAAGATACAACTGATACGGAGTACACAGTTAAAAGAGTCAATAATATGTATACTATCAAGACAGAAACTGAAACTCAGCTGATAACGATACATGAAGATCCGTCGGCTAAGCACTGGCTCGGAACAAATGCACAAGGAATGGTTAATCTGACACGGCTCATGTATGGAGGAAGGATCTCTCTGAGTATTGGGTTCGACGTTGTGGCTATTGAAACATTACTTGGAATAATTCTCGGAGGAATTGCGGGATATTTTGGTAAATGGGTAGATATGCTTATAATGAGGGTGGTTGATGTTTTCAACTGCATACCATTCCTGCCCCTGCTGATAATACTGGGTTCAGTAATGGATAAGATGGATATTGAACCGAAATTAAGAATATATTATATGATGCTTACTCTTGGCCTTATAAGCTGGCCAGGTATCGCTCGTGTCGTAAGGGGACAGATTTTGTCACTAAGAGAGCAGGAGTTTATGATAGCAGCTGAGGCTACGGGCATATCTACCTATAAGCGTATATTCCAGCACCTTGTTCCCAATGTCATACCTCAGCTCATTGTGTTTGCTACGCTTGGTCTGGGCGGTATCATAATTTATGAATCTACACTTAGTTTCCTTGGACTGGGAGTTAAATTCCCCTACGCATCATGGGGCAACATAATCAGCGGTATCACAACAGCCTATGAAATGACTAATTTCTGGTTCACTTGGGTGCCGGCAGGACTTGCGATCCTGATCACCGTTCTTGGATTCAATTTTGTAGGTGACGGACTAAGGGATGCCTATGATCCGAAAATGAAGAGGTAGGAGCGAATATGTCTGACATATCTAAAAATAATAATAGCAACATCAATAATGACAAGGAACAAGCCAAGGATAAGGCTTTAAGAAAAAAAGCGAATTATATTTCCGCTAAAGAGACCTCGTCTATATCTAAAAGGAATAAAAAGATCGTTGACTCGTTTGAAGCTAAACGTAAGAGAAAGAACGTTCAGGAATCGGAATATACAACAACTATGCGTGATCCGAACAATGTCGTTGAATTTGACGATCTTCACACGTATTTTTTCACCGATATAGGTACAGTGAAAGCAGTTGACGGTGTTTCTTTCGATATACCCCAGGGTAAAACAGTTGGAGTTGTCGGTGAGTCGGGATGCGGAAAGTCGGTGACGAGTCTTTCTCTGATGCAGTTGGTGCAGAGACCTCAGGGTCAGACTGTTAAAGGTGAAATACGATTCAATGATGGAGGAGGAAAAGCCTATAATATTCCTGATATGCCTGACGATAAGATGCAGAAGATCAGAGGAAATCAGATCTCGATGATCTTTCAGGAACCTATGACCAGTCTTAATCCGGTTTTCAGGATCGGAGCTCAGATAAATGAAGTCATTGAACTCCATAATCCTGAAATGAATAAGGATGCAGTCAGGAAAAGAACTCTGGAGATGCTTGAGCTTGTGGGCATAGCGAATGCCGAAGGTGTTTACAACATGTTCCCGCATGAACTTTCAGGCGGAATGAGACAGCGTGTAATGATCGGTATGGCCTTGTCATGTAACCCTAAGCTCATCATAGCGGATGAGCCGACAACAGCACTAGACGTAACGATCCAGGCACAGATACTCGATCTGCTCAGAAATCTGAAAGATAAGATCAACAGCAGTATAATGCTGATCACTCATGACCTTGGCGTTATAGCGGAAATGGCTGATTACGTTGTTGTTATGTACGCAGGCAGAATTGTTGAGAAGGGAACTGCCCACGAAATATTCCACTCTCCTTCTCACCCTTATACCGTTGGACTTATGGAAAGCAAGCCGGCTATAAATAAGAGAGTCGAAAGACTCTACAGCATACCCGGCAAAGTTCCGAATCCAATCAATATGCCAAATTACTGTTATTTCAGAGACAGATGTAACAGAGCCTTTGATAAATGTGCAGGTGAATATCCTCCGGAGATCTACTTGTCAGATACACACATGGTGACCTGCTACAGATATGCTGAAGACACCAAAGGAGAAGTCGATAAATGAGTGAAAACACGAATCTTTTATCAGTTAAAAACCTGAAAAAATATTTTCCTATAAAATCAGGATTACTCGGCGGACAGAAGGGTGCTGTTAAAGCTGTCGACGGTGTATCATTTGATATACCTAAAGGCAAAACACTCGGTCTTGTCGGAGAATCAGGCTGCGGCAAAACGACTATCGGGAAAACGATACTGAGACTTCACGATAAAACAGAGGGAGAAGTGGTTTTTGACGGAGTAGATATCCACAGCCTTTCACGTGAAGAACTTCGTAAAATCAGACCCAGGATCCAGATAATATTCCAGGATCCGTATTCAAGTCTTTCTCCGAGAATGCCGATAGGAGAGATCATCGGGGAAGCAGTAAGAGAGCATGGGATCGTACCTAAAGAACAGTTCGATGACTATATAACCAAGATAATGAGGGATTGCGGACTTCAGGAGTATCATAAGGACAGATACCCGCATGAGTTCTCAGGCGGGCAGAGACAGAGGATCTGTATAGCAAGGGCACTTGCGCTTAATCCGGATTTCATAGTCTGCGATGAACCTGTGTCAGCACTGGATGTTTCTATACAAGCACAGATAATAAATCTTCTGGAGGATCTGCAGGATAAGTACAATCTTACATACCTTTTCATTTCCCATGATCTGTCTGTCGTTGAACACATATCCGATTCGGTAGGTGTTATGTATCTTGGAAGTCTTGTGGAGTTCGCAGAGACTGATGCTATTTTCGGAAAACCGCTGCATCCATATACACAAGCACTCTTCAGCGCTATTCCGGTTCCGGATCCGGATATCAAAATGGACAGAGTCATACTCGAGGGGAGCATCCCGTCACCCGCTAATCCACCCAAGGGCTGTAAATTTCATACAAGGTGCAGATATGCGATGGACGTGTGTAAAGTTGAGCCCCCGAGAACTATAGAAGTAGATCCGGGCCATAAAGTCGTTTGTCATCTTTATGACGAAGAGATAATGAAAAACAAGGAAAATGAGAAATAAGAAAAAGTTCGCGGATGATGGCAGGGTGATCGCTGATATGAGTTTTGAAGGGACGAGTCTCGAAAGAAAGGACCCCGCTTCAAAGCCTGTATTACCTGATGGAACTGAGGAACTTGACAGAAAACAGACAATGACAGCAATAGGCGGAGCATTGCTTGCAGGACTGCTGATAGGATTTGTTTTCATCATCGTGTTTCTGTTGTTTCTGCTATTCGCAACAAAGGTGTGGCTCAGATGAAGAAGAAAAGTGCTACAGCTTATGAGAAGCATATCATTAAGTGCCCTGCCTGCGGTAAGGATGCCCTTGACCACATGACCGAATGTCCGTCGTGTAAAGCAAAACTCACTCCGTTAAATTATCAGCCTATGGACAGCTCTGTGACAAGAAAGATAAGGCTGGTACTTACGGTCGTTCTTATCATTGCCTTTGCCATATTTCTGATAATTAAGTATTTATTCTGAGACATTTTCAGTCTGCTTCGAAACGATATATCTCGGTCGCCCTTTTACTTCGGCAAAAATCCTGCTTACATATATCCCTATCAGTCCAAGGCTGATCATGACTGCCCCGCCTGTAAATAAGATAAGAAGAATGACCGTTGTGAACCCGTCCGCGGCTGTTCCCGTGAACCAGCGTATGAGAGTCTGCACTGCAAGAACTGCTGAAAAGGCAAGAAAAACGAGACCGAGCAATGTGATAAGTTGAAGCGGAAGTGACGAAAATGAAGTCATAGCTGTTATACTCAGTCTGAACAACTTTTCTGAAGACCACTTGCTTTTGCCCTTATTCCTCGGTGGTACAATAAAATTGAAAGTCTTCCGTCTGAACCCGAGCCATGCGGATAATCCTCTGAAAAAAGTGTCATGTTCTCCGAGCCGACGCCATTCATCCAGTACTTTCCGGTCCAGAAGTTTATAGTCTGATGCGTTCTGCAGATCATATCCGGCGGCTTTCCCAAACAGCTTATAAAATAGAAACGCATTCATCCTCTGGATCATGCTGTCATTGCTTCTTGAGGATTTCACACCTTCCACAACGTCAGCTTCACCGGATTCCCAGACAGACACCATGTATGGTATATGCTCCGGGGGATGCTGCAGATCACCGTCCATAACTATCGCCGCATCACAGTCTGCGGTGTGGAGACCTGCGCATATGGCGGCCTCCTTCCCGAAATTTCTGGAAAACCCTATTCCCCTAATTGTGCCCTTATGCTCAGAAGCGTCATCTCTCCTGATTATACCCGAAACTTCCAGTATGACTTTCCATGTTTCATCGGCTGAGCCATCATCCACAAGGATAAGCTCATAATCATGTGAAAGCCCGTTAAGTACCGCACATACCGCAGAAATGGTAGAACGCACCTGATCCTGCTCATTATAAAATGGAATCACTACAGATAATCTCATATCCCGCTCCTCCGGATGTTGTCGATCAAGTAAACTCATGTGAACATTTTATCACACCTCGTAAATACGAGAGTAACGGTATCCTTTTTACTGCTATAATAATAGAAGTAAATACGGGAAACTCCAATTCTAAGATTCCCGGTATAAACGTACGCTTTGAAATCATCAGCCGCAGATATGCGGACTGATATCCGGAGGTCACACTATAATGAGTATATGCGCAGTAGTACTTGCAGCAGGCGAAAGTAAGAGAATGAGATCCAAGAAATGCAAATTCATCCAGAAAACAGCAGGAAAACCTATCATATCCTGGATCAGAGAAGCTCTTATCGAAGCAGGTGCCGATGAACAGGTGTATATAGTAGGACATATGCAGGAGCAGGTCAGACAGGTGCTGGGTGAGGAAGTGGCATTTATGATGCAGGAGAAGCAGCTTGGCACGGGGCACGCTGTGATGCAGGCATCGCCTTTTCTTGAGGGTCGTAACGGGCTCACCCTTGTCGTAAGAGGCGACACTCCGCTGATTACAGCTGCTACATTGAAAAATACTGTAGAATACACTCGATCCGGTGGTTATGCGGCAGTAGTTATAACAACTGATGCAACGGAATCTTCAGAATTAAGCAGAGTCGTACGGAACAGCAACGGGGATGTTGCCAAGGTAATAACCGGATCGAAATCAGGGGATAGGAAACCATATGAAGGTGACACAGGCATGTATTGTTTTGACACGGCACTTCTGGTTTCAGCATTAGGCAGAATGGGAAGTAACGGCAGAAGCAAAGAATACAGTCTGACTGACGCACTTGACATAATCATAAAAGATAGCCGAAAAGTAGGAGCATTCAAAGCTCATTATGAAGAAATAATAGGTGTTCATGACAAGTATCAGCTAATGCAGGTATCTAAGCTGATGAACAGACGGATATGCAGGAACCACATGCTCAACGGAGTAACTATAACAGACCCTGACAGCACATGGATAGAAGCTTCAGTTAGGATCGGACAGGACGCTGAAATACAGCCTAACACGATACTTGAGGGCAATACGGTCATAGGAGAAGACGCAAGGATAGGTCCGGACAGCAGGATAACAGATGCTGTGGTGGGAAACGAAGCAGTGGTTTTTAATTCGATAATATCGTCAAGCACCGTGGCTGAAGGTGTTCATGTCGGTCCCTACGCATATATCAGACAGGATTCAAGGATAGAGTCACACACAAGGATCGGTCATGCGGTCGAAGTCAAGAATTCTTCGGTAGGTTCCTACAGTAAAGCACCTAATATGGCTCTGATAACTGACGCTGACATCGGTGAGAATGTAAATTACGGATGCGGCTGCATAACGGTCAATTTTGACGGTAATGTTAAAAACAGGACCAGAATTGGCGATAATTCATTTATCGGAAGCAACAGTAATCTCATAGCACCCGTTAATGTGTCAGATAACACCTATATAGCTGCAGGTTCAACGATAACAGATGATGTCCCCCCTTATGCCATGGCGATCGCCAGGTCCAGACAGACGGTGAAAGAAGATTGGGTCCTTAGGAGAAAGAGGATCAGAGTCAGGCAGCTTAAGCAGAAGAGCTGAGGAGAGGACCGGGAGATGTTCAGGAAAACAGATAAAGAAAATATGGAGCGATGGCTGATTGCCGGACTAGGCAATCCGGGTCCGCAATACTCACGGACATGGCATAATGCAGGATATATGTGCATTGAGATCCTTTCACAGAGACATAAGATCCCGGTCGACAGGATCAAATTCAAGGGATTGTACGGACAGGGTACGATTGGAAACAGCAGGGTCATTCTATTAAAACCGGCAACATTTATGAATAGCAGCGGGGAGAGTATACGAGAGGCAGCTGCTTTCTACAAGATCCCCCACAACCGGATACTGGTTATATTTGATGACATCGATATCAGGTTCGGAAGCATACGGATAAGGAAAAGCGGGAGTCCGGGAACACACAACGGAATGAAGTCCGTTATCGAGCATCTTGGAACAGAAGGCTTTCCAAGGGTCAGAATAGGTATAGGGCCTGCACCGGAGCATCATGACCTGGCTTCGTTTGTTCTTTCTGAGGTTTCAGAAGACAGAAAAGAGGGATTGTATGACAGTCTTGTTAAGGCCTGTGATTCTATAGAGGAAATCGTAAGCAATGCGTGATGTTGAAATAAAAGATATTTATGACATGGCAATGAAAGATAAGTCTTTTGAAGAAATGTCAAATTCAATAAGGTCAGCCAACAGAGTAAGAATCAATGTGACCGGACCTTCTGACCCGATGAAGATATTTCTCTGGGCTGCTCTGAAAGAAATT
>JAQVYV010000083.1 GCA_028708525.1 Eubacteriales bacterium
GCTTGGCAGAAACAGTTATCAGCCCGTATTCGCGAGTCAGAATATTAAGGATCTTGTCTGATTCACCATATTGGACTTCACGGATCACTATTCCCCTTACAACTATTCGCTCTCTCATTTCAACCTGCTATCCCGGTCATTTCATTTTATCTATTTTGTACCCCAGATCATTCAAAGTCAAAGGATCGTTTCGCCAGTCTTTCTTTGCCTTAACAAATAATTCGAGATAAATCTTGCACTGTAGCAATTCTTCTAATTTAGTTCTTGCTGCCGTACCAATGCGCTTGACCGTTTCACCGTTTTTCCCTATAAGCATTTTCTTATGCGATTCTCGTTCACAGAAAATTACAGCTTTGATTCTAATCATTTTTCTGATTTTCTCAGAATCAGGTTCCTTTGGTTCTTCAAAATCTTCTGTGAAGCTTTCAATTTCTACAGCAGTTCCGTGTGGAAGTTCATCAGATGTAAATCTTAAAATGCTTTCTCTTATGTATTCTGAGGTAAGCTCACGTTCAGTCTGGTCTGTCAGATGATCTTCCGGATAGTAACGAGGACCTTCAGGAAGCTTGCTTACGATCGAGTCTAAAAGTTCGGTTATGCCTATGCCGGCTTTAGCTGATATAGGAAAAATCTCATCAAATGGGTAAATGTTGTTAAAATTATGTATTACCGGTAATAGATTTTCTTTGCGAACTTTGTCTACTTTGTTTATGACAAGATAAACAGGCATATTATTTAATCCCGCTAATCGACAGAATTCGATCTCCGTCAGATTCAGTTCAGGTCTTGTCGCATCGATCATAAGTAATATGAGATCAGAGTCGCCAACTGCTTTTCTGGCTGCTTCCATCATCTTTTCATTGAGACGGTTTTTCGGTGAGTGAAGTCCCGGAGTGTCTCTGAATATGATTTGAGCATTGTCAACATCATGTATATACATAATGTTGTGTCTTGTTGTCTGTGCTTTCTCTGAGACTATAGCGAGTTTCATCTTAGCTAAATTATTCAACAGAGTTGATTTCCCGGCGTTTGGTTTGCCGGTTATTGCAACAAAACCTGATTTAAAAGGCTGTTTATTATCTGTTGAATTATTCATTGGTGTTCTCCTCAAATAATTTTATTAAACGTCTCTGTTCACGAATCATTATAGATTCATCCCGTTTATCAATATGGTCATACCCCAATAGATGCAAAACTGAATGAATAAAAACAAATCGTAATTCTTCTTCAAAAGTATTTCCGATCTCAGCAGCGTGGTTTTCTACGGTATATACAGATATTGCTATATCGCCCAGCTCGATTTCTTTCCTGCCATCGGGATAAGATATGATATCTTCTTTATCCGGTGTTTTCAATATTCTACCATTTGTTTCTAGTGTAGGAAATGACAATACATCAGTTGCCCTGTCGATACCTCTAAAGATGCTGTTCAAGTTCCTTATATTCTTATCATTCGTAAGCAAAACAGAAATCACAGGTTCGATCGATTCGGGCTCGAGTTTTGTCATATAAACAATACTCTCTTCAATTGTTTTACCCGTTTTTTCTAAAAAATCGCGTAAGTATGAAACTTTGTACTTTCGTTGGTTATTTTGTATCTGAATTATCATCCGGGTATTTGATCCTTATTCTGAAATGTCCTGAATAAACATGAAGAAATGATTGGATTATCTGTTCGATGTCTCTGAAAGATAGATCAGAATCCATAAGCTGATCTTCTTCGATTTTATGTCTGACAAGTTTTCTGATAAGAACTTCAGCTTTCTCCAGTTCATTGACACCGGTTGATTTCATGGCGGCCTCTACAGTGTCAGCAAGCATCAATATCGCAGATTCCTTAAATGAAGGACGTGAAGTTCTATACTTGAAATCATTGGGGTCAGGTTCAGGCATATCCCCACTTTTACTCAACTCGAGTGCTTTATGATAGAAAAAAGCCTGTTTGCTTGTTCCGTGGTGTTCGTATATCATTTTGATTATGATCGGAGGTAATCTGTATCTTCTTGCAAGACGCAGACCCGCTTCCGGATGAGATGTTATGATTTTGACGCTTCTGTTCGGGTCAAGATCATCATGAGGATTGTATCCTGTTTGATTTTCTGTAAACATATCAGGATTTTCCAGTTTACCTATATCATGATAATAAGCACCAACTCTTGCTACTAGTGGGTTTGCGCCGATAGCTTCAGCAGCAGCCTCTGCAAGATTCCCAACCATAACACAATGCTGACTGGTTCCGGGTGCTTCTGTAAAAAGCCTGCTTAACAACGGATTCCCGGGCTGTGCAAGTTCTATAAGTTTTAATGGTGAAACCGAATTAAAAATCATTTCGAAAAGAGGCATAAATCCCAGTGCAAGAATAATTGAAACTGAACTGCTGGCAACAGCATAAACCGAATCGAATAAAGTTTCTCTCAAAGATGATTTTGTCAGTATATCCATTGCAACTGTAGAAAGAAAGCAGGTAAGTGTAGTTGATATTATGATGAGTGCATAATTGTTCCTCTTAGATATACCTATTGTGAAAAGAGATGCAACAAATGAACCAGTGATAGCAACGAAAAGAAATTTGGGATCAAATCCTGTCAAAGGGAAAACTGCAAACGAAAGGAAAACCGACATGAAAACACCGGCTCTGAATCCATAATATGCTGTAATCAGAAGAGCTGTTATATAAACAGGCGGAGCAAATACCGATAGTTTAACAAAGAAAAAAGAAAGTATAAACGGAATAAGCATTGCTACTGCAACAGCTATTTTATCTCTCAAAGACTGAATATTGTCTTTCTCGGTTTTCTGAATAAAAAACAGAACAAAGACTATTATCATAAGAATTAGAAGTATTACTCCGCCCAGATAGAGAAAATCAAATTCACCTGTATTGATTATCTCCATTTCTAATAACAACTCATACTTGTCCGGAGTGATTATTTCACCATAACTGATTATCCTGGTACCCTTTTCAATAAGCACAGGATTCTCCATAACTGTATTGTAAGCTAAAGCCCGGGCTGCGTCAGTAGCTGATTTATCATATGCCATGTTAGGCTTCAGAAGAATGTTCAGGATACTGACCGGAATATTTCTGTCGATCTTAAAAACATCGAAATCAGCTGCTTTGCTGACTTCTGAGATTATCCTTACGGGAAGATTTTCCTCACTTATACTTAGTGACATTATATGTGACGAAATATCTTCAAGATGTCTGCTCAAACTCTCATAAGAAGCATCGTCCATATCTATAAGCATCACTGATGTTTCATCAGACAATACGACGCCGATCTCATCTGACAAACGTGTTTTCAATTGATCTGCATATGCTATCGGTTCGATGACTTCATCGCTTTCTGGATCTTGTTCAAGCAAGTCGTTCCGGTATTCTTGTCTGGAAAAGATAACAGCATCAAGAAATTTATAAACATTCTGTAAAGACGAAGAAGCTGCATTTTGGTCATAAAGATAAACATCGGGTGTTTCGGCTTGTGCCTGGGCAGCGCGTTGCTTAGTAGTCTGTGTATCTGTAACTCTTCGAGTAGCATTGATATCATATGGACTGATATCTCCTGATTTGAGATTATACTTCTCAGGTATAGAGCCGTAATACATAGCGATTATGATTCCGGATGTCATAACCAAAACCATGAAATACTGTAGATATTTGATTATTCGCGTTCTGGTGTTCACTTGGCTCAAACCTCCCAGTTCATAACTTTTTCATACGCACGTATGATTCGCTGTACAATTCCGCTTCTAACAACATCTTTCTCAGTTAATGTTATTATTCCGATCCCGTCAACATCATGCAGAATGTTAGTTGCTTCGATTAATCCGCATTTATGGTGAGCAGGAAGATCGATTTGTGTTATATCACCGGTTACTACTGCTTTGGAATTAAAGCCTATTCTTGTGAGAAACATCTTCATCTGTTCGGGAGTAGTATTCTGAGCTTCATCGAGGATGATAAAAGAATCGTCCAGCGTGCGCCCCCTCATATATGCCAAAGGGGAAACCTCGATTATACCTTTCTCCATATTTTTCAAGTAGCTCTCTGAACCCATCAGTTCACTAAGTGAATCATACAAGGGCTTCATGTAAGGATCTACTTTATTCTGCAGATCACCGGGAAGAAACCCAAGCTTCTCACCTGCTTCTACAGCAGGTCTTGTGAGTATTATCCTGGATATCTTTCTGTTTCTGAAAGCATTTACAGCCATTGCGACAGCCAGAAATGTTTTACCTGTGCCTGCAGGACCTATCGCGAAAACCACATCATTGGTTTCAATTGCTTTTACATATGTCTTCTGTCCGATAGTTTTGCTTCTGATAGCACGTCCTTTAGCAGTTACACAAACTGAATCAGGAGAATACCCGGCAACTAACTGAAGATTACCATCGTCTGCCATCTCGGCTAAGTAATTGACCAACTGCAAACCTACAGTCTCACCACTTGCATGCAGTTGAAGAAGTTTGCGTATTACTGTGTCAGCTTTGACAAGATTCTCTTCGCCTCCGCTTACTAATATTCCGTTAGCCGAGATATCTATTTTAACATCTAACAAGTGTTCTATAGCATTGATGTTTCCGTTGAGTATTCCAAAAACCTCTGCGGGTCTTATTGCATCGTCGACCGGGATAACTCTTTCTATCACATTCACCTCTTATTTGATCATATCATAACGATAAGCCGGGCTGTCTTCTCTAAGGCGAGGTATAGTTACCTTCTCCGACTTTACGATTTCAAACTCAATATTATAAAGTTCAAGCTGTTCTCCAATACCGCTGACCATAAGCATTGCTCGTTCAAGATCCTCAGCTCTGGCTATCCCTTTGATTTCAAATTGAGCGTTTGATGGGAATTGTTTTCCGTTGATAACTATATAGGGGCCTGCCTCTCGGATCTCTGAAGTTGCAACCATACGTTCCTCATTAACAGATATGGCTTGAGCTCCGGCAGCTCTTAATTCGTTGACCACTGATCTGAGATCAGAATCTCTAACGAAAAAGTCAGTGCCTGCCAGAATCGTTATCACTACTCCTGACCCGCTTACTTCAGTTAATCCGGCAAATATCTCAGCATTTCTTTTCTCTTCCATTATCCTTTGGAAAGCATCATCAGCTTCAAATGTCTGATTCTCAACTGTTTCAACATAGTTTTTCAATTCTGCGTATCTGTCAGCAAGATCCCGGTTGATCCTGGTCTGCTGAATAAGTTCGTTCTGTATCTCTTCAAGTCTTTTATTAGCATTAAGCTGAAGATTCTGAGCACTGTTAACACTCTTCAACTGCAAAGATACCAAAACACCAAGCACTACACATACTATTAGCAATGATATCGATCCAAGCAAGTTCCTGCTTCTTTTCATGAGACCTTATCTCCCTTCAGGGCATCTATATACTGATTGATTTTATCATAATCCGAAAAAGCCGGGATAGTTATTGAATCTGACAACTCCATTTTAAAATCAATATTCGATAATATTCTTCCGTTAAGATAATAATCATTACTAAGTAATGTGCTTATCTTAACAGGATCTCCTACACATGTTATAACATATGGAACAGGGTATTTTCTCTTGTTGATCTGTACAGTAGGACCATTACATGTAAGTTCGCTGGTTGATACAACTCTTTCACCATTTACAGCAATCGCAATCGCTCCCCCGCTCCTCATAATATCAACTACTTGTCTTATGTCGGAATCGTGTATCGCTGAGGTTAACGCCGGATAACGCGGATCATCTACAAGTTGATCGTCAAGTATGACTTTTACTCCTGTTCCTGAAACTTCAGTAAAACCTGCTATCCTGTTGATTTTCTGTAGAGTTTCAAACATAGTTGTGTACCCTGAATCGATCAATGCCTTTTCCAGGAGTTCGTTCTTCTTCTCTCTCAGAACTTCAAGCTCAGCTGTTGTTTTAACAGTATATTCCTTCTCGATATTCAGAAGATTGGTGTAATAAGCAATATCAGATTTAGCCGATTCTGTCTTCTGCTTATTCAATTCGATTGCCTTTACCTGGATCGAAATTATCAAGCCAAGAAAAAGCATGATAATAAACATCAGGAATTTGCCGCCTGAAGGGTTACTGATTGTCTTATTTTTATTTGATTTCACCATTCTTATATCCGATTCCTTCAAGGATCGATTTAAAATCATCAGGTAAAGGTACTTCAATAATTATATCACTATTAAGCACCGGATGTCTGAAACCGAGTCTATATGCATGAAGGAGTTGTCCTTTAACAGGGATATCTTTTCTAAGACCGCCGTAAAGCTGATCACCCAAAACCGGATGTCCAATATGTGCCATATGTACTCTTATCTGATGCGTCCTTCCGGTTTCCAGTTGAAGCCTGACTAATGAATATTTTCCGAACCGGTCAATTACTTTAAAATGGGTTACCGCTCTCTTCCCGTCACGTATAACGGTATTTCGAAGTCTGTTAGACGGATCCCTGCCGACAGGAAGATCGATGGTTCCTTCGGTTTCTGATATAGTACCGCAGCAAATGGCATAATAAGATCTTGCTACTTCGTGTTTTGCAATAGCTTCAGCTATTTTCAGATGTGCCTCATTCTTTTTAACTATGAGCAGAAGTCCGGAAGTATCCTTATCGATCCTGTGAACGATCCCGGGCCGAAGTTTTCCGTTAACGTCTGAGAGGTCGTCCTTGTAATGATATAACAAAGCGTTGACCAGTGTATCATCTCTGTGACCGGGAGCGGGATGAACGACCATCCCTCTCGGTTTATTGATAACAGTTATCCACTCATCTTCAAATGCAATGTCAAGAGAAGATTTCATTGGTTTGATATCCGATGCTTCCGGTTCAGGGATATCTATGCTGATCACTTCGCCAACGACAGTTTTATACGAAGGTTTACAAACTATTCCGTTGCATGTAACATTACCTGCTTTTATAAGTGCACTGACAGCTGTTCTGGAGGATCCGGGCAGCTTATCTGATAGAAAAACATCAAGTCTAATGCCTGATCTGTCAGACGAGAATTCGCTGATCAATTATTTTCTCCTTTTGATTCAAAATCAGAAAGAAAGTTCTTATCTGCGATCATAAATATTACCATTGCAATAGTACCGCAGACTATCAGAGAATCAGCTACATTAAATGTCGGGAAGACATAGTTTCCAAAATGCAACTCAAGAAAGTCAGTTACACCCTTGAATAAGACTCTGTCGATCAAATTTCCTACGCTTCCGGCACAAATAACTGATACAACTGCTTTGAATCTTCTGTTTCCGGATCTCAGGATCAAATAGATCATTAAGCAGCTGGCAATGAAAGAGATACTTGCCAGAACATATATACCCCAGTCTTTATCTGCAAGGATGCTCCACGCAGCTCCCCTGTTGATCCTGTGACTGAT
>JAQVYV010000084.1 GCA_028708525.1 Eubacteriales bacterium
TTGCCGGAATGGACCGTATCCTTGAGTTCGATGAGACGAATTTTACCGTTACTGTCGAGCCCGGAGTTTTGCTGATGACTTTGCAGGAGGAGTGCGCGGCGAGAGGGATGATGTATCCTCCGGATCCGGGAGAAAAGTCTGCTACGATCGGTGGAAATGTCATGACGAATGCAGGCGGGATGCGAGCTATTAAATACGGTGTTACCCGGGATTATGTTCTTGGTATGACTATCGTCCTGCCTGACGGAACTATAACAGATGTCGGCGGTAAAATAGTTAGAAACAGCTCTGGTTACAGTATAAAAGACCTTCTGATTGGTTCTGAAGGAACGCTTGCGATCGTTACCAAGATCATTCTTAAGCTTATCCCCATGCCTGCATATTCGCTTTCACTGCTTGTTCCTTTTAATGACCTGGATCAATGCTTCAATGCTGTCCCTGAAATACTTAAAGCCAGAACTTTCCCGACAGCGGTCGAATTTATGCAGAGGCAGGTAATTGAAGCAGCCGAGGAATATTTAGGGCTGAAGTTTCCGGATAAGTCAGCTAACGCTTATCTTCTTCTGACCTTTGATGGCAGTTCTTCGAAAGAGCTTGAGGAGACATACAGGAAAGCCGCTGATGTCTGCCTTGTCTGCGGAGCTGAGGATGTCTATATATCTGATACCGAGGAACGGCAGACCTCTATCTGGAAAGCGCGTGGTGCTTTTCTGGAAGCCATCAAGACTTCGACAAGCGAAATGGATGAGTGTGATGTCGTTATCCCGAGAGGTGTTTTGTCTGATTTCATGACACAGGTTGATAAGCTTGAGAAGGAAAGCGGTCTGCGTCTCAGGAGTTTCGGACATGCCGGGGATGGGAATCTGCACATCTATCTGTGCAAGGATTCCCTTGATGAGAAGTCCTGGAATGAAAAGTGCGGAAAAGTTATGGGTGCACTGTATTCATATGCAGACATGATCGGAGGACAGATCTCCGGCGAGCACGGGATAGGTCATGCTAAAATCGATTATCTTGAGGAATCTGTCGGCTCACGTCTGATGGAGATAATGAGCGGGATCAAACGAAGCTTTGACCCGGACGGAATACTCAATCCCGGGAAGGTCTGCAGATAAATCAGGGTCGTGTATCAGTTTATTCTTGCAATCGCAATGCAATCGTCACGATATGATGACGATCGGAGATTCCAATGACAAACGAAGAACGACCGGAATGGCTAAAGCTGTCAGGTATTCTGTCAGATAGAAGAATCATCTAATTCCGATCACACCACAGGAGGCACATCAGATGCTGAAACCTCAGCAGCCGCGATCCTTCCTTCTGCCTCTTCTTCCGGAAGATCCTGAAGAGAAACAAGCCGCTCCGGCGGGGCTTCCTTTTCCAGATTTCTAAGCTGGTATGTTACCCATATTCCTGAAATAATCCCGGAGATGGTATCCGATATAGGCATTGAATAGAAAATACCGTAAAGCCCGAAGAACCTTGGAAGCACAAGTATCAGAGGAATGAGGACAAGAAGCTGCCTGGACAAGGTTATTACAGTAGCCTGCTTGGGCTTTCCTATAGCCTGGAAAAACCCTGAGCTGATTATCTGCACTCCGACTATTGGCAGGACCAGCATAAATGTCTGTACCACTCTTACTGTCATTTCGATAAGCTTGGTATCATCGCTGTTAAAGAGCATGACCATTTGATACGGTATAAGCCGTGACAGCAGAAACCCTATGGTAACGAAAACAGTAGCGATGATCATCCCCATTTTAACGGCTGCTCTTACTCTGTCGTAATTCCGTGCGCCGTAATTGTATCCGATGATCGGCTGAACACCCTGATTCAACCCGAATACAGGCATCATCACGAGATTGTTGACCGAGAATGCAATACCCATAGCCGAAAGCGCGATATCTCCGCCATAAAACACAAGAGAATGATTCAAAACGATCATCAGACCGCTACTTGCAAGCTGCATAAGGAAGGGTGGAGTTCCAAGAGACAGTATCCCTTTAATGACTTTGCTGTTAAGCTTAAAATCCTCTCTGTGAGGGCGAAGGTCGTTTCTTCTGCCGAAAACAAACGCGAGTACCCATATCGCCGATGCCAGCATTGACATGATCGTCGCAAGTGCCGCTCCCCTCATGCCCCACTCAAATACAAATATGAAAATCGGGTCGAGAATAACGTTGATGATCGCACCTACTATCATAGTCGCCATAGCTATCTTAGGGCTTCCAAGTGCACGGATCTGATTATTCATCCCAAACCCCATCGCCTGGAAGATCATGCCCAGTATTATTATGCTCAGATAGTCCTGTGCAAAGGGAAGAACATCAGGACTCGCACCGAAAGCTTTCAGAAGCGGGGTAAGGAATATCGTTCCGAGAATAGAGATCACTATCGCGCCGATACCGAGGATAACGATCGAGTTGCCGGTTATTTTACGTGCTTCATCGCGGTTCTTCTCTCCCAGCCTTATCGACATAAGGGATGTTGACCCGAATCCTATGAGCATGCCAAACGCCATCATAATAAGCATTATCGGGAAAGAAACAGTTATCCCCGCAATACCGAGGTGACCTATCTTATTACCTATATATATGCGGTCAACTGTATTATATAATGCGTTGACCAGCATGCCGACTATTGCGGGACCTGAAAATTTCATTATTAGCGGCAAAAGTTTGCTCTCGCCGAGAAGTTTATCTCTGTCCATATAGCACCATATCTTCATTCAATAAATACAAATGGATATTTTATCACATATCATGGCGATAATATAGTAAAATCATATTAGAAGTCTTTCGGCAAAAGTGCACACTATGGTATTCGGAGGATTTTATGTCATCACGATCATCTTTGTCAGATTTATCATCTTTCAGACTTAAAGAAGGGATCCGTTTAGGTGTTGCTTCTGCCGCGACACAGATAGAAGGCGGAGACCGCAATAACAGCTGGTATGACTGGTATACTAAAGGCCATATCAGAGATGGTTCGGATCCTTCCCGTGCCTGCGACCATTACGCCCGTTTCCGGGAAGATGCCGATCTTATGGCAGATATGGGCATACATGATTACCGGATGGGGCTCGAGTGGAGCCGTATCGAACCGGAGGAAGGCGTTTTCTCCGAGGAAGCTCTGGCACACTACCGGGAAGAGATCGTGCTTCTTAAAAGTCGCGGGATAAGAGTACTCCTTACTATTCAACATTTCACCGTTCCTATGTGGTTTGAGAAAACAGGCGGGTTTCTCTCAGAAAGAGCTCCTGAATTATTTCTTAGGTTTACGGCAAAAGTAATCAATACTCTCGGCGATCTTGTAAATGAATATATAACTATAAACGAACCGAATGTTTACGCAGTCAACTCATATTTCTACGGTATATGGCCTCCGGGGATAAAGTCATTTCGTGCTGTCATTATGTTTTACCGCTCTATGACGATCTGTCATACCAAAGCTTACCGGCTGATCCATAAAATAAGGCGGCATATGGGTTTTTCGGACACCAAGGTAGGGGTCGCGAACCATATAAGGATCTTCGAGCCGGCCTGCAGATTCACTCTCTGGCATCTTATCTGCGCAGGGCTTATGGACCTGTTGTTCCAGAAATCAATAACAAGGTCGATGTCCCTTGGCAGACGGACTTTTCCGATCGGCAGATGCAAAGGAGTCAGGCCCGGTAAGTATTACGATTTCATAGGTATCAATTACTATACACGATCGACCGTTTCCGGCTTCAGTGACGGGGTGAAGAAGGGTGCTCCGGTCAACGATCTCGGATGGGAGATATATCCGGAAGGGATAGTAAGAGCCGGACATATGCTTTTTGACAAATACCACGCACCCATATATATAACAGAAAACGGAACGTGCGATAACACGGACTCTTTCCGTGCTCAGTACATACATGACCACCTCAAAGCCCTGTGTGAATCAAAGCTTCCCGTAGCTGCTTATTACCACTGGTGTTTCACAGACAATTTCGAGTGGCTTGAAGGCGAAAGCGCGAGATTCGGACTGGTTCATGTTGATTACGAGACACAGGAGCGGACCGTGAAGGAGAGCGGAAAATATTACAGCCGGCTGATAAAGGAAGCGGCGGGAGATGAAGCATAATGACCGACCTTGAGAGAAAAATCGTTTATCAGATATATCCTATGAGCTTCGCGGATTCCAACGGGGATGGTATCGGCGACCTGCAGGGGATCATCGCGGAACTTGAAAGACTTGCCCGGCTCGGGATCGATATAATCTGGCTTTCTCCTGTCTATAAATCACCATGGTTCGATAACGGCTACGACATAAGCGATTACTGTCAGATCGATCCGAGATTCGGGACGATGGAGGATATGGATGAGCTTATCGTGAGAGCGCGCGAGCTTGGGATCGGGGTCGTCATGGATCTTGTGATCAACCACACCTCCGATCAGCATGAGTGGTTCATTAAGAGCAAGGATCCTTCGAGCAAATACAGAAACTACTATTTCTGGCGGGAGCAGCCCAATAACTGGACTTCCTTTTTCGGAGGACCGGCGTGGTCGTACGATAAAGAAGGCGGAGGATATTATCTGCATCTTTTTGCTCCGCAGCAGCCCGATCTTGATTATCACGATCCCGGTGTGATCGACGAAATCAAGAACATTATGAAATTCTGGCTCGACAAAGGTATAGCAGGGTTCAGATGCGATGTGATAAACATAATCTGGAAGGAATCTCTGGATGACGGGCGCAGAAGTCTTATACTGACCGGAAGGGAACATTATCTTTCAAAAGACGGCACACACGATATCCTGAAGGAACTCAGGCGCGATGTGCTCTCAAAGTATGACTGCTTCACCGTTGGCGAGACGGTTTTCGTTGATACGGATATGGCACGGGACTTGTGTGCTCCGGAGCGTAGCGAACTTGATATGGTTTTCTCGTTCGAGCATATGGAGACTGACCAGATCATCGTGAAGTGGTTTAAGACAAGGTTTCACCCGAATAAATTTTTCCATGTGATATCCAAATGGCAAAAGGCGATCGGCTGGAACGCTTTATATCTGGAAAACCACGATCAGCCCAGAAGTGCTTCCAGATTCATCCGTGACGCTGATTTCAGATCGGAAGGCACTAAAGCTCTTGCCATGATGCTGTTGACTCTCCGTGGTACTCCTTTCATTTACCAGGGGCAGGAGGTCGGTACCGGGAACCGGGAGCTTAAATCGATGCAGGACATCCGCGATGTAGAGTCACACAATATATATGCTTTGGCGAGAAAGATCGGATTTCCTAAATGGCTGGCGTGGAGGATCATCAAGCGGACAACCAGAGATCATGCACGTTCACCCGTAGATTGGCAGAATGATACTGATGTTTTAGAAACTTACCGGGATCTCATCAGGTTTCGAAAAGAACTTCCAGTGCTGATATACGGCAAATACAATGAAGTGCTTATAAGAGGGGGATTATTTGTTTACGACAGGTTCCTCGACGAAAAGAGCATACGGATCCGTGTAGCGATAAGTTTGGGTAGCAAGCCAGTCCGATATGATCCGGGAATGGCTATGGCGATCTTCTATTCGACCTACGGACGGAAGGAATACGATGGTGCGCTCAAACCATATGAGGGGATCATGTTCATAGACGAGCAGTCTTCCGGGAGGTAATGCTATGATAGAAAAACGAGGCGATATTTTCAGGCTCGACACGAAGGACACAACCTATATGTTTCGCATCACCCGCCACGGACATCCTGAGCATATCTACTACGGCGATCGTCTTACTGGTACCGACCCCGAACCTTTGATCATGAAACATACAATTCAGACCGGGAGTTCCGTGATGTACACGGAAGATGACCCGGATTATTGTCTCGACACTCTGACACTGGAATATTCAGGGATCGGAAAGGGCGACTATCGTCATTCACCTGCTGAGATACTTATGCCCGATTCGACCTATGTCTGTGATTTTACATATGACAGCTATGTCATAACTGAAGGTATCTGCCCGCCGGCTGATCTTCCAGCTGCCTACGGAGAGACAGATGAGTGCCGGACTCTTGAGATCCGCCTTTCAGATAAAGCATGCAATGTACGATCAAGTCTTTTTTATACGGTCTTTCCGGAATGCAACATAATAACCAGACGTGCTGTTCTATATAATGACGATGACAGAGGGCTTCGTATCCGAAAGCTTATGAGTATGATGCTCGATCTGAATGCGGGACCTCTTGTTCTTCTGACTCTGGATGGCGGGTGGATACGCGAAACACATAAACACACAAGACCGCTTCAACCCGGAATTTTCGTCAACGATTCCACAACAGGTGCATCGAGCAACAGACACAATCCGGGGATCATTCTGCATGCCCCTGACTGTGGAGAGGATCATGGTAAAGCTTACGGCTTCAACTTGATTTACAGCGGCAACCACTATGAAGCTGTTGAGTTATCTTCTTCCGGCACAGTGCGAGTGATGAATGGTATAAATCCACATTGCTTTGATTGGCCGCTCTCCGCAGGTGAAAGCTTTGAGACCCCTGAATCTGTTCTGACTTATTCATCTGATGGTTTGAATGGAGTGAGCCGGAATTTCCATGATTTTATCAACCGGCATATCATTCGCGGTGAATACAAGGATAAGGAGCGCCCTGTGCTGATAAACAGCTGGGAAGCGTTTTATTTCAAGTTCAGTTGCCGGAAGCTCGTGAGACTTGCAGGAAGAGCCGCAAAGCTTGGGATCGAGCTTTTCGTGCTTGATGACGGCTGGTTTGGTGACAGGAACGATGACCATGCAGGGCTGGGCGATTACAGCGTGAATCTCCGTAAAATGCCCGGCGGATTGAAGCGGCTCAGCAGAAAACTTTCAAAGAAGGGGATGAAGTTCGGCCTCTGGTTTGAGCCTGAGATGGTAAATGAGAACAGTGATCTTTTCCGCGATCACCCTGAATTTGCGGTCCGGATCCCGGGAAGAAGATCGTCATTGGGACGTAACCAGCTGGTCCTGGATCTATGCAACAGTGAAGTCAGGGACTATATCGTCCGTAATGTCTGTTCGGTTCTTGACAGTGCAGATATCAGCTATGTCAAGTGGGATATGAACCGGCATATGTCCGATATGTTTTCACCTCATGTCTCTGAGCAGGGTATGTTTTATCACAGATACATGCTCGGACTTTATGAAGGGTAAACTCCCAAAGTAAATTCCACAGTGGAAAGGCATATAGAATTTAATATGGAAAGAAAATAATATAGAATTGAATCTGAGAAATTTTCCTGCCAAAAAGGAGGGGCATTAATATGTCAGATTCA
>JAQVYV010000085.1:0-2503 GCA_028708525.1 Eubacteriales bacterium
TATCTCGTCCAGAACTATAATAGTTTTCCCAGCTTCAAATACAGAATCCGGACCTAAAAGTGCAGACATAAGAATAATAAGGTCATCCACTTCCAGGGATCCCGAAAATACAGAAGCGTAACTTGCATTTTGAAAAAAATTAAGGTAGATGACATGCTCATAATATTTTTCGGCAAAAGAAAGCACTGAGGATGTTTTTCCAAGCGACTTTCATGGGGACGGGGGGGTAACAGGTCATTGCAGTGTATCACGAAGCATATAAGATGTACCGCACAGAGTTTATGCCGCAGAAAAACAGCGTTCCTCATAGGCCGGGCGAAATACAATATGATATTGTGGAGTAGAAGTTGAAACTGCTAGAATAATTCTTTTTCAATTTCCAGCAATGCAGTCTCAACTGCTTTAATTAATAGATCCGCGCCTGCTTGGGAATATGATTCTTTATAATCCGCCATCTCTCTAAGGTTCATTCCTCGTTCCAGTGTATTGTATGTCTCAATTGAAATGATCTTTTTCTCAACATATAACGCTTTAAATGCGAATTTCAGAGCAGTATGACTTTCTTCCCTAAACCCTGATTTATATAGAAGTGCTCGTACAGCATGAAATATTGAATAATATGACTGAATTATTGCCCACTTATAGTTCCCATCTGAATAACTCTTCCGGGCTGACTTAAGGTCCTTTCTGCCTACTCTGAATTCTTTATGGTACATTTCAGGAGAAATAACAGCTCTCTTTATTCTCAGTTTTTTCTCTAATTCGTTAATGATTTCCATTCAACCCTTCCCAAACTTCGATTCCCTTCATTATTTCATCGTAAAACACCCTATCATTACTCTCCATTTCCATTAGTTCAACCGTATCTAAGACAATTGACCGGATCTCTCTTTCTGATTTGTAACCGGAAATAGTATCAAATACCCTTTCCTTATTGTCCGGATCTGTGATCACTAAAATATCTATATCGCTATTATAGTCATCTTCACCTCTCGCGCAGCTGCCAAAAAGGACTATTTTCCTTGAAATCTCCTTAATACTCAGAAAAAGCGGATCCATTTTGACCAGGTTGTCAAAAACACGGAATGCCTTGATAAGCGGTGATTTTCTGTCAATATCATATACGATGGTTTTCCCATATCTTGTACTGTCAACAAGTCCTTGAGATTCAAAATCCTTAAGAATTTGATGCACACTGCCAACACTTAGATCAAGCTCTTTTGCAATATGAGAAGAAATATTGCGTGCTCCACTATTCTTTGAAAGATATGATAATATCAACATAGGATTTCTGTTATAAAGAATTCTCTGCAATGTTTCCATATAAGCCTTCTTTCGTTTCAATGAATTACAATTCGTTATTTTGAGCGTATTTTCATTATATCGAATTATATATGGTTTATCAAGTAAATACTGTCATTCAAATAGCAAGGTAAAATAGATTGGCAAATGTATGATCCCATCCCGTATCATCATATCCTTTCAATATACGGACTGTCCATAACTGAGAAAGCTTATATCCACGCTCCTTGCACGATAAAACAATAATAAATTATGCTGTATTGCACGGAAAGACAGCAATAACAGCATCAAATCAATCCACTATCACACTGACACCGTCAGGGATAACAACGATATCCCGCTCAACCCCCAAAGCCTTGTCCGCGTATTTCAAGGCATCCTCGAAACTGCTCTCATGATGCATATGCATCGACCTGATAAGAGACGGATCTGCGTGTTCACTCACGATTATCACTTCCCGGCATTTCATCAAGATCCTGGCGAGGATCTGTGCTTCCCACTGATCCGGCAGTGTATCCTCCGGCTTGATCGAGCTGATCTTATCCGCAACCTCTTTCGGAGAACCTGACGAAGTAAACCATTCCAGAAAACCTTCTCCGCCGTGACCGTCACAGCAGGATGATACAACGATCATCACTCCTCCGGGGTTTATACACTTTTCCGCGGCAGTCATACTCTTGACTGTCTGGTAAACATTCTGATCCAGAGGATATCCCCCGTTCGATGTAACCACGATATCAGCTTTAACGGCATCGACTCTGACTCTTGAAGAAAGCAAGGCACACCCTGTTTCGTGAGCCGCACCGGGTTCACCCGCAAATGCGGCCGTGATCCTCTTAGCATGATCCAGCGTCACGTTTAGTATGAATCCAAGTCCGGCTTTTTTAGCCGCGAACAGCATATCCTTATGCATTGGATTCCCGTCCAGGACACCGGCCCTTGAGTTCCGGTCAGCAATAAATCTCGAATTATGGTTATACATTATGGTTTTAGCCGAGCAGATCCCGGGAAGTACGCTTTTCCTTCCACCTGAAAATCCGGCAAAAAAATGCGGTTCTATGAACCCTTCCGCTACTATCAGATCCGCCCAATCTATAAGATCATTGATCCAAAGCTCTCCCCCCGATGGGAGCAAGCCTTTAAAAGTCATCCTGCTGTCATCAAAAGCATCATGGATGATGATCTCTTCATTAGCCACGAT
>JAQVYV010000085.1:2603-7217 GCA_028708525.1 Eubacteriales bacterium
ATAGTTATTTTAGACGGGACCGGACGCGTATGATCGCTTGTTATCAGCAAGATCCTGTTTCTGTCCTTCGCCATCACGGATAATCTTTCACTGCCGCAGGGAGCCGCAAGAGCATCGGAGACTATCCGGGACTCATCTACATATTGCTGAACAACAGGCTCCTCCGGCACAAGGACACTTTTAAGCCTGTGGTCAGGTACATCTATACTCATTGTTCTCTTATGATAAGGTATTTCAATATTCATGAAGCATTTAGCCTTTCAAAAAAATCAGGATCTGCGTTTATTGCAATTATAACATTGTGTTAAAATAACCGTGAGGTTACCAAATGACGGAGATCACTTTTAACGAAATATCTATGAAATTTAAGACGACCCGGACCTTGTTCTCACCTGACGGGCTTGATGCAGGGACCGGAGCAATGTTGTCGTGTGTCGAATTTAAGCCGACAGATAAAGTACTCGATCTTGGCTGCGGATACGGATTTGTTGGAATTTACTCAGCCAAACTGATCGGCGGACAACATGTGACGATGTCAGATATCGATGAAAGGGCTGTTACTGCGGCTCAGGAAAACGCCCTTCTGAATGATGTGCCCGGCATTAGGGTGATACAAAGTGACGGATTCCGGAACATCGATGATACAGGTTACACACTGATACTCTCCAATCCTCCGTATCACACAGATTTCAGTGTAGCAAAGCACTTCATCGAAAAGGGATTTAACCGGCTTGTGCTTGGCGGACGGATGGTCATGGTAACGAAGCGCAGAGACTGGTACAGAAACAAATTTATAGCTGTTTTCGGTGGAGTATCGATAAAAGAGAAAGACGGATACTTTGTTTTTACCGCAGAAAAACGAAGCTCTTCATATGCCGGGTGAAATGCAATATAATATTGTGGTGGAGAGTGAGTTATGGAAATACCGGGATGTCTGATGACCATATTCGGTGCGACAGGAGATCTGACGCATAGAAAACTTATACCGGCCTTGTATCAGTTGCAGTGCCAAGGACTGCTTCCGGACGATTTCAGTATTCTCGCAGTCGGCCGAAGAGCCCTGACTACCCGCAGTTATCTCGAGCAGATCAGGCAGTCTGCCGTGAAATATTCCGCGGACTTTTCATCAGGGGTCTGGAACGCTCTTGAGAACAGGATCGAGTATATCCGGGTCGATATTCTCAACAAAGATTCATTTATCAGACTGGCAGAGATAATTAACAAGGGCAGGGCTGAAAGCCGTTACGCTTGTAATGATATGTTTTACCTGGCAGTTGCTCCTGAGTATTTTGCTCCGATCGTTAATGGACTTGATTCAATCAGACTCATTGATCATACGCCGGCTGACACATCCGATGATTCGAAGAAATGGCAGAGGTTCGTAATAGAAAAGCCTTTCGGGAAAGATCTTGCAAGCGCTTCCGAGCTGAATCGCTCTTTGACTTCAGTTATCCCCGAAGAGAGTATTTACAGAATAGATCATTATCTTGCGAAAGAAATGATCCAGAACATAACTATGCTCCGCAGCAGAAACACGATTTTCGAACCTTTGTGGAACCATAACTATATCGATAACATCCAGATCAGCATTCTCGAGCGGGACGGTGTCGGTTCGCGGGGAGGGTACTATGACAACAGCGGGGCATTAAGGGATATGGTCCAGAATCATCTTCTTCAGATAGTGGCCGTATTAGCTATGGATCTGACTCCCGACAACAAGGCTGAACAGATCAGGGATGAGAAAGTCAGGCTTCTGAGCTCATTGAAGATCGATTTTAAGAGTGATCCTGCACCGGTCGTGCTAGGTCAGTACAGAAGCTACAGATCTGAACAACATGTGACTGCTGATTCAGCAACGGAGACTTTTGCCGCCCTAAAGGTTTCAGTCGACAATGAAAGATGGCAGGGAGTACCGTTTTATTTAGTTACAGGTAAGAAGCTATCTGCCAAAGCTGCTCTTGTTTCTGTGGAATTCAAGAAGCCTGCCGGTTCACAACAGGATGATATTCCTGCTAACCTTCTCCAGATAGGCATCCAGCCTCAGGAAGGGATCCATTTGAAATTGAATATGAAGAAACCTACTGTCACAGATGAGATGGATGTAGCTGAAATGGAATACTGTCAAAGCTGTTATTACGACTTCAATTCACCTGATTCTTACGAAAAGCTTCTTCTCGATGTTATGCTCGGCGATTCCACCAGATTCACCAGATGGGATGAACTCCGGCTTTCCTGGAAACTGACGGACGATATCGCTGAATATTGTAACAGAAACAACATACTTGATTTGTACGATGATGATTCTGCGGGACCCGGCAGTGCAGTAAATATGATCAAAGCTTACGGACGCAGGTGGTGGCATCTTGACGAAGGATCGAACAAACCTATGCCTTTCTTTTGCCGGACCGATAACAGGAGGAGACAATGAAGATACATGATATCTCGATGACAGTACATAGCGATATGCAGGTCTATAAAAGCAGACAGGAAATGAGACCCGAATTGAAGATCACAAGGGACTTTGATGATTCTGCCGCCAGGGAGACGACGCTTTGCATGAACCTGCATACCGGGACGCATATGGATATGCCGCTGCATTTTATTCCGGGTGGTGCTACCGTCGATCAGCTTGACTTATCACGGCTTGTGACCGCCTGCCGTGTTATTGACCTGACCGGTGTTGATTTGGTCATACATGCGGAGGATCTTATGCCCTTTGATATACGGGAGGGAGAGACCATTCTTTTCAAAACAAGAAATTCTCTATCTGAGGATTTTGATTTTGAATTTGTTTATCTTGCGACCGATGGGGCTGAGTTTCTGGCGGCAAAAGGTATCAATTGCGTCGGTACCGACAGTCTCGGCATAGAGCGTGCTCAGTCAGACCACGGCACACACAAGACTCTTCTCGGTGCAGATATTATCATTATCGAGGGTCTTCGCCTGAAGGATGTCCCGCAAGGCCGGTATGAACTTTGCGCTGTGCCGATAAAGATCGCGGGTGCGGAAGCTGCTCCGGTTAGGGCGTTTCTGATTGAGCGTTAGGGGGCATTTCTTAAATGCTATATATTCTACTTCCCCAGCCCTAAAAGCTGCCTCACGCGCTTCTGAGTATGCTTTTCAATTGCCTCCAGCCGTTCCTCCGGCCAGTTGATAGAGGGGTGACGCTTAAACTTAAAGCCTATCAACCGCCTGATTTGCTGTGCCTGTATCTTGCCCATGACCTCGGAACAGATTCGCTCAAAAGATATATCCCCTTGTGCCGGGAAGCGGGTCTTCGCATACTCGTCCAGATTGTCAATATCATCCGGCATGGCATAATTGAACAAAGACAGCCCATGGTCGAATAACGGTGCAGGTGCGATCAACGCTCCCGAGTGGTTATCACGCAACACACCGAAGTTTCCAAAGTGTCGATCCTCATTGTATATTACAGCGTCAAAAACAAACATACTGTGTACGGTTTCCGTAAAATCCTCGCCCAAATCAGTATAATAATCCAGACAAGCCTGTAAGCCGCCGGATCGCACCAGCCGCCCCACGGGTACAAAAGCGGTATCAATATCGGTAAACAACTTGCACTTGGAGGCAAGAATGCCTTTCCATCGCTCCAAATCATAGGAGACAACATCCAGCCCCATGGTCTGGGCGATCTGGCATGCGTAGAACTCGCTGTACGGCTCGTTTCCGGTATTTGCTACACCGCTGGTACCGCCCTTATACAAACAGATCTCACCGCTTTCCAGCCGGTGCCATGCTTTGGGAAGCATTCCGCCTGTTGTTAACTCGGGAGAGGTGGTAAAGGACTTATTGCTTTGTCCGATGCCCGTGTAAGCCACCAATGAAAGAATTTCCGAAAACTCATTCTCATAGAGATTGTATTCCGCAAAAGTTCCTGCAAAGCCCTTTGGCACAACCCAGAAGCTGTCGTTGAGAGACAAGCCCTTGCACACATCAATGATGCCCTTGGTGTTACCAACGGACAAACCCAGATTCTTCAATATTTCTTCCACAAAGGTGCGGTTCTTGGGGATCACCCTATGCCGAAGCCATGATAAGATGCCTTCATCGGTACACTGCAAATCTAAAGGAAGAAATCGCTCGTTCTTTTTATCAACAGAAATAATTTTAGCAGTCAAGCTGATTTTGTGTTCTTCTAACGTGAATTCCAGCAACGTTTTATCATACAGCCGAAGCTCATAAAGGTTTTCTATTGCAGCAGATTTTTCTTTGTCCATTGGGATCAAGTCCAGCTCCATATGCAGCGCCGCAGTAATCTTCAGCAAAAAATCAAGGGAGGGATTGTGCGCTCCGCTTTCCAGCCGTGAAATATTGGTGCGATGCGTACCCAGCATCTCAGCAAGCTGTGCCTGAGTAATGCCCTGCGCTGTCCGTGCTTGCACGATCCTTTCGATAATACTTTGTCTCCATTGTTTCATTTTTTCATCCTAATCAGTCATCTTTATGCTCCCGTTGTGCAGAGTTACTATAATAGTATCATATATGTATCTTTCTCTCAAGTATTCACTTTCATAATTTCATTCTGGTATCTCATATGTCTCATTGTAATGAATGTAAGGAAGGCAATCCGAAATAATGACTGTGACACATCTT
>JAQVYV010000086.1 GCA_028708525.1 Eubacteriales bacterium
GCGGTGAGTATATAGGGAAGACGAGCTGCGGGATAGTTCTGGCGCCGGAATAGTAATATATCAATGGATGTCTGTGATGCCATCAGTGAAGTGGTGGGAGCATGTCACTTTTATAATATATTAAGCAGTAAAAGAACATGTGATTACCTGTTGATGTAGAGAAATGCTAATAACATAGCATTTCTATCCCGATTTACATGGGAGATTTTCTCCTTCAAATGAGTACTTTGTTATGCCCGTGACAAGAAACTCGGGAGGGAGTTTGAAACGCATCACAGCGTAAAAACATACAATAAAACAGAAGTATATACTCCAAACAGTAAAAACTTTACATTTTAGCAAAGTTTTGGTAGAATCACTGCATAAGCTGATATAGAAATAAGAACTGTCAAGGGGAATGGAGAAGAGCCATGATATATAGAAAAAAGTACATAGACCGGTTGCTCGCATTTAGAGACAATAAAATTATAAAAATTATTACCGGATTACGTAGAACAGGTAAGTCAACTTTACTTGAGATTTACAGAGATTACTTAATATCCCAAGGTGTTGACAATAATGCAGTGATACATATTAATTTCGAGTTATATGAATATAACGATATAAAAACCGATGAAGATTTATATAATCTAATTAAATCAAAGCTGGTGGCAAATAAGAAAAATTACATTCTGCTGGATGAAGTTCAAGAGATCGAACATTGGGAGAAAGCAATCAATGGATTATCTGTGGAGTTGGATGTTGACATTTACCTGACCGGATCTAATGCATATCTGCTCTCATCGGAATTATCGACATACCTTTCAGGCCGCTATGTAGAAATTAAAATGCTTCCTTTGTCTTTTAAAGAATACTTCACATTTCATAAAGATTCCGGATTGAGTAAAGATGACCTATTTAGTCAATTCATGAAATATGGCGGGATGCCGCAATTGACTACACTGCCGATTGAATCTTCTGTTATAAACAGTTTTCTGGAAGGTATATATAATACTGTTATATTGAAGGATGTTATTTCTCGTAACAAGATCAAGGATGTTGATCTGTTAAAACGGATATTCAGGTTTTTGTGCTCAAATATTGGTAGTATTGTTTCTGCTAACAGTATAAGCAAATTCATATCTAAAGCATCAAAATTAGATAAAGATATACGACCTGCGACTATTTCCAACTATCTGACTATGCTTGAGGATGCATATATAATATATAAAGCAGACCGATACGATGTAAAAGGGAAAGAATTATTAAAATCATTAGAGAAATATTATGTAGTCGATTTAGGGATCCGCAATAATATATTGGGATATACAGACACAGATTATGGTCATATGCTGGAAAATATTGTTTACTTTGAATTACTAAGACGCGGGTATCAGGTGCATATAGGAAAATATGACAATCTCGAAATTGATTTTGTCGCAGTCGATCAAGAAGGAAACAGGTATTATCAAGTCGCAGAGACCATTTTAGGTGAATTGACCCGTGACAGAGAATTCAAGTCATTGGAAATTGTAAAGGACAATTATGAAAAGACAATTCTAACGATGGATAAAATATTTCCTTCCAATAAGGAAGGCATTAAAATCAAGAATATCATCGAATTCTTGCTTGAAGAACAAGTAGTGTAATCCATAATTACTGCAATAGCTGCTTATTAACGGAACCTAAAGGATATAAGTTATCTGATCATTCCGCTTCAAACCCCTGATATTCCAGCTCCGCAGCCAGATCATCCCCGAAATATACTTCGATAAGGATCTTGGCACGCTCCTTGCTCACATTATATTTACGCCAATTCCCCTCGCGGTAATCCTTAAGGTATGATCCGTAGACACCGACAAGGCCTGACTCTATTGACGTTCTGTCAACATCATTGTAATCATCGATATGATCAAAAAGTACAGGCACAGCGTCAAAGGAAAGATCATACACAAGATAGGAAGTATCAAGTCTGTAGCCTGAACCGGATCCGTCGACCCCGCCGTGGTACTGAATATTGTACTCAGCGATCCTGTAACTCGGATTCAGAAAATTGCTTGCAAGGAGTATGACCACAGCACTCACGAACGCAAACTTAAAGAATTTGAACTTGTCGAAGAATTCTTTTATCAGGGCAAAAAGCAAGACAGCGGCGATCAGCACCATAAATATGCTGACAAAAAGGCGGAGCTTAGTAAGTGCAAAGACAGAAATATACATTTTCATGCGATAAGCCGCAGAAACCAGTAAAACATAAGTAAATGCGATCATAAGAACAGACATGACTCTTACAAGAACTCCAGCCGGTCCATTGCGGTTAGTTGCCATTACTCCGACAATTACAAGAACAACATTAATACATGCGACAAATGCCAGCTGAAAGAAACCTTCGCGCGCATATTCCGCATAGGTCAGATCTTCCGGAAGAGCGTGAGCCAAAGCCCCGAAAAGAGATGAGAATTGCACCCAGGTGAAAAGCCCGTAAACTATGTTGACGCAAAACAGGAAGGTCGAAGCGAAAACCGGCTCGATCCCGAATTTTCGCACTTCCGGTCCGACACTTACGGGCAATTGTGAACCTGAACTCTCCTTCCACTTATTAACATAGCTGAAAACAAAGCTGAAAAGAAAAGGGAAGATGAACGCTCCGAGAATCACAGTGAAAACAACTTCGCCAATATTCAGGTTTCTGATGAAATCGATGATAGATTTAAAGTAATTACCGAATACGATGTCAGCTGAAGAAAGCAGGGCGATAACAACAGCAAGTACAGGCAATGCGGCAAGCAGACCCAGAAAAATATTTCTTCCTGTATGGCTTCTTACAGTCTGCGTTATGCCATCATCAGAAGTGTCACGCGGTTTTCGGAATGTCTTGGCTGTATTAATAAATTCCGGCAAAAACCTAAACGGACGCACAAATGGAGATATCAGTATCTCAACAGCAAATTTAGGTGTATTCCAGTCAGATTCCAGTGCTTCGGAGTGGATGAGAAGCTGGAGAAGCAAAAGCAAGACGATGACGAAAAAGTTCAGCACCATAAGCATGATCTCGGAATAAACAAGATATGTCAGAGCCAGTGCTGCCGTACTAAGCCCGAAAAATACAGAAGCGATAATATTTTGCCGCATCTTCGGGAAAGGAAGCAGAGTAAATATTAAGATCTCACCGACCAGGACAGTGATAAAAAATCCGAGAGCGAAGCCGCTCCATAGGACAAAATTCGCGAGCATTGCGCTGAAAACTATCACAGCAATAAATATCACTTTCATCTTCGCAGCTTTATATGTTTCAGTATCCATCTATCGGCCTCCGTTTTCTTCGTCCGGGACAAATTCAAGTATATCACCCGGCTGACAATCAAGTGCTTTGCATATTTCTTCAAGAGTAGAGAAGCGGATGGCTTTGGCTTTGGATGTCTTAAGAATTGAAAGATTCGCAAGAGTGATCCCGACCTTCTCTGAAAGCTCGTTCAGACTCATCTTGCGTTTCGCCATCATAACATCAAGATTGATCCTTATAGCCATCTGCCTCTCCTTTAAACAAATCAAATCTCATATTGTAAGCTCATTCTCTTCCTTGACAACGGCTCCCTGCCTGAAGACTTCCGAAAGGATCAGCGAGAATAACGCCAGTACTATAAAAATGAAAAAGCAGAACATTGTCAGGAACGTGTTGTAAAAGATTATCTTGACAATAAAAGCAGATACAAGACTTCCGCATGCGACTGACAGATGCTTCAGTGCGGATGCGTTGGCGTGATCGAGTATCCTGCCGTCTGCAAGGTTGCGGAGCACCCTGTGAAGCGAGAACAGCATAAACGCTGTACATATTCCGCTGAAATAAAGAAAGATAAGCATAAAAGCATAGCTTTCGTCGGGTATCTCATTTATAAGCCACAAGGTGCTGACACGTTCTCCGGACTGACCGGGTTGAAGTGCAGGTGAGTTATATATCGCATTCAATATGAACGGAAGCGCTATGAGTACAATGATATTAATAACCAGAACCAGATCTACGGCGATTTTAAGAAACCATGTGATACTCCGTTTGCCTGTTATCTTCATAAAATAGTCCCCCGATAGTAGTCCGACATATGTTGTAATGTCGGCTCGAACATGAATATACTACTAAATATATCATAAGTCAATAAAAATTTATTGATAAACGATAAATATGTACATATGTTATAATTATTCCAAGACTTCGCACTGAAGCATACAGGCATCCGGAGGACGATACGATGGCTGAGTATTTACTTCTTCCCCTTGCAGTAATTCCCCCGATACTATTTATGCTGTTCATATTTTGGATGGACAGGCATAAGCCGGAATCGATGAAACACGTTATGTTCTGCCTACTTCTCGGTGCCCTCAGCACCATTCCCGCTATCATAGTTCAGACTCTGTTCGGTGCTGTCCCGTTGTTCGGGCTTCCCGGTGCTGCGGGCGGAACTTACGAATCATTCCTTCTTGTTGCTCCGTCAGAAGAAATTCTAAAGTTTCTTGTGATCTGGATATTTATAAGGAGAAAGCCGTTTTTCGACGAGGTGAACGACGGAATAGTTTACTACGGAACCGGAGCGATAGGTTTCGCGCTGTTGGAAAATATCCTGTATGTTTTCGGAAACGGACTGGGCACGGGGATCCTGCGCGCATTTACGGCGATCCCGCTTCATACATTTTGTGGTGTGATCGTTGGATATCACATGGGTCTGGCAAGATTCGGCAAGAAGAGAAATCCACAACTGATAATTCTGAGAGGCTTATTTCTGGCTGTGATAACACATGCCTCATATAACTCGCTGATAGCAGCTGAGAGCCTGCTGTCATTGCTGTTCATTCCTCTTGTGATAGGGGTTTATATCATAGGAGCGATCGTTTTGCGTAAGGGGCGGAAGATATCTATGGAAAACATACATCATCCGCAAGTGATATCAAGTGAACAGGTCTTTACTGATGTATACGGAAGAAGATTTCTTCAGGCTAAGAAAGAGACATGGAAAGCTGTTATCGGGAGATCGATACTTGGCGTATGTGCGGTGGTATGGATCATAGTTATCTGGGCAGGTTGGGGAGATACGGAGATATCCATGCTGGATATTGCTCTCGGAACATTCATTATAACAGTTATACCTGTTGCTGTAGGGCTAATCCTGGAAGTGTCTTATCAGAGAAGGAAGAACAGAAAAATCTATTTGTATTAACGGCGCGGGGCAGGGGGTCTGCGGCGTTTCGAACGTCTTTTCCTTCGGGTTATCAGAGCATACAGTATCAGCAACCCTGCGACCAGTATCACTGCGGCGATCAAACTGGCAAAGATTTTAAGGATGTTGCTGAGTGTCACTAAGCCTTTTCTTTCACCGATGTCATCCGGCTGTGAAGCGACCGAAGGTGTGGTCGATTCCAATTGAACGGTAAGTGTGCCGATCCGTATATCTTCAGCGGCAGCGTCATCACAGAACAAAGGGTACTCTATTGACTGCGATCCGGCATTAGGATCGATCTGCGTCAAAGCATCTCCGGATAATAATATAAACGGCTCAGCCTTCCCCTCATCAGCGCAGACATCCACTGCTTCGCAGACTTCGATTTGGCTGCCCGATATTTCCAGATCCATGCCATTGGATGAGATATTGTTTTCAAGTTCGGACAGTATTTTACCCCTTATTTCGGCAAAATCATTCTCTTCAAGTTTAAGGACGGCGTATTTTGAAAATCCATGATCGAAAAGCGCGCGCATGTCTATATATCTCTGATCCGGCACCGGAGCACCCAGTATAACTGATACAAGCTTTCGTCCGTCCTTAACAGCACCTGCTACAAGAGTGTTTTTCGACAGATCGGTGTAGCCTGTCTTTCCGCCAATGTAATACTCATATGCGTATTTGCCCTTTTCCACAAACTTGTTGCCATTAGGCAGTCCTCTGTTTCCGTCGAAAAACTCCGTCTTCTCCATTGCGTGATACCTTGTGGTGGATATCCTGACAAAGTCCTCATATTCAAGTGCTTTGCTCAGAATAAGTGCCATGTCATGCGCAGAAGTAAGATGCTCAGGATCCGCGAGCCCGTATGGATTGGTGAAATGCGTATTGGTACACCCCAGCTCAGCTGCCCGTTCATTCATCATCCGACTGAATCCTTCAACTGAATCAGACAAAGTAAGGGCGATCGCCATCGAAGCGTCATTCGCAGAAATCAGCAAATTGGCATAAAGGAGTTCTTCGACTGTAAGCACTTCGTCGGCTATCAACCCCAGCCGCACGTAATCATTAGGGATATCTATATACATTTCCTTTGTTATCGTTATGGTATCATCCGGCTCCAGGTTCTCCAAAGCCAGCAGTACGGTCATGACCTTGGTTATACTTGCCGGAGAAAGCGCTTCATCCTGATTTTCTCCAAGCAGAAAAGTATCCGTTGTTGCGTCATACAAAACATAAGCGCTGCCGTTTACTTCGGGCGGGCTGCTTGAGGCGATTGAAAAACCGGTCAGAAGCGTCATGACCACTAAAGAGATAAGAAGAACAAAGCTGATTTTCCGGCGAGTAGATTTCATAATATATATAATATAAATAATTCGGCAAAAATCAAAGGGTATTCATGATAAAATATTCAATAAATCTTAAAATCTTTTGATTTTGGAAGGCTTGAAGCAGTGAATGTATTGATCGATTACATAGGTCTGGCACCTGTTCAGTGGCTTTGGATATTACTGGCAGCGGTTCTCATCGGGCTTTCCCGAACGGCCATAAGCGGATTCGGGATGCTTGCCGTGCCGGTACTCGCGACGATATTCGGAGGTAAAGAATCAACAGGGATAATTCTGCCGATGCTTATAACAGCGGATGTTTTCGCCATAACATACTTCCATAAGAAAGCTGACAGAAAGACTTTCTCCCATTTACTCCCATGGGCATTCGGCGGGCTGGCCATAGGTATGATCGTTGGGAATGCTATAAATGACAGGCAGTTCCAGATCATAATAGGTTCGATCGTGTTTGTGTGCGTATTGATCCTGGTTCTGGCCGAAATAAAGGGAAACGGTCTCAAAGTACCGGATAACATACTGGTTTACGCGCTGATCGGCACCACAGTCGGATTCGCATCGATGGTCGGAAACTCCGCAGGTCCGATCTTCTGGATATATCTTGTTGCCAGGTCAATGAAAAAGACCGAGTTCATGGG
>JAQVYV010000087.1 GCA_028708525.1 Eubacteriales bacterium
TTCATTGACCCTCTGATCGTAGTCATTCATTATTTTTCTCCCGTTTCACAGCAGATATTTTGATTACCTAACTATTTTACAACTTCTGACGTAGAAGTTCAATCTGATATCTCTTCAAATACCAATCCGGGATTTCTCTCCAACGCCCAGTCAACAGCCCATGCAGATTCGAAAAGAACCACCGGAGCCTGCCTGCTGTCAAGCACAGGCATACTTGTGCTGGTAAGAGTAAGATCTTTGAGTTCTCTTACTGACTCTTTATCCTTGAATCGAACCCATCTTGCCAGTCTGTAGTTCAGTCTGCTCATAGTCACGCTAACGTTATACTCCGCTTTAAGTCTATGTTCAAGGACCTCAAATTGCAGTACACCTACAACACCTGCAATATAAGTTTCGGTTCCGATGTCCGGTTGCTTATAAAGCTGGACCGCACCTTCAAGAGCAAGCTGTTCTATCCCTGTAAGAAACTGTTTTCGTTTCATCGAATCTTTAACGTATATCCTTGCAAAATGCTCCGGCGGAAATACCGGGATACCCTCGTATCTGATCTTTTTCCCTCCGGAGGCCATAGACTCACCAATACGAAAAACACCCGGATCGAACACACCTATTATATCTCCCGCGTATGCCTCCTCAACAATGCTCCTGTCCTGAGCCATGAATTGCTGGGGCTGAGTCAGTTTAAGTGTCTTCCCGGATAAAGCAAGATTTACCTGCAGTCCCTTTTCGTATTTACCCGAACATATCCTGATAAATGCCATTCGATCCCTGTGATCCGGATTCATGTTTGCCTGGATCTTAAATACAAACCCGCTGAAAAAATCCGAATCAGGAGCGATCATCTCTTCTCCCGCTCTTCTCGGTGATGGCGGCGGAGAAAGTTCCAGAAAATATTTCAGGAAAGTCTCTACCCCAAAATTTGTGATCGCACTTCCAAAGAATACAGGCGTTATCTCGCCGCGAAGAAAGTCTTCCTCAACGAAAGGATTCCCTGCGATGTCCAGCAGCTCTATGTCAGAAGCCAGAAGTTCCTGATAGTGACTTCCGATAAGATCGGCAAGTTCAGGTGAATCCGGAGTAAGCGAATGCATTCCGACTTTTCTGGCACCATGATGTCCGCTTCTCTGGTCGAAAAGCTGGACCTGCTTATTTACTCTGTCGTAAACGCCTTTAAAATTTCCATCAGTCCCTATCGGCCAGTTGACCGGTGAAGAATGTATTCCCAATACCTTCTCAAGTTCATCGAGGAGATCAAAAGGAGGTTTTGATGCCCGGTCCATTTTATTAACAAAAGTAAATATTGGTATTCCCCTCATCCGGCACACAGCAAAAAGCTTTATCGTCTGAGCTTCAACTCCTTTGGCTCCGTCAATCAGCATGACAGCGCAATCCGCGGCACATAATGTTCTGTAAGTATCCTCAGAGAAATCCTGATGTCCGGGAGTATCCAGTATATTTATACAAAACCCTTCGTACTCGAACTGCATAGCCGAAGATGTCACAGATATCCCTCTCTGTTTTTCGATCTCCATCCAGTCAGAAGTTGCATGTTTCGAAGCCTTCCTGCCCTTAACTGTACCGGCAAGATGGATCGCACCTCCATATAGCAATAATTTTTCGGTTATTGTTGTTTTACCGGCGTCAGGGTGTGAAATTATAGCGAAAGTCCTTCGCCTGGCGATTTCTTTTCTCATTTCATCCATTCTATTTTTCTTTCAGCAGATAAGCTTCTACTGTTTCCTTCATTTCATTTTCATCTATGATCATTGAGTGTATTACTTCTTTTAATGAAAGCTGCAACAATGTGCCCGGGATCTCCAGCCCGGTCTCATCAGACAATTCCTTCATCAGGACTTCGCTACTTCTGCCCTTATGATAGCCTTCACCAAATATCGCCGAACTTACGGCTTCAGCGAACTTAAAAGGACTCGCAGTAGAAACGAAAACAGTTTTCGCAGGATCCCCTGATCTTGCAAAATATCTTTCATAAACATTGAATCCGACAGCCGTATGAGTATCTACGCAATGATCATAGCGATCATACACATCCTTGATGGTTTTCACCGTGCCGAAATCGTCTGCGAACCCCCCTACGAAAATCTCCTGGATTTTCTTCAGTGTTGTCTGATCTACCGAATAACAGCCCTTGTCAGCAAGATCGCTCATCCATTTGTTCACCTTATTGCTGTCTCTTCCTGATATCTCAAACATAAGCCTCTCAAGATTGCTGGATATCAGAATATCCATAGAAGGAGAATTGGTTTTATAAAACTCTCTCTTCGCATTATATATGCCGTTCCTGAAAAAATCCGACAAAACTTTGTTTCTGTTAGAGGCACATATCAGTTTATTCACCGGAAGTCCCATTTTCATAGCATACCATGCGGACAGGATATTGCCGAAGTTCCCGGTCGGGACAACGATATTGATCTTCTCTCCGCAAACAAGCTTTTCAGTATCCAGCAGTCTGGCATAAGCACTAAAATAATAAACTATCTGAGGTGCCAGTCTTCCCCAATTGATCGAATTTGCAGATGAGAGAAGGATCCCGCTATCACTCAGTTTCTTCGTTAACTCTCCATCATTGAATATCGATTTCACTCCTGTCTGAGCATCATCAAAGCATCCTCTGACACCACAGACCATAAGGTTTGATCCTTCCTGTGTGACCATTTGCAGCTTCTGTGCCTCACTTACGCCTTGAGAAGGATAGAACACCACTACTTTGGTACCCTCGACACCCCTGAATCCCTCAAGCGCAGCCTTTCCTGTGTCTCCTGATGTCGCCGTCAAAACGCAGATGTCAGAATTGCCGGCGTTTTTCGCTGCAGAAGCAGTCATCAGATGCGGCAGAAGCTGAAGAGCGATATCTTTAAAAGCCGCTGTCGGTCCATGCCAAAGTTCAAGCAGATATTCCTTATCATTATACTTATTCATCTGGACCAGCGGAGCAACGGTCTCCCCGAATTTCTCTTCCGAGTAAGCCTCCTCAATGTACGATCGTAGTTCGTCATACGGAAAATCATCCATAAGTCTGCTCAATATCTCACATGCGATCTCCTTATAGTCCATGCCGCTGAGTGCTGCGATCTCCGATTCACTCAATAGCGGCAATTCGCGCGGCACAAGAAGCCCGCCGTCAGAAGCTATTCCCTTGATTATAGCGCTTGCCGTATCAAGACCCTCGTCAAGTCCTCTGGTACTGATATACTTCATTATTTGTTCCTTTCGATAAATTATGGTTCATGAAATCACTCTCCTTCAGAAACCACCGGCTTTATCCTGGCTGCTGACCATCCGGCATAATCCGTTCCCGGGAAAGTATCTACGACATACTGAAAGTAAATATTAGCAGTAGCTTGCTGACCTATAGCCGCATAAGCTTTAGCAAGATTATAAGTATTTCCGCCTTCCAGATAGTCCGGGTTGATGTCATACGCTTTCTTGAAAAACTCAACTGCCGAAGCAGGATCTTTATTTTCAATACTCGCTTTTCCGTCTCTGTAAAAAGGATAACAGGCAGCACTTACAACACTTCTCTCCAAATCATATGCTATCTGAAGAATATCTCCGACATTTACCTGAAGATCATCCGCAGTAACATTATCGTCTATTCCATCTAACTCCGACCTGACTTCTTTGATAAGGACCATGACCTTAGCCGGGTCACTTCTTCCTGTCTCTTCTGCCTCTTTGATCTTCTCATATGATCTGACTATCCTGTCACCTGCCGTAGGTTCCGGTGATACGGAAGGTGTTGGGGTTATCGGGTCCGGCTCAGACGAAACATCTTTCGAAACATCAGGATCAGAATACTCGGATGTTCCGGGGTAAAACTTCTCATCAAAGCCATTCAGAATATCCTCTATGGTCTTATTGTCCTGTTTATGGATATCCAGCTCATTAAGAAGCCACTCAAGCTTATCAGCCGTTGCTCCGCTGTTCTGCCGGGCAGCATTTATAAGTTTAGGTATAAAAACCGCCGTAACCGTTATGATACCTGCAGCTAATATCAGTATAATTGCAGCAATAGCTATTTTCGGCCAGTTTATTTCTATTTTATCACTTATAAATGTTTCAGCGACCTGCGGAGAGTTCAATCTCTGTATTATTTCTCTCTTCTCCTTTTCGCCGGCCATTTTCCTTTTCTTCCACCTTCCGGCAGAAGCATTTATTATCTCAGGGACAGGAGCATTGATCTTGGTCTGTTGCTGTCTTTTCTGGTTGTTCTGTACCTGCTCACTTTCTTCCTTTTCTTTCGTAACTTCTTCAATATATCCTAAGACCTTATCGTGCATAGTTTCCGGAAGATACTTTAGAAGTGCTCTTTCAAAATTCCTTTTCGCCTCATCAAATCTGCCTTCCAGCATCTGGCAACATCCAAGCAAAACATTTATCTGTCCGGTTTCAGGATAAAGCACTGCCAACTTTCGCAATTCGATGATCGCTATGTCCACACTGTCATTGATAGCATTCATAACAGCTTTATCATATTTCTGAACTGCTTTAGCACCGTCACGTTCTGAATCAAATCCGCTAACGGCAGCAAGCTTCAGTTTAGGGAATTCGCTGATTTCAAGAATCCAGTCCATTCATCTCTCCGGTTTATCATTGCGTTCACAGATCATCTGTCTGACTTCTCCCGCCATATACAGCGACCCGAAAATCATCAAAGCGGATTTCATACTTACTGCCAGATCGAATGCAGATCCGAGCGCTTTTCTGACATTATCGAAGTATAAAGGTTTAACCAAATTATTATAACTGTTGATAGAGGAATTGTCCAAGATTTCCTGTGCCACGGAAGCCAGTTCCGCGGAAGGAAGAGCTCTTGGATTATCAGGTCTGGTACAGATCACTCCTTTTATATTATAACTGTTTGAACCCAGGACTTCACTTAAGATAGCCTTATAATCTTTATCGCGCATGACACCGCAAAGAAAAACCATGTCCATACCGGAACAGAATTTCTCAAGCGAATCCCGAAGAGCTGAAGCTCCCTGCAAATTATGTGCACCATCAATGATCACCAGTGGTGAATCCTGCCTTATGACCTCAAACCGTCCGGGCCACCGGCTCGCTTTGATACCTTCAACGATACTATCCGGCCGCGAGATCCCGGAAACAGCTGCAGCAGCTAAGAGACAGTTAACAGGCTGAAACGAACCAAGCAGTGAAGTACTGACTTGAATTCTGACATCCCGGTCATCTTTCACACCTTCATTTACTGATGATCCAAAGAGTTGCAGAAAGAACGACTGACCTTCAAATGAATACTTCAGATCCGTTATCCTGTCTCTGCTCACTACAAATGGACCAATCGCATTCTTGTCGATTACAGCCTTTTCGATCATATCTCGTATTACGCCCGCGTCATCAGGTCCTGCATAGTCATCCGGATCGAGCATGATGACACGGCTTCCACTCTTGATGATCCCGGCCTTCTCTGTTGCTATTTCTCTGATAGAGTTACCAAGGCGGTCCATATGATCATAACCGATAGCCGTAATAACACAAACCAAAGGACTTCGTACAACATTGGTCGAATCAAGACGCCCGCCAAGTCCGGTCTCAAGAACTATATATTCACAAGACATCTTTTCAAAATAAAGAAAAGCTGCAGCAGTAACGATTTCAAACTCCGTCGGGTGCTCATATCCTTCTTCAAGCATCAGTACGACAGCATCTTTAACTTCTGTGATACATGCGGCCAGTTCACTCTCCCCGATCTCTCCGAACGACTCATCAACAGAAAATTTTCTGACATCTTCAGCAGATCCAAGTACTCTTATCCGCTCTGAAAACCTGTGGATATATGGCGAAGTATATATACCGGTGCGAAATCCGCTGCAAGCAAGAATATTTCCTGTCATTGTTGTAACAGAACCTTTTCCGTTCGTGCCTGCTATGTGGATACACGGAGTATCCATAGCCGGCTCTCCAAGGATACTCATAAGTCCGGACATTCTTTCGAGACCAAGCTTGCTTCCGAATTTCATACTGCTATCAAGAAACGCTCTGGCTTCGGAATAATTCACTGCGGTTCCCCGCTTTCCTGCTCAACTGTTTTCTTAAACACAAATATCTTGCTTGCAATATAGTTTGCCACAAGAACTAAAAGCATAGAAATTATCTTGAACCAGGATATGCTGAATACTACAAGATCCAGCCGGGAGTCAAATTCCATTACATCGTAGAGAAGGTATATCGCTCCATATTCAAAGATCAGAGACACAAATATTCTTGCCCCGAAAAATTTAAGCATTTCAAACCAGAAGTTCCCGTCAGATTCAAACACAAATGACCTGTTCGTTACATAGGCAAAAAGTATCGCAAGGACTATCGCGGGCAGATTCGAAAGATACCAGTTGCTCTGTCCAAGTATCGATTCAAGGATAGTATAGACGAGCAGATTCACCAGCGTCGTAAGAACACCAAAGAAAACATATGAGACCAGCTCATATTTGCTTGACAATAAACTGCAGATCTTGTTGTCGCCATGGCCATCCAGCCAGGAAATGATTTTAGTCCTGTTTCTCATTTATTCCGTTACTTTCAGCTTTATATCTTCAGTCTATACGCCTGATCTTTACAATTTTATCACGATTCCGGGCTTTATCAATAGCAAGCCAGATCGTTGAACCAATCGAAGCTGCAGATATAACAGCTAAAATGATCGTTGCTGTTTTCCATGGTCCCTGATCTTCACGTACATCCTCCGGCTCTGATACCGGTGTAGGCTCGGGTGTTATCACCTCTGAAACCTCACTTGCGACAGAAGAAGTGTCTTCTGACGATTCCTCGGAGATCTCTTCAGTTGGTGTCGGATCTTCAGGAGTCGGAGTCGGCGGACTTGCACGATTTACGGTGATCGTATACTTCCTTTGAAAATCAGGATCTTCGGCAGTAACAGTTATGGTAACCGTGTTGGCTCCGAAATTGAGCGAAGACCCTCCGCTGATTTTAAGATTTGATTTCGACGCTTCCGCAGCTGCATCAAAGGTGATCGAATCCTTATCTTCAGTGACATCGATACTATACTTGGTGACTGTTTTCGAAAACACAGGCTCAAGAGTTCCCAGGCTCGGGATCAGTTTGGACAGGTACGTATTAGTATTAAGTTTTGGTCCGATTTCGGCGGATTTGGGGGAAGGGTATTCAGGATA
>JAQVYV010000007.1 GCA_028708525.1 Eubacteriales bacterium
CTCAGTACGATATTGTGCATAGGATTTGCTTTCCTGGGGAAATGGCTTGCAGGGATCATCCAATCCGATGCGATACTACTAACCGTCCTTGTATTGACGTTTATGTTTGCTATTGTTATTGTAATAATGAAGGTGCCCGTTGACAGTCCGAATAAACCAATTAAAAGTGTGTCTAAAAGACGAAAACTCAAGATCCGGACTTTGATAGTCATAATATTTTACTTATTGGTATCTGCGGGATTGTTCTTCGTGAGAGGTAACCTGGAACTCGCGATAAGTGCACTTCTCTGCCTGCTCATTTCTGTGATATGGCAGATAGGTACACTTACCGGACCGGGTCGTTTACTGATCGAAGGATCTGACCGTTTGATATACGGGATCATCACTATGAAAGGAGGTCATAATAATAATGAAAATTAACATGAAATCCTTGTATGCATCCATTGCCGTAGCTGCGACTCTGATAGCAGCTACTGTGGCTACTTCTGCTTGTATGTGGTTCATTTATCAGCCCGAAGAGCCGAAGAGCCTGCAGGATAACTAGAACGAAATACTTGAATCAGAAAAGTATAAAGGAGCTTAGCAACTAAGCTCCTTTATACAGAATAAGGTGATTATGACCGGAATCGAAAGCTTAAAACATAAGAAGATCCAGGATATCTTATTCTTAGTTAAACTGTCGTCACTGCTGTTTTCTGTAATTGCATACTTCAGATATTTTCAGAAGGAATTTGATAATTATCAGGAATTGCAGTTTTTGAATACTGTGAATGCAATAATAATTCTGTTTATCCTTACCTTCACATACCTTCTCTGGATTTTTTTCGAACGAAAGGGAAAAGAAAGTAATAAACTGCTTTATAAGATCGCTCAGCCGGCGATATTTATTTTATTCTATTCCGGAGCTATATTTTTCACAGGGTTGTATGAGAGTAATTTCAAGTTTCTGTTTATTTTTCTGATCGTTTCTTATACTATTGAGAGCGGACTAAAAGGTGGGCTCATAATTGCCGGGATATCTGCATCACTGATCACGATCATGGATCTGATACTGGTCCCGAAGAATGGCGTTAACTATTATTTTGAAGATGATTTGAGTCTTGTGGGCTTGTTCTTTATCGTGGCAGCGACCGTAGGATATTATGTCGATCTTGAAAGAGAACATATAAGAAAACTGAGTGCTTTGATCAATCAGGATAATCTGACCGGTCTGTACAATCACAGGTGTTTTCATGAAAGTCTGAAGAATTCCATGGAGAAGTCGAATAAAACTAAGCGGCCTTTGTCTCTGCTGATGTGCGATCTGGATTATTTTAAGCAGTATAACGATATACATGGTCATCAGAAAGGTGACGCGCTATTGAAAAGTGTTGCGGTGTTTTTCTCCGAAGTACTTAAGCCTGATTATCCGGCTTTCAGATATGGCGGGGATGAGTTCGCAATAATTCTGGATAATTTTGAGTCATCTGAGGCCAGGGTACTTGCGGATTCGATAAGAAAGAAATTTGCTGAGCTTGAATTCAAGGGAGAAGAGCATCTGCCGAATGAAAAGATAACAATGTCTATAGGTATAGCAACTTATGATCCAATGAGTAATGCAAGGCCGGATCTGCTGAAAAATGCAGATGAGGCGTTATACAAGGCTAAACTTTTCAGAAAGAACAGAGTCGAGACATATGTTTCTATCCTTGACGAGCTTAATATAAGTGACAAAGCAAGCTTTGATTCAGACAACATCATGACATCGATCAGAACGCTTATTTCGGTTATCAACTCACGGGATAAATTCACATATACTCATTTACAGAGAGTCGCGGCTTATTGCAGGCAGTTTGCAGAGGATATCGGGCTGAATGAAGAAGATAAAAGGCAGCTTTGTTATGCTGCTTATATTCACGATATAGGTAAAATAGATGTGCCTAAGGAGATCATCGGAAAGACGGGCAAGCTTACTCAGGAAGAGTGGGAGATACTTAAGACTCATCCCGCGATCGGTGCCGAAATGATAAAGAATGTTGAGAACCTTGATAAGGTTTACGATATCATTTTGCAGCATCATGAAAGATATGACGGCAAAGGCTATCCAAATGGTATAATGGGAACAGAAACAAGTTATCTTGCAAGGGTCCTCACTGTGATAGACGCTTTTGATGCTATGACATCTGAAAGGCCATATCAGGAAAGGAAGACTTTTGCAGAGGGTATCGCAGAACTGAATCGTTGCAAGGGTGATCAATTTGATCCTGATATAGTAGATAAGTTTGTTGATTCGATATCTAATAAAGGACTTGCGGAGCTTTTTGACACAGATAACTGAATTTGCAGAAGGCATTGATGCCGGAATACGGAAGATCGAATGAGTAAGGATAGCATCAAACCACACAGAATTGACGTTTCTATCGGCGGAGTTACTTACCATCTGCTGGCAAATGAAAATGAAGAGTATATGAGAATGATCGCAGCGAAAGCCGATGAGGCGTATCAGGCTGCAATGGTCGCCAATCCTTCATTGTCTGGCATGCAGAATGCTGTACTTCTGATAATAAATCTTATGGACAGTCTTGAAAAGATCTCTTCTGAATATGACACTGTGCTTGAAGAAAGTAAGAAGGCTGTGGGTGATCTTGAAGCCTGCAGCAAGGAGTTATATGTTCAGCGTGATGTGAATTTCGAGATGAAGAAGGAGCTTCTAAGGGTAAATGAGCTTAATAAACAGCTTATGCTTGAACTGGCTTCGCTTAAAACTAAAGAAGAGCATGATGATCCGATCACACTGATACCACCTGATGATCCGGACATTTATGACGACGAAGCATGTGGGTATCGGGACGGAGAGCTTGAACCAGAACATGAACCTGAGTCTGAACCCGATCCTGAGCCTGAACCTGAACCGGAATTACCGGAAGATGAGCCGCTTACAGAAACTGAAGCAGAAGAGTTCAGCAACTTTAATCAGACTACGCTTGAAGAATACCTTTCAAGTTCAACGTAGGATTCCTTTATCAGTTTCCTAACTACTTCGAAAGCGGGTCCGCCGGTCAGATCTCTGTCGTTAACACATTTCATAAGTCCGATCGCATCGTAAAGGTCATCTTCTGCAAGATCGGAGAATTCTCTGTACACATCCAAAGGCAACTGTTCCAGCGTCAGGCCTTTGGAAATACAATAAGCGACAAGCTTGCCGGAAACTTCATGAGCGTCCCTGAAAGGAAGGCCTTTTCTGACAAAATAATCGGCCAGATCCGTGGCATTGGTGAATCCTCCTGCGGCAGCTGAAGCCATCGCGGTCTTGTTGACTTTGAGTGTCTTTATCATACCGGTAAATGCCCCGAGGCAGCTCTTCACGGTATCTGATGCGTCCAGAACCGATTCCTTGTCTTCCTGCATATCTTTATTATAAGCAAGCGGCAACCCCTTCATTATCGTAAGCAAAGCCATAAGGTCGCCAAATACCCTTCCGGATTTTCCTCTTGACAGTTCAGCTACATCGGGATTCTTCTTCTGAGGCATTATACTGCTGCCGGTGCTGAATGCGTCGTCAAGGTCTACAAACCCGAATTCGGTTGTTGACCATAGTATCACTTCCTCGGAAAGCCTTGAAATGTGGACCATTATGATCGCCATATCTGAAGTATATTCAATAACATGATCCCTGTCAGATACCGCGTCAAGGCTGTTCAATACCGGACCTGAAAAGCCAAGTGCTTTAGCCGTGGATTCTCTGTTCAGAGGATATGTCGTGCCCGCAAGAGCTCCGGCACCAAGAGGAGATGTATCCATGCGTCTCAGGCAGTCCTCAAGACGCGAAAGGTCGCGCTGAAACATTTGAACATATGCCATCAGGTGGTGAGCGAAAGTGATCGGCTGAGCACGCTGAAGATGAGTGTAACCCGGCATGACAGTCTCGATATTTGCCTGCGCGAGATGCAGCAGTGTACGGCAAAAACCAACCAGATATCTTTTCATTTCTTCGATATCGTCCCGGAGATAAAGCTTCATATCCAAAGCTACCTGATCGTTGCGGCTTCTTCCTGTGTGAAGTTTCTTTCCTGCCTGACCAATCCTTGAAGTCAGTTGTGATTCGATGAACATATGGATATCTTCGGCGTCTGGATCAAAATCCAGCCGGCCTTCATCCAGGTCAGATTCTATCTGTTTTAGTCCTGTTATGATGCTGTCAGAATCGAAACGGCTGATGATCCCGCTGTCGGCAAGCATCGATGCGTGAGCTATGCTCCCGCGTATATCCTGTTTATACATTCTGCTGTCAAAAGCTATGGAGGAATTGAATGAATCCACTCCGGCGTCCGTTTCCGACGAAAATCTGCCGCTCCACATTTTCTTGTTCATCTGATCACCCCGCAAAATCCTGATATTGTTTTGGATCAATCTATATTATACATTATGAGACGGCAAAATCATCAATGGAGCTTAAATATCTGATATAATCCAACAAGGATGGTTATGCAGGAGGAGACAGATTGAACATTAACAGTGAAAATAAGAGGAAACCGGAATTGCTGGCGCCGGCGGGGGATTTTGCCGCGTTAAAAGCAGCCGTCGGTAATGGTGCGGATGCAGTATATATAGGCGCTTCACTTTTCAGTGCCAGGGCTAGAGCGGGCAATTTCTCAGATAAAGAGTTAGTGGACGCGATCGATCATGCTCACTTGCGATCCGTAAAAGTCCATCTGGCATTGAATACACTTTTGACGAATGATGAGATCGACAATGCAGTCGGGATCGCTGCTATGGCCTGGCGGCAGGGTGTTGACGCTGTGATCGTGCAGGATATGGGGCTTGCCGCTAAAATCAGAAGGATAATACCGGATATAGTTTTGCATGCCAGCACTCAGGCGACTATATATGACGAAAATGCTTTGCAGGCATGTTCTGAAATCGGGTTTTCAAGGATCATTCTTCCCAGAGAAATGGATATTGAAGATATTTCCGGGCTTACCAGGCGCGCTCACGAGTTGAACATGGAAACCGAGGTTTTCATACACGGAGCACTTTGTGTCTGTTATTCCGGACAGTGTCTTATGAGCGGCGCTATGGGCGGCAGGAGCGGGAACAGGGGTGAGTGCGCACAGCCTTGCAGACTTGAGTATGAGTTAGAAACAAACGGCAAGGGGTCCGGGAAATCTTTTCCCCGACTTGGTCTTAAGGATATGGCGGACTTAAGACACATCGACGCTCTTACGGATGCCGGTGTGGATTCTTTTAAGATCGAAGGGCGGATGCGGAGTCCGGACTATGTCGGCATAGTTACCGGCGTTTACCGCAAAGTGATCGATGAGGGGGTCGTCCGTGATGAGGATGAAAGAGATCTGTTGCTGGCTTATAACAGAGGCGGTCGGTTTACAGATCATTATGTAAGAGGTGTGAAGTCTGACGATAAGATGACGGGAGCACGTACCGGCAGTCATGGCATTCAGATCGGTGAGGTCATTGCGATGAACTCAAGGCTTGGCGTTGTTGAGTATGCTGCTAAAGATATGGCGGATATGCCCGGTAAGGGTGATGTGGTCTCGGTGAGAAGAATCTCCGTCGCTGATGAGATATGCAGTGCACCGGTCTCTGAACCTGTAAGGACAGCTAACGGAGTAAGGATAAAGGGGTTCCATCCCGATGTTATTGAACGTATCAAGCCGGGAGATAAAGTATTCAGGATGAATGATACGGCCGGGGCGAAGACTGCTGCTGAAGCGGATATCGGAAAGACACTGATCAAAGGTGTTTTCGAATCGATTCCGGGCAGTATAAGCATCAGATGGGAGGTCGTCGGTGGACCTTCCACAGGACTTGCTTCCGAGTATGTTATCGAACATGAGGTTTCGGACAAGTATCAGCCTGTTTCATCTGAAAGATGTGCAGCTCAGTTGTCCAGAACAGGGGACACAGCTTTTGTGACAAGAGATATAATGATCAACGGTGAGCCGGCCGTTCCGGTCTCTCTCCTGAACAGGTTGAGAAGAGAATCTCTTGATGTGCTGAGCGGAGTTATTATTGAAAGTTTCAAACGTGATGTGAGTAGTGTTTCCGCTTTCGTGGAGCGTTCGGATGGTGCGGTCAGGGAATCGGGATCAATGGTTTCTGTCTATTTATATGACTGGGACGGAGAACCGGAGACACTTGATTGCGGAGCAGATATTTATGAGTTGCCGGTCTGGTCTTTTCTGAGTGAGAAAGCATTCGACTCTGTGCGAAAGCTTAAACTTAAATACCCTGATACAAGGGTAGCGATCTGTCTTCCTCCGGCCTACAATGGGAAAACCGGAGAGTTGCTTGAGCCGGTCATGAGGAAGATCGGGGAAGCCGGGAGTTGGGCTGTGTTATCCGGAAACCCAGGTAACAGATTTCTTGCGGAAAGTGCAGGATCGACCGACATGAGGGACTCATCTGCCAATGTCTTTAATTCGTATGCCGCCGCAGAGGTGTTCCGTCAAGGTGCATTTTCGCTTGTCCCTTCTCAGGAACTGCATTTTGACAGGATCAAAGAAATCGTTTCTGATGTTCCGTACGGGTGCTTTGAACTGCCTGCTTACGGCAGGATAAGACTTATGTACAGCGAGCATTGCCCGGTGGGGTATAACAGGTCCGGGTGCACGATATGCCACAGCGATGCAAGGTTCAGACTTAAGGACAGGAAGGGAAGCTATTCTCCTGTAGTATGTCATCCGGAGGTCTGCACTTCGGAGATACTGTCTCCGGATATTCTTTGCGCACCGGGCGAGGTGGTGAAAGCAGCGGGCGGATCAGGTGTCATTGCAAGGTTGTACTTTTATGACGAGAGTATTGAGACAAGGCGTGAGCTGGTTGAACTTATGAGGACATATCTGACAGAGCCGGACGGTGATACCGGAGCAAGGGCAGCTTTGAATTTTAGAGCTGCTGCTTTGCGTGAAGGTGTAAGAACGGATAGTTATGTCGGTACTTCATTTTATAGTAAAGGGATCATCTGAAATTTAGGCAATAGATATATTTTGTATTAGCGGAGGTGTTATGAAGGAAATCGAAGTTCTGATAAATGTCTGCAGGGAAGGTGTTTCTGTTCCTGTTTATGCGAGAGAGGGAGACGCGGGAATGGATGTTTCAGCGGCTTGTGAAGTGTTGATAAGGCCCGGTGAGACTGTTGCTGTTCCCACCGGTCTTAAAGTTGCTATTCCTGAAGGTTATGAGATACAGGTCAGACCGAGAAGCGGGATATCACTGAATACGCCGCTGAGGATATCCAACAGCCCGGGGACGATTGACTCCGGTTTCAGAGACGAGATAAAGATAATAATAACGAACACTTGCAGAACCGGCGGTGAGGGGTATCACGGAGTAGCTTCAAAGGGTAATGTTGAAGGAACTTACAGGATATTGCCCGGTGACCGGATCGCTCAGTTCGTACTCAAGGAAGTTCCTGTTATCAAGTGGAAAGAGGTTTGCTCTGTCGAAGGGATAGGTAATGACAGAAAAGGCGGATTCGGCTCAACAGGAATCGATTGAAATGCACTCTTTGTAATGTTAAACTCTAAATAAAACTGAAAGGTACTGACGGTGATGCTATGAATATGAAACTGAATTATAAGAATACTATTCTTGTTGGACTGGCCTTTTTTTCTATTTCCGCATTCTGGCAACTTTATGATTTCGCTATACCGCTCATCCTGAAGAATAATTTTCAGATGAATGACGGATTGGCGGGATTTATCATGTCCCTTGACAACATAATCGCGCTGTTTATGCTGCCGCTCTTCGGTATGCTTTCAGATAAGCTTAAGACTCCTTTCGGAAGGCGTATGCCGTTCATAGTTCTGGGTACGATAGCTTCAGTAACAGCGATGATGCTGATCCCTTATACAGCTCACAGAATGCAGGCGATCCCTTTCGTTATCGTGCTTGGATTTGTGCTGATACTGATGGCTACATACCGTTCGCCGGCAGTTGCTTTGATGCCGGATATCACACCTAAGCCGCTTCGCTCCAAGGGCAACGCGATAATAAATCTTATGGGCGCACTGGGCGGAGCGATAATACTGGCACTGAATTCTATCATTGCACCTAAGGATGCGACTAAACCTCTGGAAGCGAATTACTATCCGATATACATAGCAGTCGGAATCATGATGCTTGTTGCCATGGTGATCGTAGCGATAACGATAAGAGAGCCTCTGCTGGTCAGGAAAATGAGAGAAGATAGTGCTGCTGCCGGCATAGATCCCGAAGAGGCAGATGAGAATAAACCTGAAAAATCAGATAAAGGAGCTGTCTCTGTGGAGAAGCTTCCGAAAGCAGTAAGGAAAAGCCTGGTGTTCATTTTGATTTCTATCTCGCTCTGGTTCATGGGATATAACGCTGTTACGACAGCATTCTCCAAGTATGCAGTCAATCGCCTGGGTATGACGACCACTCAGGCATCGCTCATACTTATGGTCGCAGTGATATCCGCGACTGTGGCTTTTATTCCTATAGGTATTATTTCTACAAAGGTCGGTCGAAAGAAGAGCATAATGTTCGGTATAATACTGCTGGCCTTAAGCTTTGGTACCGCTGTTATCTATACTGAGTACAGCCCTGTGATGTTTGTCAACTTCACGCTTGCCGGTATAGCCTGGGCCAGTATCAATGTAAATTCGCTGCCTATGGTATTGGAGATGGCTAAGGGAGCTGATGTCGGTAAATACACCGGGTTTTATTATACTTTTTCAATGGCTGCGCAAGTAGCTACACCGATACTTTCCGGCCTGCTTCTTCAATATGTCGGGTATGTTACTTTGATGCCGTATGCAGCCCTTTTCGTAATGCTTGCTTTCCTGACCATGCTGATGGTTCGTCATGGAGATTCGAAGTTGGCTTGACCACGGTCTTAATGTTATAATCAGAAAGTTAAGGAGGATCCCGGACATTGCTTGAAATTTTCCGTACAATCACACATGATATCAGCGGAAAGGTACACACCGAACTCGAACAACTCACTGAAATCACGGAGAACTGCTGGATAGACCTGACAGCTCCGACTGAAGATGAGCTTGAGGTGGTTGAGACCGCTCTCGGAGTACCATCTGAATTTCTGAGATATCCTCTTGATGAGGAAGAAAGACCGCGTATCGACGTTGAGGAGGACGAGGGACAGATCCTTATCATTACTGACCTTCCATATGTGCGCAGGGATGGCGTTTACGCGAAATATGAGACACAACCGCTTGGCATTTTACTTACAGGAAAGCATATAGTTACGATCTCGCTTCGTGAAAGCACAACGCTTGATCAGTTTAAAGCTAACAGAGTCAAGAATTTCAAGACAGAATTCAGAACAAGATTTACTTTTCAGATAATGTTCGCAGGTGCCAAGGACTATCTGAAGTTTCTGCGATATATGGATAAAACTATTGAAGCGGCGGAAAGACAGCTGACAAAGTCTATAAGCAATAAAGAACTTTTCAAACTTATGGAGCTTGGCAAGTCCCTTATATATTTCTCGACATCACTTAAGTCCAATGAAGGGGTCCTGGAGAAAATGATGCGTAACAAGTATATTAAACTTTATGAAGACGACCAGGAACTTCTTGACGATGTCAGCATCGAGTACAGACAAGCATATGATATGGCTAATATTTATGCTTCTGTTATAAACAGTACGATGGACGCATATGCTTCGATAATTTCGAATAATCTGAACGTTGTAATGAAATTCATGGCTGCCATGACAATAGTTTTATCTGTTCCGACGGTCATTTACAGCTTTTTCGGACAGAATTTTCCTATGCCATGGGATAATACAGAAAGTTTTGCTCAGATGCCATGGCCATTTATTGCTATCGTAGCCGGTTCAGGTATAATTTCAGGGCTTGTGCTGTGGTGGCTCAAGAAACGTGATATGATGTGATTTCCGGAAAAGCGGAACTTTTCGTCCTGCTTGTCCGTACAATAAGCAATCTTCAGAGGGGCACTTATACATGAACTTTCACAATTTTGATATGAATGGTTTAAATAAGCGCAAGGAGTATGGCTTTGTTTTTCTGCTGTCGATGTTTCTTGCCGTTGCTTTTTTCCTGCCTTATGTCATTCAGGATAAAGGCTACTTTTTCTATCTCGGGGACTTCAATTGTCAGCAGATCCCGTTTAACATGCTGGCTAATGATGCGGTCAAGAGCGGGAACATTTTCTGGAACTGGAACACGGATCTGGGTGCCAATTTTATAGGTTCGTATGCCTTTTATCTTCTCGGAAGCCCTTTCTTCCTTATTCAGCTGATCCTTCCTTCATCCTGGGTGCCGATGGCTATCCCATGGGTACTTTGCCTTAAATTCGCTGTTTCCGCGGTAACTGCGTACTTGTATATTTCAAGGTTTCTGAAGAATAAGAATTACACGCTTATCGCTGCGCTGTTGTATGCGTTCTCCAGTTTTTCGATCTATAATATCTTTTTCAATCATTTTCATGACGCGATCGCTTTTTTTCCGCTTATGCTATATGGCTTGGAGGAATTGCTCGAGAAGGACAGAAAGGGGATATTCGCGTTCACCGTTTTCCTGAATGCGATGACCAATTACTATTTCTTTGTAGCTGAAGTGGTATTCATCGTTATTTACTTTTTCTTCAGGTTATATCATGGTGCGTGGCCGAGTTTCAATCTGAAGAAATTCATAATGCTTATCTTTGAATCTGTTGCAGGATTCGCTATGGCTGCGTTTATAGTTTTGCCGGCAGTACTTACTACGATCCAATTGCCAAGGGCTGATAATAAGCTTACCGGGTGGGCGCTGATAACATATTATGAGATACAGCGTCCCATGCAGATCCTTCAGGCTTTCTTTTTCCCGCCGGAGATACCTTCCCAACTGAATTTTTACCCCGATGCCGGAGCTAAATGGTCTTCAGTTAGTGCGTGGCTGCCTCTTTTCGGGATGTCGGGCGTTATAGCATGGTCCAGAAGGTACAATAAGGATTGGCTTTCAAGACTGGTTCCGACTCTTGTAGTGATGGCTTTTATTCCTCCGCTGAATGCATCGTTCCAGCTGCTAAGTTCCAGCTACTATACAAGATGGTTCTATATGCTTGTTCTGATGGCTGCACTGGCTACGGGAAAAGCTCTCCAGGAAAGTTCAGCCAGGGACTGGAAGGCAGGTCTGTTATGGACTGCAGGGATATCCGCGTTTATCGCGTTGCCGCTCGGGTTAATAATCGACCCGAAAACTGAGAAACCTCTTGCCAAGTATCCGGAAAGACTTTGGGCATATCTTGGTGTTGTGACGTTTTGTCTTGTTTCGGTTTATTTGTTGATTTTTGTAATAAGAAGAAGATCCAAAGGATTTGCTTTCACTGCCATAACTATCCTCTGTGCTATCATCGTCGGATATGCCAATCTGAATATGATCATCGCACGATACAGCGGGATAAAGGACCCGGCAGCATATGTGGAGCGTAACATCAAGGGTAGAGAGAAGATCGATCTTCCGGGTATAGACGACATAAGGATCGATGTTAAAGACGGTGAAGAAAATTCCGGAATGTTCTGGCGGATACCGTCTATACACGCATTCCACAGTATTGTACCGGGTTCGATCATTGAGTTTTACCCGCTTATCGGAGTTGAGAGGAATGTTGCTTCAAGGCCCAAATCAGAGAAATTGCATATGAGGACTTTCCTGTCTGTTAAATATGTTTTTTACGGCAAAAAGGACGAGGAACTGGGCATGGACGGATTCGAGAAGATCGATGAACAGAACGGATTCGGTATCTGGGAAAATAAGAATTACATACCATTAGGATTCACATATGACAAATATATCTCAAGGGAAGCCTGGATGGAGCTTTCTGAATCATCCAGAGAAAGCATATTACTCGAAGCGATCGTTCTTGATGCTGAGGATGAGGCAAAATACGCTAAGTATTTCGGAAAGATCGAAGAAGGGTATTACCCTGATACGAGCAGTTATAAGCTTGAGGAAAACAGTAATATGAGGAGAAGCGAATCAGCCGATCATTTTGCCAGAGACAATCGTGGATTTGACAGCAGGATCACGGTGAATTCTGATACGCTTGCTTTCTACTCTGTTCCGTATGAGCCTGGATGGACCGCTGAAGTCAACGGTGAGAAGGTAGATATCGTCAAAGCAAATGTCGGATTCATGGCTGTACCTGTCAAGGCAGGAGCAAATGAGATCAGGTTCAGTTATATGACACCCGGACTTCTTGAAGGTGTAGGGATATCTCTTGCTGCTCTGCTGTTGGTCGTGATATATGCAGCAGTGCTTCCACGGTTTATGAAAACTGAGAAATTTGCTAAACTGAAAGCTGATTATGAAGGCAGAAACAAGCTTATAAAGTCAGACAACGAGCCGGTATATCCCGAAGGATCGTAAAGTATGTCACAATACGGAGTTATGCCGTTTTCCTGTCCAGGTATCTCGTAAACAGTGGTCCTGTCCGGAAATATCCTGATTCTTTCAGTTATCGTCATCTGAGAGCTCTTAAGAGTCTCTTCGCTGCTGTATTCACCATGTATCAAATGTACCGGCAGATTGGTTCTTGACAGTATTGCAGCCAGATTGTACCTGTGATCCATTCCTGACGACAGTCTTACAGCATATGGAACTACGATCCTCCCAAGACTGTTGCCCGCAGGAAGTTTATCTGAACTGATAAGGCCGATGTAATCGTCCGCAGTCACTTGCGGACAATCCAGGATAAAAGCTCTTATATAGCTGCGGTCAAATCCCAGGACCCTGATATTATAATCGATATCTTCATCATCACCGCCGGCCTCAGGCAGATGTTCGTATGCCATCAGAGCTGCAGCTGTACCGCTCCCGAAACCGAACAGGACTGCGTCAGTCGTAGATGTAGTCTTGCGGACATAGCTTATCGCACCAAGAACATCCTGCCATTCTGTATATCCGAACGTAGAGATGTTGCCACCGGAAACTCCTGAATGTCGCAGATCAAACGAAAGAACGTTAAATCCTTTATTAAGAAAGAAATCATACAACCGGACAGTATCGCTTCCGAACTGAAGTCTGTCACGACCAAAGCCGTGGATCATGATCACTGTGCTTATGGGATCTTGCGATGTTCTGAAAAGCCAGCCTTCAAGTTTAGTAAGTCCGTCGAGGGAAGTAAATGAGGCATTAGTGAAAACCGGAAGGATATTAGCCGGGAAGTCCTCGCTTGTTTCAGACGGCAAACGAGTGATCTTATTGGCTCCGATAAATGCGTAAATACCTGTAGACAGAAGCACGAGCGCAATGAAGCATAAGGGTATTACAATTATTCTGACAAAAAGCGACAGTCTGCGCTTTTCTTTTCTTATTGTGAATTGCTTCATGATCCCTCCGAAACATCAGGAAGCCTCAGGGGCTTGATTTTGAAACATCACTATTATATCATTAACCAAGCGAAATCGAACGCGCAAACCGGCGGAGACCATCATGATAACAGTACCTGAAAATTTCAAATGTCTGGGAATAGAATCTTCCTGTGATGAAACATCGGCATCCGTTGTTATCGGAGGAAGGACGGTACTTTCCAATGTAATAGCGTCTCAGATAGATATCCATAAAGAATTCGGAGGAGTAGTTCCGGAAATCGCTTCAAGAAAGCATGTTGAAACGATACTTCCGGTGATCGATGACGCTATGAAAGAAGCCGGTTACAGTGGGCCGGATCTCGATATTATCGCAGTTACATGCGGACCGGGTCTCATAGGGGCACTCCTTGTAGGAACTTGTGCAGCTAAGGGTCTTGCTTCAGTTTGGAAGAAGCCTGTTATAGGTGTCAACCACATAGAAGGGCATATCCTGGCTAATCTCATAGGTAATCCCGAGTTGCAGCCGCCTTTCATATCTCTGGTCGTTTCAGGCGGGCATAGCCACATAATCCTGGTAAATGAGGATTTTGCTTACGAAACGATAGCGAGGACAAGGGATGATGCGGCCGGTGAGGCTTTTGACAAGATCGCGCGCAAGATCGGGCTGGGGTATCCGGGCGGACCACTGATAGATAAATGCGCAGCTGACGGAGATCCTGACGCTTTTACATTTCCGCGTACCAGATTTCCTGACGGCTCTCTGGATTTTTCGTTCAGCGGTCTTAAGACGGCTGCTCTTAATCATATCAATCAACACGATATTTCAGGATGCATAAGTGATTTCGCCGCAAGTTTTCAGAAGGCTGTGGTCTCTGTTCTGGTAAATCATACGATGGAAGCGGCTTCTCTTCGGGGAATGAATACCATATGTGTTGCGGGTGGTGTTGCTTCGAACAGTCTTCTCAGAAAGATGATGCGTGACGAGACTGACAAATCCGGTCTCAGGCTCTATATTCCCGAAAGTGTCTTCTGTACTGATAATGCAGCTATGATAGCTTGCGCCGGGACTTACTCATACTTAAAGGGGAATCGCGACGGCATGGATCTCAATGCTTTTGCCACACTTTCACCGGGTGCGAAGCATTGATGCAGGAATTCTCTTCTGAAATTGCATGACGTGTTTACGAGTGTGGTAAAATCACTTTCACGAAGGATAATCAAGCTCTCATTTTCAACAAAAATCCAGCCTCCGGTACCACATTTCCTACAAGAATCATGAAAGTATTTTCGTTATCCGGAGGTCGGTTGAATGTTCTGATGAATAGAGTGAATATTCCACTCAGAGGTTGATAAGTGTGGAAAATATTACAGATATGTGTCATTTCGAGGCTTGAGGGGATTTGTTTTTGCCGCATAATGTGGATAACTATGTGGATAATGTGTAAAACCGGATGAATCTTGCAAAATATGATGCATATTATATGCTATAATCATAATTCGTCAGAGTTAATGAATAATAATCAGGAGAAACGAAGAATGGCCGCGGTCAAAGGTGTAAAAGTTGTAGCGGATAACAGAAAAGCTTATCATGAATACTTCATCGAGGAAAAGATAGAAGCCGGAATCGAGTTGTCCGGAACCGAAGTTAAATCTATAAGGCAGGGGAATATAAATATCAAGGAAAGCTATGTCAATATCAGGGATGGTGAGATATGGCTGGTAGGCTGTCACATCAGTCCGTTCGAACAGGGAAACAGATCGAACAAGGACCCGCTGCGCACTCGCAAGCTCCTGATGCATAAGAGGGAGATAATGCGTCTTTTCGGTATAGTCAGGCAACAAGGGCTTACCCTTATCCCGACTTTGTGTTATTTCAGAAACGGTAAAGTGAAAATTGAGGTGGGCGTGGCCAGAGGTAAGAAGAATTACGACAAACGCCAGTCAATCGCGGCCAGGGACGCTAAGATCACCATCGCCAGGCAGCTCAAGGAGAGACGATCTGTTGAGTGATTTTCTCTGACCTTTACTGAGACCGGTAGCACGGTCAGATTCTCTCATATTGCTGAAAAATCCATTAAGCAGGCTGACAGATTCATCGGCAAGGATGCCGGACTCGTATTCCACTTTGTGATTCAGTTCTATATCGAATATATTCGCCTTTGACACAACGGCACCGCTTTTCGGCTGGAATGCACCGAAATAAACTTTCCTGATCCTTGCTTGCTGAATAGCTCCTGCGCACATAACGCAAGGCTCCAATGTGACATATATATCGCAGTTGTCAAGCCGCCATGAACGAAGCTTCTTGCAGGCCTTGCGGATGGCAGATATCTCCGCGTGTAAAGTAACGTCCTGTCTGCCTTCTCGCTGATTATATGCACTTGCAATGACCTCACCATCCTTTACGATGATCGCCCCGATCGGAGTCTCCATTTCTGCGGATGCTTTCTTCGCAAGCGCAAGTGCTTTTCTCATGTAGTACTCATGTGACATTTCTTTATTCATTATCAGGCAAAAGGTTCAGACGCCGGTATATTCCTGATTTGAACTACGCTGCATGAACCCTGTCCGAACAATTCTTCCATCTTTCTGACATAACCGTCCAACATATCTTTCGGAACAAATGCCTGAATAGTTCCTGCGAATCCTCCGCCGTGAACGCGACAGGCTCCCATGCCACGAAGATATTCCGATGATGCGGCAAGTCCAAGAGCTACCTGTTGCCTTTCCGGATGTGATGCGGGGAAGATGTTTCTGAGAAGTGTCCATGATGAGATACCGGATTCGGATATCAATGTAAGAAATTTCGCGAAATCACCGGATGAAAGCGCAGCAGCCTGTTGAGGGACGCGTTCGTTGTCGGCAAAAAAGTGCATTGCCCTTAGTGCTGCTCCTGCTCCGGTCGCTTTGGAAACATCAGCAAGCTTTCGGTAAAAAACTACAGGATCCACCCTGCTCAATATCTCTTCTCCGAAAAATGATGCGACTTTCTTCATGTCTTCTGTGATAGCGGCATATTCACCCGTGAGATCAGAGTGATCTCCCTTAGTGTCGGTTATAACAGGCAGGTATCCTGATTCAGAGAAATCTACGGAAAGCGGAGTCACTTTGGCATTTTCCTTATCCTTGAAATCTATTGTCATTATTCCGCCAAAAGAACACCCGCACTGATCCATAAGCCCGCTTGGTTTCCCAAAGTACTTGTTTTCCGCGAACTGAGAGACCTCTGCAAGTGTCAGAGGTGGTATGCATGAATTATTATACATCGAGTTGAGGATCGTTGCGATCAAAATCTCGAAAGCTGCTGATGAACTAAGTCCGGATCCTTTAAGGATGTTGCTGGTCGTATAGGCATCAAATCCGCCGACTTTGAATCCTCTTTTCAGTAATCCTGCGGCAACGCCTCTTATAAGAGCTGCGGATGAGCCTTTCTCGGATTCCTGCGGTTCGATTACAGAGAGATCTATCACGTCATAAGATGAGTGTCCTTCGGACTTTACTCTTATGATGTTCTCATCATTATGCGCAGCGAATGCGATGACATCCAGGTCGACTGAAGCACAGACCACTGCGCCGCCCTGATGGTCGGTATGATTGCCCGCTATCTCTATTCTTCCGGGTGCGCTGAAGATCCTGAAAGAACCGATCCCGGGGTATTGCTTCGTGAAAAGACCCGCGAGCCTGAGATATCTTTCTGACTGGTAAGACAGTGTCTGATTATTATCGCCATACAAAGCTGAAAAGACATCTCTGAAATGATCACTGTGTATTTCAGATTTAATAGTTATTAGGTCGAACGATTTGATCATAAGTACCACCTTGTTGGATGGATGGATGGATGGGGACGGAGGTAACTCTTCACTTCCGTCCCCATTTGACATTTGGCGCGCCCGGCAGAGGTCGAATCCACAACCTTCTGGTCCGTAGCCAGACGCTCTATCCAATTGAGCTACGGGCGCATGTTGTTTATGTTCTATCCGAACGAATGCTATTATACTTATCCGTCTATAGCTTGTCAATCTGTCATTTAGAGATCGATGTCAGGGGATGCAAAGGGATGTAAAGGGGTGTAAGCTTAGCGACCACCCAGTTCATATTCATACATAAGCATAGAAAGTACAGCAGGACCGGCGGTTTCAGTTCGCAATATTCTTCTTCCGAGCGTGACAGGTGTGATCCCCAGTTTAAGTGCGTATGCTATTTCAGTGTCTTCGAATCCGCCTTCAGGGCCTATAATGAAAGCAATCGTACCTTGTATTTCGGAGCCGCGGCTCTTGCGCAGAAATTGTCTGAAATCAGTCTGCTTCTCGCATTCCCACGGGATAAAACTAATGTTTGCCTTCACGGCTTGCTCAGCAGCTTCCCTGAATGATACAGGACCACGGACTACCGGGACAATATCTCTGCCGGTTTGCTTGGCAGCTTCAGAAGATATCTTCTGCCATCTTTCAGTCTTCTTAAGTATATCCTTATCATCACGGAACTTCGGTATGCTTCTGGAACACAGTACCGGAATAACCTCAGATACTCCGAGTTCAGTCGCTTTCTGTATTATGTGCTCCAGTTTGTCGGATTTCGGAAGACCTTGATACAGAATGATCCGATGCCCCGGTTCATTGCTCCGGCTGATCTTTCTGACTATATTCAAATATGCATTATCAGGGTCATAAGAAGATATCACGCACTCATACGAATTACCTGCAGTGTCAGCGATCTCAACTTGGGCACCGGGTCTTAGTCTCAAAACATCTGCCATATGCCTCTTGTCACTTCCGCTGATCGTCAGAGAGAATTCATCGTCTGAAATCGTTCTGTCTGTGAAAAATCTGGACATGATACTCTCCTGAATTTGTAATATAATATACCATACCATAGCATTACGATTATTTATATATCAGGATATGAAATATATGTTTGAATACGTTTGATTTTCTGATTTTCTATTGACACCTGAACCATGGTCGTTTATAATTCGCTTGTTAATAAGAAGAAGCATCCGTTTCTCACCTTGAGCAACAAGCGAAAAGGTAAATAAGATTTTTGCCGGCAAGAAACCGGTGACTTATCAGCGGATGCATATGCGTTCGTTTTTTTTATAATTTGAGGGGGTGTGTCAGCATAGCTAAGCAGTCAGGCGGTTTCATGACAAATAATGAAATCAGGTTTGGGAGAGTCAGACTTATTGACAGTAACGGAGATATGTTAGGAGTAGTAAGTATTGATGAGGCCAGACGGAAAGCCGACGAAAGGGACCTGGATCTGGTATTGATATCGGCTTCACCGGATAATCCGGTATGTAAGATCATGGATTATGGCAAGTACATGTTTGAACAGGCTAAGAGAGAGCGGGAAGCGAAGAAGAATCAGAAAGTGACGGAAGTAAAGGAAGTGCAGTTGAAAATATCAACTGAAGAACACGACTTTGCAGTCAAGACCAAGAATGCCTGCAGGTTCTTGAACGATGGAGACAGAGTGAAAGTGGTGATCAAATTCAGAGGGCGTGAAATGGCATATACTTCAAGAGGCTATGAAGTAATGAAACAATTCACAGCAGCCTGCGAGGAATTTGGTGTAGTGGACAAGGATCCCAAGGTAGAAGGACGCAACATGGTTATGTATCTCATGCCCAAGAAGCAATAGATCTGCCTCGGGTCAGATATATAAAAGGAGGATAGATAAAATGCCAAAGATGAAAACGCACAGCGGTAGCAAGAAGAGATTCAAGGTTACGGGTACCGGTAAGGTGAAACGCCCGCAAGCTTTTAAGAAGCATATCCTGACCAAGAAATCAGCTAAGCGTAAGAGAAATCTTCGTAAATCGATCATGACATCCCCTGCCAATGAGGCTACCATCAAGAAGATGATACCTTATAAATAATGCGGGAAGAAACAAATTTTTAAGATATCAGGAGGTATAAATATATGGCAAGGGTCAAGAGGTCTGTAAGGACCAAAGCGAGACATCATAAAGTACTGAAACTCGCGAAAGGGTATTTTGGTCACAAGAAGAAGATTTTCCGTGTCGCTAACCAGGCGGTCATGAAATCGCTCAATTACGCTTATGTAGGAAGAAAGCTTAAGAAAAGAGATTTCAGAAGTCTCTGGATAGCAAGGATCAATGCGGCTTCGCGTATCAATGGTCTTTCTTACAGTAAATTCATGAACGGGCTTAAGAAGGCGGGTATAGCACTTGACAGAAAGATACTTGCTGATCTGGCGGTACAGGATGCCGGGGCATTCGCGAATCTCTGTGAGACAGCTAAGAAAGCACTTAAGTAAGATAACAGATCAGTCCGGAGGTATAAATGATAAGACGGGTAAGACCCGTCTTTTCGGTTTTTGACAGAAAATTGGTGAAAAATAGTATAATCTTTATATGCAGAATATAACCGGAAAAGATAACATAAGAATAAAGACTCTTTTAAAGGCCCGGAAAGATCCGAGAAAAGCTGGTTTCGTATTTGTAGAAGGGCTAAGAACAGTCACAGATGCATTCTCTTCAGGGATGAAGATCGAATCTCTTTTTATGACCGAAGAGAAACGATACGAGATACCGGAAGAACTGATAAACTATGCCGGAGAATCATTTATAATATCCGGGGAAGCTGCGGATAAGATCGCTCAGACAGTCAATACACAGGGAGTATTTGCTCTTGTAAGGATGCCGGATGAACTTTTGACTCAGTGGAGTGGTTTGCCTGATTGCAAGCGTCTTATGATCTGTGACGGTGTATCAGATCCCGGGAATATGGGGAATGTGATCCGTAGTGCTGACGCGTTTGGCTTTGACGGTGTTCTGCTAAGCCGCGATTGTGTTTCGCCTTATAATGAAAAAGTAATAAGAGCGTCTGCGGGTTCTGTTTTTCATATCAGGATATTTGAAACGGGATCTATGGAAGAAGCAGTCAGTATGCTCAGAGAGTCAGGATTTACGATCTGCGCGACTGCTCTTGAAGGGCATGAAATGACACAGGAAACAAGTTTCAGATTACCATGCGGTCTGATCGTTGGAAATGAAGGAAACGGAATTTCAGACGCTGTACTTGCACTGGCGGATACCGTTGTGAAAATACCTATGAGGGGTAGAGCTGAGTCGCTCAACGTTGCTTCAGCAGCGTCTATCATGGCGTTTCTGATCATGCAAAGCGAATAAGGGATCGGCAGACAGGAAGGGGATAAAATGCAGGTAATAGTTATAGGGTGCGGTAAAGTCGGATCATCGCTCGCAAGAGAGCTGATCGCCTACGGACACGAGGTGGTCATAGTAGAGAATGATAAAGAACTCATGAAGAACGCTGCCGATCTTGATTGTATGAAAATCAACGGTGTTCCGATCGATAAGGATATCCTGAAAAGCGCAGGTATAGAAGGTGCGGACGCTCTGTGTGCCGCAACACCGGAAGACAATATGAACTTGATGACAGCGCAGGTGGCAAAGGAGATATTCGGTGTTAAGAAGGTAGTGGCGAGGATATTCAATCCGAGCAACAAGGAGCTTTTCGAAGAATTCGGAATAAATACGATATGCTCGACCACATTGTCAGTAAATGCCATGATCAGAGCTTTGTCTAAAGAGGACGATCTTACGGATGATATAGTTTTCGGAACCGATGTTGTTTACTCCCGGATACCACTGGAACCTGAGCATTTCGGAACGGAGATTATCGAGATATCAAGGAAAATGCAGAAACATATCGCCGGGTTCATCCGTGACGGAAGATTTACTGTTTCTCTTCCGACGATGAGAGTACAGAAGGGCGATGTGCTGGTGATTTTGTCAACACATAACAGAATCAGAGGTAATGAGAAATGAAAGTAGTAATCATAGGCGGAGGGAAAATCGCATATTATCTCGTCAAGACTTTGCAGGCGTCGAAGCATAAGGTCGTTGTTCTTGAGGAAAGAAGGGAGCTCTGTGAGAAGATAGCAACAGAGCTTGAGGTCGATGTCTATAATGGAGACGGAACCAATATACCTATGCTCGAACAGGCGGGTGCTGCTGATGCGGATTTTCTTGTAGCTATTACCGGGAAAGATGAAAACAACCTTATTGCCTGTGAGATCGGGAAGAAGAAATTCAGAGTCAGACAGACTATAGCTAAAGTCAACAATCCCAAGAACATCGAAATGTTTTATAAGCTAGGTGTTGATAAACCTGTATCGAGTACGCAGATAATTGCGGATATGATCGAGCAGGAAATAGAATACGAAGGAATGAAGACCGTTTTCAATATATCAGATTCAACAAAATCTATTGTAGAGTTCGTACTATCGGAAAAATCTGCCGCATGCAGCAAGACACTTCAGGAATACAAGTTTCCCGGTGAAAGTAAAGTCGTTCTTATAACCCGTAAGGACGGAACGATAGTGATGCCTGCCGGTAGTGTTTTCATGAAAGCAGAAGACACTGTGCTGCTTATATGTGATGAGTCACAGTATGAGACTGTCTGGAGAACGATGGTAAAGAAATGATCAGCCTACGACTATTCTTGCTTCCGGATATACTTTGCCTTTGTCTTTAAGTGAACGGCCTGTAATCGCGATAGCGAAAACTGCCGGACCGATCCTCCCTATATACATTGTAAGTATCAGCAGTATATGGCTTGCAGGGTGCAATGCCGACGTTCCTGCGGACGACAGACCAACTGTCGCGAATGCAGATATCGACTCGAACAGATAGTCAAGGGCAGTATTACCGCCGGCAAGTCCGGAAGCACTTTCAAACGAAGATATAAGAAGTGTGTCAGTAATGACCAATAGCATTGAAACTGAAATTATGATCAATGACTTTGTAACAGTTGCCCTGGACACTCTTTTCCGCATTATCATGGTATCTTCACAACCTCGGATCTCTGAGAAAATATGGAAAAGCAGTACTGCAAAGGTCGTGAGCTTGATACCTCCTCCGGTTGAACCGGAAGACGCTCCTATGAACATCAGGATAGATGAGATGATTTTAGAACTATCAGTCAAGGAAGCCTGGTCTATTGTGTTGAACCCGGCTGTTCTGGTAGTAACGGATTGAAAAAACGCTGTCTGAATCTTCTGCGAAAATGACAGATCACCCATGGAGCCGGATGTCATGTTGGAAAACTCAAATATAAAGAACAGCACCGCACCGGATATGATAAGTATCGAAGTCAGTTTCAGAACTAATTTGGTGTGAAAGTTCAAGCCCTTCTCTCTGTTCAGGTTGAGGATATCTGCCCAGACAATGAATCCGAGGCCGCCGGAAATAATCATCAGTGCTGTAACAATAACCACGACGGGGTCGTTGTTCCAGGCTGTGAGACTTGAAAACTGTCCGGAGTGATTACCCATCAGGTCGAATCCCGCATTACAAAACGACGATACTGAATGAAAAACAGCTTTATATATGCCTTCTTTGCTTCCGAAGACAGGTATAAATCTTGTGGCAAAAATCAATGCTCCTGTCAGTTCGAATATAAAAGTGAATGATATTATTTTCACAATAAGCTTACGCACATCTTGTATCGTGAATGCTGCGGAGCTTTCCTGAGCAACGGTAAGACTTATTATTCCAAGCTTTCGCCTGAAAAGTGTGAAGAAGAAAGTCGTTATCGTAACAAGCCCAAGACCACCGATCTGGATAAGACATAAAATAACTATCTGTCCGAATGCTGACCAAAATGTAGCTGTATCGACTAACACCAGTCCGGTAACACAAGTAGCTGATGTCGCTGTGAAAAGAGCCCTGACCATCCCTGCACTTTCTCCTGAGATCGTTGCGACAGGAAGCATGAGCAGAATGCAACCGGTAACTATAACAAAAAGGAAACTCAGTGTTATTATCCTTGCCGGTCTTGTCTGAGCGGAGCTTATGAGTTTCATCAGGAGGTTAGATCTCATGACAGTCTTTTCCATAAATAATCAGATCCTACTTTCTTATTTTGATTGTGAAAGTGAAAACCGTTCCTTTGCCTTTATGACTTTTCACAGTTATACTTTCGCCCAGAGCACCGAGTATCTCCTTTGCGATCGACAGTCCCAAACCGGTGCCTGCTGTTCCGTATCGCGCCTTGTCCGCTTTGAAGAATCTGTCAAAAACATTATTGATGACATCAGCGTCGATCCCGGGACCGTTATCTGAAACAGAAACAAGGAGTTTCGAGGGAGAAGATTTCCTGTCAGGTTTAACACCGATAATGACATGTCCTCCCTCACCTGTGAATTTTAACGCATTATCTATAAGAATAACAAGCACCTGTTCGGTTCTGTCAGGATTTCCTGATACCGGAGGAAGGTTTTCCAGTTCATCGGTGCATTCCAATGTTATACCTTTATCGGCGGCTATGACCTTGTATTTATCGATGATATCGCTGACAATGTCTGCGATATCGAACTGTCTGGTATCGATCGTAGTGTTTCCTGACTGAAGCCTTGACAACTCCATCATATCTTCGATAAGTCTGGAAAGTCTCATAGTTTCACGGAGGATTATCGAATAATATCTCATCCTATCCTCTTCGGTTTTAACAAGACCATCAGCAAGAGGCTCCACAAGTCCTCTCATCGCTGTCAGCGGTGTCCTGAGCTCGTGAGATATATTAGCGATATAATCCTTTCGTGTCTGTTCAAGGAGCGTTGCTTCGGTTATATCAGTCAGCATCGCCACAGCTCCGGTGTTGTTCCCGGTCTCATCCTCGATCGGTGTTATGATGATACGTATGATACTTCCGTTTCTGTCTATCTCCCTAACTGCAGGAACCGATGTCAATATGACATTCCGAAAGTCATCCCATACACGTTCGTCTGAGATCACCTGTTTTCTGATAAACTGAGGATTGCTCGGGCGGACCATTATAGCTCTTCCGGAAGCAGAAACATCACCATCATAAGTCTGACCAAGCTGTCGTGTGTGGATCAACTTCCAAAGAGCAGGATTAGCATGAGTTACATTGCAGTTGATGTCTACCGCGATTATACCTTCAGCAAGTCCGTTCAGTATCCGCATCAGGCGGTTTCTTTCTGTGGTCAGATCAGAAACGGTTTTCTCCAGCCTTTCAGCGAGAAAGTTAAATGATGAAGCCAGATCACCTATCTCGTCATCAGAGTGTATTACAGCTCTTATTTTAAAATTACCATCGGCCAATGCCAACGCAGCATCGCGGGTCTCCTTCAAAGGTCTTATCAGCCTGTTGAATGCAAATACAACGGGGAACCCCATCAGCAAAAGACATATGAGAGTAGAAATGAGAAGAGCCCTGTTAAGACTGTTGATTCCTGCATTTATTTCGTAGAGAGGTTTAGCCAGGAACACTGCCCCGGTGACTTCGGTCCCATCCATTACGGGTACACCTACGATCATCATCCTGAACTTGTCATTCGGCAGAGAACCGGTGAAGTTAACTTTGTTTCCGGACAGAACATCAGGTGTCTTGCTTTCAATTGCTGTCACAAAACTTCGGTTCGGGTCTGATTCAACAGGTATCCTTGTCTGAATGATCATATTTCCTTCGTTGTCGAGAACAAATACCCACGCATCCCATGCAGAAGGTCCGGCCGATATTATGCTTTGAAAATAGGTGAAAGGTATCTCGCCCTTTCTGTACGCAAGTACGATCCCGGCAATCGTAGCGGCTTTAGGGCTAAGTTCCTGTTCCTTCATGTCTGTGTAAATCGTTCTGGATATGATCACATAAAGTGATGATGTCAAAATAACGAAAACCATCACAAAGGTAAGAAATATCAATAAAATTTTACGTAGAAGAGAACTTTTCAAATCATGCACTTCCGTATGTACAGGTCAGCTTGCCGACTCGAATTTATAACCAACGCCATATACTGTTATCAGAGCCCATGAGGATTCCTCGGTGTGCAGTTTATGTCTGATTCGCTTGATATGTGTATCTACGGTACGTGTGTCACCGATATAGTCATACCCCCATACTTTGGTGAGTATTTGGTCTCTGTCAAAAACATGTCCCGGATTGGATGCCAGCAGATGCAATATCTCCACTTCCTTAGGGGTGCAGGGCACTATCTCGCCGTTAAGCTTGATCTGGTAGTTATCCAGATTGATCTCGAGACCTTCAAATCGGAGTATCTGTCCGCCGGTATTCTTCTCGACAAAACGTCTTAGAACGGCTTTGATCCTTGCGATCACTTCCCTGGGGCTGAATGGTTTTACGATGTAATCGTCCGCACCCAGTTCCAGACCAAGGATCCTGTCGATCTCTTCACCTTTGGCAGTCAGCATGATTATCGGTGTCTGCAGCGTCTTTCTTACTTCCCTGCATACTTCTGTTCCCGATCTTTTCGGCATCATCAGATCCAATATTATGAGATCAGGTTGATCGATCTCAACTCGTTTCAGGGCTTCGTCTCCGTCATATGCGGAAGTGTGAGGGTATCTCTCAGCATCAAGATAGATCCCCAGTGACTCATGTACTACAGGATCATCATCACATATGAGGATGTGAGGTACTTTAGCCATATTCAGCTCCATTCCGCGGTCATTCACCGCTCGTGATATGATATGATATTATTATATTATATCAGTATTTGCTGAAAACACCGACCTGTTTGTTATAATCTATTGCATGACAATCAATTGTCTGATCGGAGGATAAAATGAAGATAGCAGCTATTTTTATTGCAACTGCTTTTGAAGTAAGACTCAGAAATAAAGAAGGTTCTTTTCTGAAACAACACGAAAGATTCAGGATGGCTGAAATGCTTGATGAATTCTCGCGCTGGATGTCCGAGTCAGTGCACTCTCCTGAACTTCTTGTAGTCACTTGCTTTGATGAGATATATGAGTTATGCATAAGAAGGCATATCAAAGTTGTGCGAAATGAATTTGGGCAGATATCTGAAAGCAACATGATAAGAACAGGGATGCTTGAAATGAAGGGGTACGATCATTATATTGTGTTTTCTGCTTCTGAACCGCGACTGATAAAGGCTCCGTTGTTAGAAAAGTTATGTGAACAGTATCAGGGGCAGTCATATAAGACTATCGTGACGAAATACAAGAATAAGCTGCAACTTCCGGTGGTTTTGGCAGTGAAAAACTCAGATGCATTGAATGATATGACAGACAGGGATAAAGGCAGACTGTCAATCAAACCGGGGCTCAAGAATGTCGTGCAGCTTGAGGTAACGGATGAGTTTCTGGGTTCAGCGGATAAGGATCGCAAAGTAAAAGATTATCTTAGCGGTGTTTCCCGATCGTTGACAGGTGAGGAGACGGTCGCGGATGTCGTTGTGATAAGGGGCGGCGGCAGGATCGGGTCAGGGATCGCTCTGTCGCTTCACTCGTCCGGGCGCAGAGTCCTTATAACCGAGAAAGAGGAGCCGGAAACATTATTCAGGGAGATGAGTTTTGCCGGTGCGGTGAAAAACACGGAGGTCAATGTCAACGGTGTTTCAGGCTATTTAGTTTCTCCGGGTATCCGGCAGTTTGAGAAGGCTTGGAATGCCGGTGTCATTCCGGTCGTGATAGACCCGGATTTTTCTTCTGTTGGTCTGTTTTCGAGAGGAGGAGATGCAAAGGGTGCTTTCGCCGAACTGGACGATCCTTCTGATAAAACTGAGAAGACTTACAGACTTGCGGCGGTGATAGATTGTTCTCCTGACAGAAGCGGTGTAGCGTTTCCTGAAGTTTCGGACATCCTTACGGTAGGGTTGAAAGGGAACGACTATGGTTCGTCGGGACCGAAATATGTTTTATGTACTGCTTTTAACTCCAGGTATGGTATCGCAGATGTCAACAGGGAGATAAAGGTAAGACATGTCGATGTTCAGGATGGAGGATCTGATGAGCAGGACGACGAAATCGTAGAAATGACAGCAGATATTTATCGTTACATCAAGGCCTCTTCTGAAGGGAAATTCAGGGTGATCAAACGTATCGGTGACTATGTCAAAGTTAATGAAATGATTGGACAGATCGTTGACCGTAACGGAGACAGAACGGATGTTTTTTCTTCTGTTTCAGGCCGGATCGCCGGGAGTAAGGCTGAAAATGCCATTTGTAAAGGTAATGAAAAGATTTGTGTTATTGACCCGGCTGCGAAAAGTGCGGATGATTGCTTTTCACAGAGCCCGCTCAGTATGCTTCCCGGATCATCGGTATTGCAGTTGCTTCTTTCAAAGAAGGATTGAATCGGTTTTGGATAATAGTGCAATAATTCGCAAATTTGTTTGATGAACACGACTTCCATTTCGGATAGAATCAGACTTGATAAAATTGTTTTGGAGGTTGGTATGTTTCGAAAATCATTAGCTGTTTTGTTGTTTTGGTGTCTGATCTTCGCGTCTGCGTGTGCACCGGCTACTTCCGGAGAACCCTCTTCATATGTGAACTCAGGGTCATTACAGATATCTTCTGAGGATGTCTCCGCTTGGATGCCTGTAACTGTTGAGGATTCTGCAGGAAATACTGTCACGATAACTGAAAAGCCCGAGAGGATCGTTTCGCTTCCTGTCTGGGCGACTGAGATGTTACTGGATCTGGTGGATACTGATAGGGTTGTCGGAATATCCAGGTATAATGATGCTCCTGCGCTGAGTGCGAATGCTTATAAAGCAGCGCTTGTTACGGCAAGGGTCGAGTCAAGAAATCCTGAAGGCATAGCTGAGCTGGTTCCTGATCTTGTGATCCTTGATACTTTCAACGATTATGACGGTTCGCTTTCTAAAACTTTGAGTGAGGCAGGTATTACTGTCCTCAGCATGGTTTCGCCTGTTGATTTCGATCAGATAAAAGCTGCTGTAACAACTATTTCCAAAGCTTGCGGTGCTGTTGAGGAAGGGAGCGCGATGGTTGAAGAGATAGACGGGATATTGAATGATGTGGGTGAAAAGACATCTGTTCTGAGTGCTGAGGATAAACTGACGGTCATGTATTATGAGGATTATTTCGATCAGTCAGGAGCGAGTGCAGGTATGCTGTGCGCGTATGGTCCTCATTCGCCTTTTGACGCAATAGCTTCTGCTGCCGGACTTGTGAATGTGTGCGATCTTGAGACCTATTCGCCTGTAGACAGGGAGGTTGTTGTCGGGACATGGAAACCTGAGGTTCTGGTGGTGCCGTCGATTTTGTATGATGAAAATTTTAACGCATATGAAGACAACGGTGTGACTATATCGGCCAATATTAAGGCTGATACGATGCTTTCCGGTCTTCCTGCAATAGAAAACAACAGGATATTTGCAATTCCCGGCAAATATTCCAATTCAACATCTCACTATATGGCGAAAGCGGTTCTGGAGCTTGCTAAGACAGCGTATCCTGAGCTTTTTGACTGATCGATATGAAGCGGCCTTCTATGAATCGGAAAAGAAAAGAGATCCCGCTGGTTTTGTTCCTGTCTGTAGGAATACCGATCCTGTTTATAGCGGTTATAATTTCAGTTGCGTTCGGAGCTGTTAGATATGACCCGATAGATATACTGAGACTTTTCGCCTTGAAAACAGGACTCATTAATAGCGCGGAGCTTCCGGGCGGTATGGAAATGGCTGTATTGATGATCAGAATGCCCAGAGTTATAAGCGCTGTAGTAGCCGGTGCGGGGCTTGCGATATCCGGAGCAGTGATGCAGGGTGTTTTCAGAAATCCTCTGGCTGAGCCGGGTTTGCTTGGTGTTTCATCCGGAAGCGGTCTGGGAACTCTCATTGCTATGTCGACGGGGATAGCATCGTTTTACATCCTTCCTGCGTTTGCCTTTGCGGGAGCTATGACTGCGGTGGGTATAATCCTAATTCTTTCTGTGTTTTCAGGAGCAAGAACCAGCACGGTCACACTGATAATGAGCGGAATGGCAGTCAGTGCGATGTTCGGAGCACTGATATCAGTAGTTCTTACCGTTTCGAACCAGTACCAGGTGTCGAGTTATATCTTCTGGACCATGGGGGGGTTGGTAAACAGGC
>JAQVYV010000008.1 GCA_028708525.1 Eubacteriales bacterium
TCAGAATAGTAAAAGTTTTCTGGGGGCTTGATTCTAAACTGGCATATCGCAGGCATTTCCCTGCCATCAACTGGCTTCAGAGTTATTCACTGTATTCTGATCAGATCGATGTGTGGATGAATGAAAATATAGACAGCACATGGAGCAGCATTAAGGATGATGCAATGAGGTTGTTGCAGGAGGAAGCAGAGCTTGAAGAAATCGTTAAGCTTGTTGGTCTTGACTCTCTTTCTCATTTAGACAGACTAAAGCTTGAGACGGCAAGATCGATACGTGAAGATTTCCTTCATCAGAACTCATTTGACGATATAGATACTTACACATCAGTCAGTAAACAATTTATGATATTATCAATGATCCTTATGTTCTGGTATGAAGGCCGAAAAGCGATAGAAAGCGGTGCTACGATCCGTGAGATCGCAGGGCTTCCGGTTAGAGACGGTATAGCCAGGTTTAAGGGTGTACATGAGGAAAAAGTTGAACAAGAGTATAAAAGGCTTGCCGCACAACTGATGCAGGAAGTCGGATCCAAGATGAAAGGCGGTGCTAACTGATGCCTGTTGAATATAGAACTATTGAAGAGGTTGCCGGACCGCTGATGCTCGTGAAAAATGTGGAGGGCGTTAAGCTAAATGAGATCTGTGAGATCTCACTTTCAAACGGAGATATCAGAAGAGGGCGAGTGTTGGAAATTAACGGAAGCAATGTTTTAATACAGCTTTTCGAGAATGCAGTAGGCATCAATATTAAAACAGGGAAAGTCCGTTTTCTCGGTAAAGGGCTTGAATTAGCACTGTCAGATGATATCCTGGGAAGAGTTTTCGACGGACTCGGAAAGCCTGTTGACGGTGGACCGGAGATCATACCTGACAAGCTGATGGATATCAACGGGCTGCCTATCAATCCTGCTGCCAGAGAGTACCCTAATGAATTCGTGCAGACAGGTATAAGTGCTATAGATGGACTTAATACGCTTGTAAGAGGACAGAAATTACCTATATTTTCAGCGTCCGGTCTTCCTCATGCACAGTTAGCTGCACAGATCGCAAGACAAGCTAAAGTCAAGGATTCAGATGGTGGTTTCGCTGTGGTTTTTGCCGCAATGGGAATTACTTTTGAAGAAGCTGATTATTTTATTAGTGATTTTCGAAGAACCGGAGCGATCGACAGAGCGGTGTTGTTCATAAATCTGGCCAACCATCCTGCTATCGAACGTATATCTACTCCGAGAATGGCTTTGACTGCTGCTGAATACCTTGCCTTTGAACGAAATATGCATGTACTTGTTATCATGACTGATATCACATATTATGCAGAGGCTTTGCGTGAAGTTTCTGCAGCAAGAAAGGAAGTACCCGGAAGAAGAGGTTATCCGGGATATCTATATACTGACCTTGCGACTCTTTATGAACGAGCAGGACGACAGAAGGACAGAGATGGGTCCATTACTCTGATGCCTATTCTTACTATGCCTGATGATGATAAGACCCATCCGATCCCTGATCTTACCGGTTATATAACTGAAGGACAGATAATATTAAGCCGCGAATTGTTCAGAAAGGGCTGCAGACCGCCGATCGATGTACTTCCTTCGCTTTCAAGGCTGAAGGATAAGGGGATCGGGAAGAACAAAACAAGAGAAGATCATGCGAATACGATGAATCAGCTTTTTGCCGCATATGCAAGAGGAAAAGAAGCGAAAGAACTTTCTGTTATCCTTGGAGAAGCAGCTCTCTCTGATGTTGATAAACTGTATGCTAAATTTTCTGATGAATTTGAAAAAGTATATATTTCTCAGGGATTTGAAACAGACAGAAGTATTGAACAGACTCTGGATATTGGATGGAAGCTGCTTTCGATACTTCCGAAAAATGAACTTAAGAGGATCAAGGGTGAGTTTATCGAGAAGTATTATGGAAAAGTCTGAATAACGGGAGATCGATATGGCAGTCCTTAATGTCAATCCGACAAGGATGGAACTGAACAAACTTAAGAAACAGCTTCTTGTCGCAAGGCGCGGACATAAGCTTCTGAAGGATAAACGTGATGAACTTATGCGACAATTTCTTGATATCATCCGCGAGAACAGGCAGCTCCGTGAGAAATCAGAAATGCTTATCCGGGATTCTCATCAGCAATTTCTGCTTGCAAGTGCAGTGATGGATCCTGCGGTTGCCAGAGCTGCTTTGATGGTTGGGAAAGAGAGACTGGAGATAGGTGTGGAAACCGTAAATGTTATGAGTGTTGATGTTCCGGTTTTTAAAGCAGGTGTTTCGCAAAATTCCAAAACTGACTCATATCCATATGGAATGGCTTCAACACCGGGAGAACTTGATATGGCGGTATCCTCGCTAAATGAGGCTTTTCCTGTAATGTTGAAACTGGCTGAAATTGAGAAAAAAGCACAGTTGCTTGCTGATGAGATCGAGAAAACAAGAAGACGGGTCAACTCACTTGAATATGTTATGATACCAAATTTTGAACAGACGATACGCTCGATAACAATGAAACTTGATGAGAGTGAAAGAGGAAATCTGACAAGGCTGATGAAAGTCAAGGACATGATAGTCAAGCAAGCACTGGAAACGGCAAGAAAAGCCGATGAAGCTGCATCAATATAACAATTCTTATGTGATACAATTAAACTATCAATAATAAAGGAGACTGCAGCGTATGAAAAGATCGAGCGGTGTTCTGTTGCATATATCTTCACTTCCGGGAAAGTGGGGCATTGGTAAGTTCGGGAAAAGCGCGATCGATTTTGCCGGATTTTTAAAGAAAGCGGGATTCAGTTACTGGCAAGTGCTTCCATTTAATCCTGTCGGTGAAGGAAATTCTCCTTATATGTCTTTTTCGGCTTTTGCCGGGTATATTGGTTTTATCGATCCTGAGGAATTGGTTGATGATGGTCTTATTTATCCATACGAGATCAAAATATTTGAGTACCACGGCAGTGAGTATCTGACTGACTATGATTTCTCGTATAGCAGAACTCTTGAAATGCTGAAATTTGCATACATGAGGATCACATCTGAGACTAGGTCGGCCATTGCTGAGTTTTCAGAGGAGAATAAAGAATGGCTGGACGATTATGCTTTGTTTATGTCCCTTAGAGAAAGAGAGGGGAATAAACCTTTCTGGTTATGGAGCGATCCTGATTTAGTCCGACGTGATCCTTCCGCTTTGAAAAGTGCTTTTTCCCGTGATAAAGAAAGTATTGCTTTCTGGAAATTTGCGCAGTATATATTTTATCGGCAATGGTTCAGAACGAAGGCTGCGATCAATGAGCTGGGAATAGAGATGATCGGGGATATGCCAATATATGTTTCGATGGACAGCAGTGATGTTTGGGCTCATCCGGAGTATTTCCGTCTTGATCGGGATCTGACGCCGGAAGTTGTTGCAGGAGTTCCTCCGGATTATTTTGCCGCTGACGGACAATTGTGGGGCAATCCGATATATGATTGGGATAAACTGGAATCCGATGAATTCAAGTGGTGGACAGACAGGATCGCTCTTTCATTCAAATCATTTGATCATGTGCGTATCGATCATTTCAGAGGATTCGAGTCATTTTGGGAAGTTGATGCGAAAGCTAAGACCGCCAAGACCGGGAAATGGGTAAAAGGTCCGGCAATGAAGCTTTTTAATAAAGTGAAAGAAGTAATGGGTGAAGTCAACATAATAGCGGAAGATCTTGGTGATATTACAGATGAAGTAGTCACTTTTCTGTCTGAATCAGGATTTCCCGGAATGAAAGTCATACAGTTTGGATTTGATGCCTCAGCCGACAGTCCGCATTTGCCGCATAATCATGAGAGAAATTGCATAGCTTACTCTGGTACTCATGATAATAATACGATACTTGGCTGGTTATGGGAAGCTTCGGAGAGAAACAGAGATTATGCACTTGAGTATTGCGGATTTCATGGTGACTGGGGAACGGGTGGTCCTTTCAGCGGATCAGTGAAAGCCATACTAAGAACTCTCTGGCAGTCGTCTGCTGACGTAGTCATTGTTCCTATGCAGGATATTTGCGGTTTTGGATCAGATGCACGGATGAATGTTCCCGGAGTGCCTTCCGGAAATTGGAGATTCAGGATAACCGGCAGCGCTTTAGCGGATTTGCCGGCAGATCATTGGAGAAGGCAGAACCTGGTATTTCGAAGGTTTTTACCGGTTAAAATGAATAAATTAAGTGATACCGATGATGATCAGACAGTATCTGCGGAGGAATATGATAGATAAATTAAAACTTGTCGAAAACCGGTACGACGAACTTACACAACAAATGAGCGATCCTGAGATAATATCATCGGAGAGATATCTTGGGATAGTTAAGGAGCATTCAGAACTTGATCCTATTGTTTCGGCGTATAAAGATTATGTTCAGATCAGTGCTGAGTTGAATGAGGACCGTGAACTTGAAGCTACGACCTCTGATAAGGAATTCAGAGAATTGATCAGAGACGAGATCAATGATCTTAGCGAAAGAATGCTGAAGCTTGAGGCTGCACTTAAAGATATGATAGCTCCTAAAGATCCTAATGATAACAGAAGTGTGATCATGGAGATACGTGCAGGAGCAGGAGGAGAAGAAGCTGCGCTTTTCGCGGCTGTCCTTTACCGCATGTACTCATATTATGCACAATCCCGGGGATGGAAGACCGAACTGATCGATGCGAATGAAACTGAGATCGGCGGATTTAAAGAAATCATTTTTGAAATCGACGGCAGAGGTGCTTTCAGCAGATTAAAATATGAGCGTGGGGTCCATCGTGTTCAGAGAGTTCCTGCAACCGAATCCGGCGGACGTATACATACCTCTACCGTTACTGTGGCCGTTTTGCCTGAGGTCGATGATGTTGAAGTTTCATTAGATTTGAACGATATTGAAATCGATACCTACAGAGCTTCAGGGGCGGGCGGACAACATGTCAATAAAACTGATTCTGCTATAAGGATCACTCACATACCAACAGGTATTGTAGTTACTTGTCAGGATCAGCGGTCACAATATAAGAATAAGGATAAGGCTATGGCTGTGCTCAGGTCGAAACTATATGAACTTGAAGTTGGTAAGCAAGCCGGATCTATAGCTCAGGAGCGCCGCAGCCAGGTTGGAACGGGAGACAGAAGCGAAAGGATACGTACATATAATTATCACCAGGGTAGAGTAAGTGATCACAGGATCGGACTTACATTATATAAAATCGATGAAGTATTACAGGGAGATCTGGATGAATTTATTGATGCTCTGACGGCTGCAGACCGAGCAGACTCTCTCGGAAACCCTTCTGATAATGATGACTGATAATGAGGATGGATTTGGATACTGTTATTGTTTCTGATATATCTATAGCAACTGACCCGGGTTCTCTTTCCCAGGGTCATCCGCTCTGCATGGCAGCTGACTCACTTCGTGAGGGGGGACTGGTTGCTTTTCCGACTGAAACCGTTTATGGACTTGGGGCAAATGCCCTGGATCCTGAGGCAGTTAAGTCGATATTCAGGGTCAAAGGAAGACCTTCTGACAATCCGCTTATCGTTCATGTTCCTGAAACTTCGCACATCCGTCGTCTTGTTAAGGAGATCCCCGGATATGCTGAAGCCATGATAGAAGATCTTATGCCCGGACCTGTTACACTGGTATTCACAAAGTCGGAAATGATACCGTATGAAGTTACATCAGGCCTTGAAACGGTTGCAGTCAGAGTTCCGTCGCACCCTATTGCCAGACTTTTTCTTACTCTGTCAGGTGTTCCGGTTGCTGCTCCTTCTGCCAATATCTCAGGAAGTCCCAGTCCCACAAATGTTTCACATGTCATTAATGATCTTTCAGGTAAGATACCATATATAATTGACGGCGGACCTTCTGATGTTGGTCTTGAGTCGACAGTGATCGATGTGACCGGAGATCATCCGGTGATACTCAGACCCGGAGGTGTTTCGGAGGAAGACATAATTAAATACCATCCTAAAGTCGAATATTCTTCGGAAACAACAGATACGCCAAAGTCACCGGGCATGAAATACAGACATTACGCACCTGCGGCTAAAGTTATATCTGTGGGACCTTTCGACACTTTTGATGATATGGTATCTGTAATAGCTGATAGAATAAGTGATCCGGACAATGGTGAGATAAAGATCGGAGTGTATTCTAACGATAAGGTCATCGAAGCACTCAGAGAACAGAGAATTGTGTTCGAACCAATATCATATGGCAATACAACTGATGTCAAAGCTGCGGCATACGGGCTTTTTGCCGCTTTCAGGAGAGCTGATGAAAAGGGATTGCAGATACTTATTGTGGAAGCTTTCAGAGAAGAAGGCATCGGAAAAGCTTACATGAACAGACTGAACAAGGCAGCTTCATCTGTTGAAAGTCGTTCGGATAAGAATATAGTCAGAAGGTTAGTATTCGTGTGCACAGGAAATACATGCAGAAGCCCTATGGCTGAATATCTGATAAGGGCAGAAACACCAGAAGCATGTGTACCCGGATTTGTGGTTTCTTCGGCAGGGATAGGGACTATGAACGGGATGAGGGCATCAGAAAGTGCTCTGAATGTAATGAATGAACTTTTCGGGATCGACATGTCAGCCCATCGTTCATCTGTTTTCACTGATAATATAGCAGAGAGCAATGATCTGATACTTGCAATGACCGCTTGGCATCGGGATGTCCTCAGAAAAACATACCCGTCTGCAGGACATAAGATCCATACACTATATGGATTTGTGAGAGGGGAAGACAGAGATATAAATGATCCTTATGGTCAAGGTGAAGATTCATATAGAGAAACAGCACTTGAAATCAAATCATTAACTGATGAACTGCTGGTCAGGTCAAATGTCACCGAATAATGTTTCCGGAGACTCGAGATAGTCGATGAATTTATCAAATGATCTTGCAAGGTTATACCCATCACAGATCCTTTCATCAACAGTAAAATTCATATTAACAAATTTCCGTACCTCTACTTCACCTTTGCGATTGACTTTAGTCTGAAGGTAAGGTTGGCCGAAAGCAAGAAAAAGCGAAGTTGTTCCCAATTCATAAAGATGATGAAAAGGTGCATCAACTCCTATGCTCCCAAGATTAGAGATAAACAATGTACAGTAAAAAGGAAGTTCGCCTCTGATGAATGCAGGAACACAACCGTGAAAATCCAGAAATCTCAATCCGGCGAAAACAGCCCTTAAGACTGGTCTTGGGAATCTGCCAAAGAAGTTCATAAGGCGGTCAAGTCCTGATTCTTCCTTGTTTCGTGCCTCTTCCTGAGTTCTGTTCATCAGAGATGCGATTTCTCCTACAGACATATCATCATCAACTTGGATAGTCAGTAGTATTTCTTTACCATCATCACTGAGATTCTGCTTTATAACGTATGATACATCGAAAATTTCGCGCTGATAAAGTTTCCGGCCAAGTACGAATCTGTTGATTATCGGCCTTTCGTGAGCAGTTCTGGCAGCAGCAGCAACGACAAGATTGAAAAGAGAGATCCTTTCTCCGTTGCGCTTTCTTGAGTTCAAAAATATCATTGTATCAGTGACATCGAGTTTTCTGGTGAAGTAAACTACTGATTCGGTCCTTGTTCTTGAAAGGTACGGAAAGAATGATGTTATCCCGGGCTGCCCCTTGACTCTGTATGCATTATTGATCATTCGACCCTTCATTGAAGTATCCCCCGAATTATTTTGATTAGCTAAATATCCTATAGGATTTTAGCATTAATGTTCGCTAAATACAACTGCACTAATAGCATTTGAATGATTTCATTTATAGGTTATAATATATCTATACTTAATTACCCGGAGGGAATATGGATAATAATAAATGGGATCTGACAACTATTTTCGAGAGCTTTGAATGTAAAGAGTTTCAGGACGGGATAGGCGGGATCAGTAGAGATATTGAAAGTTTGAGCAATGTTTTGCTGAATGATGATTTTGACAGTTCGGCAGAAAGATTTCTTGATCAGAGTAATTTGGTCATGAAAAATATTTATCCTTTAGGTGCATATGCTAATCTGAGATTTGCAGCTGATTCATCTGATGAGGAAGCTTTCAAATATTTGAATAAGATCGAAGAGGCTGCTGCTATGCTGACAGGACCGTTTGTTCGCTTTAGAAAGTGGTTATCGGGATATGAGCTTTCAGCGATAAGCACAAGCAGATCACCGGTGGTTGCTGAGCATGCTTTTGCGTTGAAAGTCATGATGCAGGAAGCAGCACACATGTTGAGTGAGCCTGAGGAGATATTGCTTTCTAAACTGCAGAACGTTGGGTCTAATGCCTGGTCATCGTTGCAGACCAAACTTACATCGGATCTTATGATCGAATTTGAATTGGACAGTGAAACTAAGCCTTACAGTCTGTCTATGATACGAAACTTTGCAAATCATTCCTCCCGGGATGTAAGAAAGAGAGCTTATGAAGCTGAACTCAAAGGTTATGAGAGGATAGATGAAGCAGTTGCTGCAGCGGTAAACTCCATCAAAGGTGAAGTTAATATAATTTCAGGTATGAGAGGATTCGCATCACCTCTTGAAGAATCAGCATTTTACTCGAAACTCGATCCGGATTCGATCGGTGCCATGATCTCTGCGATCAAAGAAAAGCTTCCTGTATTCAGAAAATATCTGAGAAGAAAGGCGGAATTGCTCGGACATCAAGGGGGATTACCGTTTTACGAACTTTTCGCACCGATATCGGATAAGTCACCATCATATACATATGAAGAAGCAAAGGAATTCATAATCAGGAATTTTGCTTCTTTCTCGGATGATCTTGCCAATTTTGCCGAGACAGTCTTCAACAAGCGATGGGTAGATGTGGAACCGAGAAAAGGTAAGACAGGCGGAGCGTTCTGTGCAGGTATTTCCGGCAGAAATCAGAGTCGTATCCTGACCAACTATGACGGAACGTTTTCGTCAGTGTCAACACTGGCACATGAACTTGGACATGGATATCATAATTCGTGTCTTTATGGCGAAACTATGCTAAATAGTGATTACCCTATGCCGGTAGCCGAAACAGCATCGATTTTCTGTGAGACAATAATTACTGAAGCATCTCTTGATCAGGCATTGCCCGAGGAAGCAATATTTATATTGGAGAAATCCATTGAAAATTCAACACAGATCATTGTTGATATTCTTTCAAGGTTCATTTTCGAAACGAATCTATTTGAAGCACGCAGAAATGGTCCGCTTTCAGTACGTGAACTTAACGAACTGATGATAAATGCACAGAAAGAATCGTACGGTGACGGGTTGGATGAAGATCATCTGCATCCTTACATGTGGTTATGTAAATCACACTATTATTCATCATCATTTAGCTTTTATAATTATCCGTATGCATTCGGGCTTCTTTTTGCCAAAGGATTATATGCTGTTTATAAGAATGGTGATAGTGATTTTCCCGGGAAATACAAGAAGCTTCTCAACAATACTGCTAAAATGACAGCTTCTGATGCTGCGGCAACAATGGGTATAGACATTGGCAACGATGAGTTCTGGAAAGGCTCCTTGTCAATAATTGAAGATGAGATAGATAGGTTTATCGATCTAACTAATTCTCATATATCCTGAGAATATTTTCAGCGACTTTTCGTCTGGTGATCCGGGCATCCATAGCCTGTTTCTCAATATATCTGTGAGCCTGAGATTCGCTCATAGAGAGATTTGAGATGAGTATGCACTTGGCTCTGTCTACTATGCGTATGTCTTCGATCCGCCTTACCAGCTTTAGGTTTTCTTCACGCATGATCCCAAGCCTTGTCGATGCGGCACGGGCTATCTTGATAGTATTCCAGAAAAGAGATTTGCTTACGGGTTTGGATATTGTCATAACACCTGAATCTTCCACCTGGCTGCTTACTTCATCAAATGATGATGAGTCGATCAACAGGATCACAATAGATGAACCGGAAGATGAAATATCCACGGAAAGTGATTCACCGGTTTCATCTTGAAGCGGAGAATCGATCACACAAAGACCACAATGATTGTCAATAAAGAAACGTCTTGCCTCACCTGCACTTTTACATGAGATGACATCACAGAAGTAAGCTTCGCTTAGAATAGTCTTCAGGTATTCTGAGTTCTTCTCTTTAGTTGAAACGATCATAGCATCTGGCATCAGTCGGTTATCTCCTTTATCTGAATCAGATTACCCGGAAGTATTCATTGATAAAGTGTTGATATGTGTTCGAAGCATTAAGGTATGTTGATAATTCAGCTGATTTCAAATCAATATATTTTCTGACAGTCTCACGGCCGAGTGTTTTCATGACAAAATCCGATCCCTGCGCAAGTTCAAGTGCTTTTCCAAATGTTGAAGGAATCATATTCAATCCTCCTGTAACACTGATATCTGTGTTTTCGAGATCGATGTCAGCGGGTGAGGGAAGAGACAGCATCCGTTCGATTCCGTCAACTCCTGCAGAAATAACAAGTGCGAACGCGAGATATGGATTAAGTGAAGGATCGGGTGATCGTAATTCCATCCTCATTTTATCGCCTGAAGCCGCAGGTATACGTATTAGCTGAGATCGGTTGCTGTGAGACCATGATATGTATTTAGGTGCTTCAAAAGCCCCGAATCTTTCATAGGAGTTTGGTATAGGATCAAGAAAAGCGGTAATTTCCGAAACTCTGTCAAGTATCCCTGCGATAAATGCAGATGCACCTTCGTTCAACGGTCCCGGTTCACTCCTGAACGGATTTCTTCCGTTGTGGGAATATGAGATATTGATGTGAAGTCCGCTTCCGCTGTGTTCAGGCAGAGGTTTAGGGCTGAACGATGCAAAAAGCCCGTTTCTTGCTGCTATTGTTCTGACTGTGGTCTTGAAAGTCATTAGATTATCTGCGCAGGTCAGAGGATCTGAAAACTTAAAGTCGATCTCATTCTGCCCCGGCCCCTGCTCGTGATGTGAAGACTCGGGCGCAATGCCCATCTCTTCAAGACATAAGCAGATCTCGCGTCTTATATTCTCTCCTCTGTCAAGAGGGTATACATCAAGGTATCCGCCTTTGTCAAATGGTTCGGTAGTCGGCTCGCCGTTTTCATCGGTTTTAAAAAGATAGAACTCACATTCAGCACCGATATTGAAATCATAACCTGCGGATCTCTTGTTCTCGAGTACTGAACTCAGTATACTGCGGCTGTCGCAGTTGAATATTCTGCCATCGGATTCACGGATGCTGCAATAGAATCTTACGACACGTCCTTGCTGAGGCCTCCATGGAAGCACGCTCATGGTAGAAGCATCAGGAACAAGAAACAGGTCCGAATCAACGATTTCTTTAAAACCCATTATTGCATGTGCATCAAAACTGATACCCTGATCAAAAGCCTGATTAAGTTCATCAGGCATTATTGAAATATTCTTCTGCCTGCCTGTCAGATCGCAGAATGCGAGCCGTATAAATTTCACATCGTTTTCTTTAATAAAACTTATGATTTCATTTATGTCGGTTGCCATTTTAACACCTCCAAAATCTTTATGATCAAATTATACAGCACTTTGCTTAGTTTTCAGTATAAAGCTGCTTATAAGGATTCTTTGAATTACTTGTAAGCATGTAGAAAGGACGATCATAAATTGTATCTGCACTGATATCAAAATATGAACAGAACTCCTTGAGAATATCTTTTATCAACGACATTTCTGACTGATTTGCCTGCTTGACTATGACCTGTTCCGGCAATCCTGCAGGCGGCACAGCGCTTCTTATGAACATGCTTCCTCCATGCATTCCTGTGCCTGTGAAAAATCCTGCCGGAAAAGTGTTACAGCCTATACCCAGTACAATGATCAAGCCACCGGCAAGATATTCACCAAGGAAACTCCCGCATCTTCCGCCTACGACAATGACAGGCTTCTTATCACCGTATTCTTTCATGTGTATGCCGGTCCTGTAACCGCTGTCATCTCTGACAAAGATCCTGCCTCCACGCATTGCGTATCCGAGTGCATCTCCCGCATTTCCGTAGATCGTTATCATTCCATCGTTCATCGTGTCACCGACAGCATCCTGAGCATTCCCTTTTACAATGATCTCGGAACCGTCAAGGTATGCTCCTAAAGCATTTCCGGGGGTTCCGGTGATATTGATCCTTCTGCCGGATGAACCGCAACCGATGAATCGTTCACCAAAACAGTCAACGATGTCAATTTTATTTTCCGCAGCGGAGATGGCCGAATTGATTTCGCGTGTACTCAAGCCTTTTGCTCTGATCATCATGATTTTCCTCCAAGGGTTTTATCTCTGTATACGCGACCGAAGGCCATCAGTCCCGGTGCTTTTCTGACCAGCCCGAAATCTATCGTGTCAAGCGGTACTCTGTCGCGTATCATTGATGTGTAGATCCCTGCTTTATCGATATTGTTTATAAGTATGTAACCGTTGAGGCGGTTGTCTGAATGATAAAACCTTCTTATGTCATTACCTTCAGAATCATCTGATACCTCACCGGTATATGAACCTGTAGTCAAAATGTGTAGCCCGAAAAGCGTAAGAGCATTCATAGGGATCGCTTTATTGAAAACACATTCTGTATCTGACATGTTCGATCCTGCGCATTCACCCTGCATATATGCATTAGGCAGAAGAGCCATTACTTTATATTTTCCTGTTGACATATCAACAGATTCGACGCAATCTCCTGCGGCAAAAACATTCTCTGCCGATGTCCTGCAATGGTCGTCGATTATTATACCTTTTCCCGTAAGTCCTCCAGCATTCTTAAAGAGACTTGCACAAGGACGAACACCTGACGCGATCACAAGCACATCAAAATCTATCCTGCTTCCGTCGGCAAGCTCCGCTTTGTTACCGGAGAATGCCTTAACAGCGTTGCCGAGCACCAGTTTAATACCATTTGACCGTATATGATCGCTTATCAGATCTGACGAAACGTCATCAAGAATACTTGACAACACTTTATCCGAAAGATCCACACATGTCACATCAGCTTTCTTGCTTATGCCTTCAGCACATTTTAAACCTATCAAACCTGCACCGACTATAAGTACCCGTGATAAACCGGACGAAATAAGTTCTTCAAGTGCCAGGGCGTCATCGAAAGAAGTATATGTCCGGACATTGCTGACAGTATCAAGTCCCGGGAATGGCGGGACAACAGGTTCAGAACCTGTAGCTATCAAGAGTCTGTCATACTTTTCATCTGATCCGCTATCAGTGGTTATTGTACAGGAATGTATGTCGATTTTAAAAACAGAAGTCCCCGGTCTGAAATCACAGTCATTCTTTTCATAAAAATCATCAGGTCTGAAGTATATCGATTCGCGACCGACCTTTCCCTGGTTATAGTAGGAGATCAGAGGTCTCGAATACGTGCTTTGTGACTCTTTACTGAAAATCACGATACTGCCGTTTCTGTCATTTCTTCTGATAGCTTCAACTGCTCCGACAGCGGCAGCAGAATTTCCGATAATAACATATTTCCTGTGCATTACAAACCCCTTTCTTCGAAGACGATAGCCTTGTTAGGGCATCCCTTTACACAAGCAGGTGAACCGTGTGTATTGTCTGAACACAACTGGCATTTAAGGATAGCTCCTTTTTCAGATGGAGAAATAGCTCCGTATGGACAGTTCAGAATGCAAGTATAGCAACCGATGCACTTTTCAGTGTCGACTGAAACGATTCCCGAGACTACAGTCAATGCTCCGGTAATACAACTTTTAGCGCAAAGCGGTTCCTCACAGTGTCTGCACGAAACAGCAAAGCATATTCCGTTATGCTCTTCGACACGGATCCCGGGCTTAATCACTTTATCCTTCAGTGCTCTTGCGATATCATTTTCATTCGTTTGAGCGAATGCGCAATAGTACTCACAAAGGTGACATCCAAGGCACCATTCCTCATTAACATAAACTCGTTTCATACTTAAAGAATCCTTTCATTATTCACCTGCGTGTTTGATCCCGAGTATCTCCAATTCTCTTTCGTTCAAACCTGTACCGCGAAGCATTGACCTGTTTCCCCTGAGGCTTTCTATCGAGTTGATACCCATTCCGCCCATCATTTCTTTGATTTCATGCTGCCAGGCGGTAAGAAGATTTACAAGTCGGACTGTGCCTATCTCCGGGTTGAGCCTTTTAACAAGATCCTCCCGTTGAGTAGCTATCCCCCAATTGCATTTACCGGTCTGACAACTTCTGCAAAGATGACATCCAAGCGCAAGAAGTGCTGAAGTTCCTATATAGATACAGTCTGCACCTAAAGCAATTGCCTTGACTATGTCTGAACTTGATCTAATGCTTCCGGCAGCAATAATAGAAACATTATCACGAATCCCTTCTGAACGAAGCCTGCTGTCAACGCTTGCAAGAGCTAGTTCTATGGGTATCCCGACATTGTCCCTGATCCTTGTCGGAGCAGCCCCGGTCCCGCCTCTGAATCCGTCGATCGCTATGATATCCGCACCGCTTCTCGCTATACCGCTTGCTATAGCAGATACATTGTGTACAGCTGCTATCTTAACTATCACCGGTTTCTGATATTCAGTAGCTTCTTTCAAAGAAAAAACGAGCTGTCGAAGATCCTCTATCGAATAAATGTCATGATGAGGAGCAGGCGATATGGCATCGGAACCCTCAGGTATCATCCTGGTTCGGGATATATCTCCTCCGATCTTAGTTCCGGGCAGATGACCACCTATACCCGGCTTTGCTCCCTGACCCATTTTGATCTCTATCGCCGCACCGCTTCCGAGATACTCTTTATGCACTCCGAAACGCCCTGAAGCAACCTGAACGATCGTGTTTTGTCCATACTTGTATAGACTCTCATGTAATCCTCCTTCACCGGTGTTGTATAATATTCCAAGCTCCTGCGCTGCTCTGGCAAGACTTTCATGAGCGTTATAACTTATTGATCCGTAACTCATTGCAGAAAACATTATCGGCATTGAAAGCTTGATTTGAGGCGGAAGAGTGTTTATCAACCGGCCATCTTGATCCCTGCGTATTTCTTTCGGCTTAGAACCGAGATATGTCCTGGTCTCCATAGGCTCGCGTAAAGGATCAATAGAAGGGTTTGTTACTTGAGATGCATTTATTAGCATCTTGTCAAAATATATCGGATAGTTCTCAGGATTACCCATGCTCGACAGAAGTACTCCGCCTGTACCTGCTTGTTTATAAATCTCCGTTATGGCTTTGCCGGACCAGTTGGCATTATGCTTGAACGTATGATCGGACTTAACTATCTTAAGAGCCTTGGTCGGACATAACGCCACGCATCTGTGACAATTGACGCATTTCGAACTGTCACAAACCATTTTACCCGCGTTCTCCGGAAACTCATGGACTTCGTTCGCGCATTGTCTTTCACAGACACGGCAATTAATACATCTGTCATAATTACGTATCACTTCATATTCAGGGTATAAATAGTCGACAGGCATATCATTCATCTCCTTTATCAACTGTAAACATCACACATTCTCCGCCTTTAGGAGCACGTATCCGGTCAAGGTCGTTCTGTATCACTCTGATGGCAGCCTCTTCACTTGCAATATAGACCATTTCATCCTTTTCACCGACCACCATGCTCCTTAGTTTCAATCTGTCGTTTAATGCCATTATCCCGCCTTCAAAGCCGACTATTATCGAAAACGGACCGGTTATAAGCTGTGAAGAGAAGGTGCTCCTCAAATAAATGAGTTCATTACGGTCATCCTCAGGCATAGCTTCGATAGTTGACCAGAAAGGAGCAGCCATAACAGAACAGACCTCTTTAAAAGACAGACCTTTCCTTCGGTGGAGAAAGTCAATGATGTAGGTTATCACCTCCGTATCAGTCTGAAGCGTGCATTTGTATCCATACATTTCTATAGCTCTGCGATTAGCATCGTATGATGATATCTCTCCATTATGTACTACAGAGTGATCCAGCAGAGAAAAGGGATGAGCACCGCCCCACCAGCCCGGTGTATTGGTAGGATAACGACCGTGAGCTGTAAAGCAATATCCCTCGTACTCCTCGAGTTTGTAGAATTCGCCAACATCCTCAGGGTATCCGACAGCCTTGAAAACTCCCATGTTTTTCCCTCCGGAAACTACATAGGCACCTTTGATGGATGTGTTTATGGCAAAAACACATCTTACAGTGTACTCTTTTTCATCAAGCTGACTTTCGGCTAATCTGGTTGGAAGAGGCGCAACAAAATATCTCCATATAAGAGGCTCGTCTGTAATTGCCGGAGTTTTCCTTGTAGGGATCCTGGAAAGATTGATGATATCGAAGTGTGCATCAATAAATGATTCACAATCTTTTCGGGCTTGTGTATCATCATAAAAAACATGCAGTGCATAAAACTCCTTATATTCAGGATATATTCCGTATGCAGCAAAACCTCCGCCTAATCCGTTGGATCTTTCGTGCATGACTTTCATTGAGTCTATGATCCTGCGTCCCGAAAATCTATTCCCCGACCTGGAAAAAATACCCGATATCGCGCATCCGGATATATTTCTGAATTCTCCCTCCCTGAGCTCGTACACTGTTTGCCTCCTTTAAAATAATAATCCGCCACGCATTATCTTTAACCTGATATATCAGTTAAGATGGTATGTGTGACGGACGCCTTTGTCCTTTGTTGTTCTTTTGTCGTAATTATAAAGCGTATTTCGAAGGATTTCAAGCTAAAATGAAAGATTGGAAGTGTAAAATTGCAAAATAATACAATAATCGTTAGAAATGCACTCTTACAACACCCGTGTGGCAAGAAAACATGATGCGTATTGCACAAAAGTCATAAAATTTGCGAAAAGCGGTTGACACGATGGCTTGGTGGTTCTATAATCACATCAAACGGCAAAGGCGCTGTGGATCATTTGGTCCGCGGCGTCTTTTATTTTGAAAGGAGAAAGAAAATGAGTGATCTGTTTTTACCGGAAGACTATAAGTCCAAATTATCCCTGCATATGACACAGAAAGCTATCGGAAAGTTAAAGAGGAGTTTTGAAGATAATCTATCCGCAGCGTTAAATCTGACGAGAGTATCCGCGCCGCTTTTTGTATCACCTGAGACCGGACTTAACGACAATTTAAATGGTATCGAACGCCCGGTAGAGTTTGACCTTGCAGAAACGGGTAAGAATGTACAGGTCGTACAGTCACTCGCTAAATGGAAACGCATGGCTTTGCACAAGTATGGTTTTGAAAGAGGAGAAGGTATATATACTGATATGAATGCGATCAGGCGCGATGAGGTGATGGATAACCTTCATTCGGTTTATGTAGATCAATGGGATTGGGAAAAGGTCATCGGAGCCTGTGACAGAAATATCGATTTCCTTAAAGATACGGTAATCTCTATAGTCGGAGCGATATGTGATACAACTGATGAGGTCAGGAGGCTTTTCCCGGATATCAGTACAAAACTTTCACGGGAAGTTGCTTTTATCACAACGCAGGAACTGGAAGATATGTATCCCGGTTTAAAACCGAAAGCAAGAGAGGATTGTTTTCTTAAAGATCATCCTACAGCATTTATCATGAAGATCGGCGGGATGTTGGATTCAGGAGTTAAACATGACGGAAGAGCTCCTGATTACGATGACTGGGAACTGAACGGAGATATCGTTTTCTGGAATGAACTGCTGGGATGCGCACATGAAGTATCTTCCATGGGGATCAGAGTCGACAGTGAGAGTCTTGACAGACAGCTGAGAGAGTCAGGCTGTGACAACAGAAGAGACCTGGATTTCCACAGAAAACTGCTAAAAGGTGAGCTCCCGCTGTCTATAGGCGGAGGAATAGGACAGTCAAGATTATCTATGCTGATTTTACAGAAAACTCACATCGGTGAGGTACAGGTTTCCGTCTGGGATGACAAAACATTAGAGAGATGTTCAAATGCCGGTATCGGTTTACTTTGACAGGAGGGAAGTATCTATGAACGATAAATGTGTTACAGAGTTTTTCGGCAATATGGTATTCGGAAATGAGGCTATGCAACAATATCTTCCTAAGGATACATATGAAGCTCTCAGAAAGACCATCAGAAACGGTACGCATCTGGAACTTGACGTTGCAAATGCGGTCGCGAACGCGATGAAGATATGGGCAGTTGATAAAGGGGCAACGCATTTTACACATTGGTTTCAGCCGATGACCGGCATTACAGCGGAGAAACATGACAGTTTTATCAGTCCTGACGGAAGAGGTAATGTTATCATGGAGTTTTCGGGAAAGGCCTTAGTTAAGGGAGAACCGGATGCGTCAAGCTTTCCGTCAGGAGGACTGCGAGCGACTTTCGAAGCAAGAGGATACACAGCATGGGACCCTACGTCCTATGCATTTATAAAGGACAACACACTTTGTATACCTACTGCCTTTTGCTCGTACAGCGGTGAAGCTCTGGACAAGAAGACGCCTCTGCTCCGCTCAATGGAAGCTTTGAATAAAGAAGCATTAAGGATACTGAGACTTTTCGGGGTAACAGATGCTACAAGAGTAGTATCTTCTGTAGGTGCAGAGCAGGAATATTTTTTAATAGATAAAGAAATGTATCTTAAAAGACCGGATCTAATGTTTTGCGGAAGAACTCTTTTCGGTGCCAGACCGCCTAAAGGTCAGGAGATGGATGACCATTATTTCGGTGCGATCAAGCAAAGAGTCTCTGCCTTTATGCAGGAACTTGACCGTGAATTGTGGAAGCTGGGAGTTTATGCCAAAACAAGACACAATGAGGTTGCTCCGGCTCAGCATGAGCTTGCTCTGGTATATTCTGAAGTCAACATAGCAACTGACCACAATCAGCTTACGATGGAACTGATGAAGAGTATAGCTGCAAAACACGGCCTTGCGTGCCTTTTACATGAAAAGCCGTTTGCGGGTATCAATGGAAGCGGCAAACACAATAACTGGTCTCTGGCAACAGATACCGGAGTCAATTTGCTTGAACCCGGAGAAACGCCGTATGAGGATGCGCAGTTTCTGTTATTTCTAGTCGCAGTCATTAAAGCGGTCGACGAGTATCAGGATCTGCTGAGAGTATCAGTCGCGAGTGCAGGAAATGATCACAGACTTGGTGCAAATGAAGCTCCGCCTGCAATAGTATCTATTTTTCTTGGTGAAGAATTGACAGATATACTTGACTCTATAGAAAGCTGCTCGCTGTACTCGTGTAAAGAAAAGAAACTTATGGAGATAGGAGCTTCAGTTCTTCCTCATTTTCCTAAAGATACAACAGATCGAAACAGGACATCACCATTCGCCTTCACAGGAAACAAATTCGAGTTTCGCATGCTTGGATCGGCATTTTCTGTTGCAGGTCCGAATATTGTTATAAATACGATCGTTGCTGAAGTGTTGAGGAAGTTCGCTGATGTTCTTGAAGGATCAAAGGATTTTAAAACTGATTTAAGTGAATTGATCAAGAATACGATCTCAGCTCATAAAAGGATACTGTTCAACGGAAACGGATATGATGACAGTTGGGTGAAAGAAGCTAATAAGCGCGGACTATCAAATCTCAGGAATACTCCTGAGACACTTCCTGCATTCATCAGAGAAGACAGTGTCGAATTGTTTACAAAGCACCATGTATTCACGAAACAGGAAATACATTCACGCTATGAGATACTATTGGAGAACTACTCCAAAACTATCAATATTGAAGCACTGACCATGCTTGATATGGTCAGCAAGAAAATCATCCCGTCTGTAATCTTATACCAGAAGACACTTGCAGAAGCCGCATGTTCGAAGAAACAAGTGGATCCGGCTATAAGCACATCCCTCGAAGAGACACTTCTCGTAAAGATCGCAGAATTAAGCTCAGCTTTGTTCAGAAAACAGGAAAATCTTACAGTTCAGCTGACGGAGGTAAAAGGACTGTCCGATCAGCTTGAGCTTGCCGAAGGATTCAGAAACAGAGTATTCACCGCGATGAATGAGGTGCGTCTGATAGTTGATGAACTTGAGACACTTGTTTCCTCGGATGAGTGGGGATATCCTACATATGCCGAGATACTTTACAGTGTGAACGAGTGAATGTCGGAGGATGTTCTCTGTTACTTGAAATAAGCCAGCCATACAGCAGCATCGGTATCAGACGACATCCTCCAGTCTCCCCGCGGAGACAAAGCTACACTTCCGACCTTAGGGCCGTCAGGCATGCAGGATCTCTTAAATTGTTGTGAGAAAAATCTTCTGACAAAAACCTTAAGCCATGTCCTGATCTGCTCTTCGTCATACTTGTCTGAAAAAGCCCTTGATGCAAGGAAAATAAGTTTATCAGGTGCGACAGCCTGTCTCATGAAGTAGTATAAAAAAAAGTCGTGCAACTCATATGGTCCGATCAGATCCTCCGTTTTCTGGGTCAGTTTGCCGGAACCTTCAGGAGGAAGGAGTTCAGGGCTTATTGGTGTGTCAAGAATATCTGCAAGGATCAAAGCAGTTCCGGAATCGACTTGAGTATTCATAGTCCACTCGATAAGGTGCTTTACCAGAGTCTTCGGAACACCTATATTGACGGCATACATACTCATGTGGTCCCCGTTATATGTACACCACCCCAAAGCGGTTTCACTCAGGTCACCGGTTCCGATTACTATCCCGCCGTGTTTATTGGCAAGATCCATAAGTATCTGAGTGCGTTCTCTTGCCTGAACATTTTCGTAAGTAGTATCCATTATTTGAGGATCATGCCCGATATCTTCGAAATGTTTCAGACAACTGGGTCTGATATCTATTTCCGCGACACTGATTCCAAGCTCATTCATCAGTTTGACAGCATTCTGATACGTCCTATCCGATGTTCCGAAACCGGGCATGGTTATACCATTGATCCCGGAATAATCAAAACCTAATATTCTGAATGTCTTATGGGCTACCAATAGAGCCAGAGTTGAATCAAGACCGCCCGATACCCCGATGAAAACCTTCTTTATACCCGTGTGCTCAAGTCGTTTCGCAAGACCGGCCGCCTGTATGTTGAAAATATCTTCACAGTTTCTGTTACGGTCGGTATCGGAGGACGGGATGAAAGGGTGAGGGGAAATATTTCGTCTGAAGTCCTCGGAAATATCGGGGAGATTCAGTTTATCCGCATATTTAATTATCCGGTATTCGTTTCTTCCATTGTTATATACCGAAATATCTGAATAATTGGAGCTTGTTATCCTGTCATGACATATTCTCCGGATATCAATGTCTGCTGATATAAATGAGCTGTCACGTCTGAATTTATCTGCTCGCGCAAGAAGGAGACCGTTTTCTGTTATCATCGAATCGCCTGAAAATACGAGGTCAGTTGATGACTCGTGAACACCGGCAGATGAATATACATAAGCGCAGATACATCTTGCGCTTTGCTGCAAAACAAGGTCCCTGCGGTAAACTGACTTAGAAACCATTTCGTTGCTGGCAGACAGATTAAGAATTACGTTCGCACCTGATGAAGCCATATGTGAACTTGGAGGAGAAGCGGCCCAAAGGTCTTCGCATATTTCTGTGCCCAAAACGATACCTGTTCCGGATATCTCCAGAAGAACATTTCCGAATGGGACTTTACGTCCAAGAAATTCAACATCAGTTGCTTGTGCGTTCGCACCTGAAGAAAACCAGCGCTTCTCATAAAATTCATTGGTGTTCGGCAAAAATATCTTGGGGATCACAGCCAATGGCTCACCCTGAGAAACCAGAACTGCACAGTTGTATGATTTATCCCGATGCAGGAATGGGATACCGACCGCATAAATGACGGGGATATCTGCTGTTTCATAAATCAAATCAGATAAAGCGAGGTCAGCAGCATCTCTTAGAGCCTGATCATAGAAAAGATCCTGGCAAGTATATCCGGTTAAGCAGAGCTCAGGAAAGACTATTATCCCGATACCCTCTGAGTAGGATTTAAAAACAAGATCCTTTATTTCCTTTGCATTGAAATCAGGGTTGCCGACTTTCAATCTTGGTGTTGCTGCTGCTACACGAACAAATCCAAATTTTTCCGCTGAACCGAAATCCATTACATCATCCCCGTTCCTATCTGTCTTGTACTAAGTTTACTACATATACCTGACTAATACTATACATAGCCATTGATACCTCTGATTGAAACCTCTCCTGATAAAATGCTCAGTCTGCTGCCGTTAGCGAGTCTTACAAGAAGAGCACCGTTCTTATCCACATCTTCCGCGATACCATGCAAAATCCCGTCATTTCTTTCAATTACAACATGTGATCCGATCGTTATACAGTATTTTACATACTCCTCAAGATATCCCGGTCTGTTTCTGTTATTCACTTCTTCGGCAATCCCAAGTGTACCAAACCATTCATCATAATGATCCTTGAAAAAGGCAACGATTCCTTTCGCTATTTCTATTCTCTCATAAACCCTTCCTGTTGCAAGAAATACTGACGTTGCTTTCCCGCTGATTCCATCAGGGATGATCCTGTTGTTCAAATTCAATCCTATTCCGGCAATAGCATAATGAAGAGAACCTCCTGTCGATGCGGATTCTATAAGAATCCCCCCGATTTTCATCCCGGACCAGATGATATCGTTCGGCCACTTAAGTGAAGCCTTCAATCCGCAATGATTCTCTATCTCTTTACATACTGAAAGCCCGGCTAACAGAGAAAGAGACATAACAAGAGAAGGATCAGTTCCGGGTCTGAGCAGAATACTCATCAGAAGAGAACTACCCGGCTCATCGATCCATGTGCGCCCCATGCGCCCTCTTCCGGCACTTTGCGTATCAGCAATGAAAACCGTCCACTCATCAGCCACTGAACTTGCAGCAGCTCTTGCAAGGTCATTTGTTGATGTACAATCTGCAAAATGCCTGAAATCTGTCACAAGCCCTCCGGATATCATATAAAAATCATTGATTTCAAAATTATAGCACAGATTGACAATGCCAACATTAAACAGATAGAATGACATGGAAAGTTAAAAGCATTTTACATCAAGGAGACCGATAATATATGTACAGAAAAAATAGACCGGCAGAGTTCCCGATCATGACTGACGGATTGATCATGTCACTGATACCTCTTGCGGCAGGAGGAGTCATAAGCATCTGGTCATGGAAAGCAGCGCTTATTATGCTGATCCCGACAGTGTTCATACTTTTCTTTTTCAGAAATCCGGAAAGGACAACCAACGCTGATTCAGGGGATATACTATCACCGGCTGACGGTAAAGTTTTGTCAGTTTCCGGTGAGGATAACGAGTTCACAGGACCGGGTTCAATTAATATATCTATTTTTCTGTCAATATTTAATGTACATATAAACAGAAGTCCGGTAGAAGGCAGGGTTTTCTATCATAATTACAAGGAAGGAGCTATGATCCCTGCTTTTAAAAGTCATGCATCGGAGCTTAATGAGAGAAATACTATCGGGATCGAAACGAATGATGGGACTCGTTTTATCGTAAGACAGATAACAGGCTTTATTGCCAGACGTATCGTATGGTGGGTAGATATCGGAAGTGTACTGAACAAGGGAGAAAAGTTCGGTTTCATCAAATTCGGCTCATGTACACAGATCATACTTCCGGCAGGTTCTAATATAACTGTATCACCGGGGCAGAAGGTTAAAGCAGGTAAAACCGTTATCGGAGTAATAAAATGAAGAAAATATCCAGATCGGTCTGGCCTAATCTTATAACTCTTTCGAATCTTACCCTTGGAATGGCAGCAATACTTATTGTGTCAACACCTTCCGCTACGAATGATCTTATGTTTGTAGCATCTTTCATGGTAGCTATAGCTGCACTTACTGATAGATTTGATGGTAAAGTAGCCAGACGCCTTGATGCAGTTTCCGAGCTTGGGAAAGAGCTTGATTCGTTAGCAGATCTGGTTTCATTCGGTATCGCACCAGTCGTTATAGCATGGAGAACAGGCCTGGTCACACTCGGTTGGATAGGTATGCTTGTATGCATTGTATATCCTTTGTGCGGTGCTTTCAGGCTGGCAAGGTTCAACTCATCAAAGTTTGATGATATTTTCATGGGGATGCCGATAACGATAGCAGGTGCTTTTATGGCACTGATCAACATTTTGAATTGTTTTCTTCTGGCAAGAGAGAAACTTTCTCCTGTTAACGGTATTATCACAGCCGTCTTAACTGTAATTTTATCGTACCTGATGATAAGCAGAATAAGGATAAGAAAGCGATAATAGAATATTCAATAATATAGAGTAAAAGCGAGAAAATCAAAGCATTATCAAGTTATTTTAAATTGCGCTTGACAAAGTAATAATGTCGCGATATTATTTAGAAACGTCAGTAAACAGATTAAGAAGTTTATAATTTTTTTGGAGGAAAGACACGAGATGAAGACATTTGTGACAAAGCCTGCCGAAGTATCAAGAAAGTGGTATATCGTAGACGCTTCCGGTAAGGTGCTTGGCAGATTGGCCAGTGAAGTTGCTGCCATTCTGAGAGGAAAGAACAAACCGGAATTTTCGCCTTATATGGATGCAGGCGATTATGTGATTATCATCAACGCCTCAAAGGCAGTATTGACAGGAAACAAGCTTGATCAGAAGATGTACCGCTATCACACCGGATACCCGGGCGGACTGAAGGAAACAAGTTACAGGAACATGATGGATAAGAAACCCGAGAAAGCTGTTGAACTGGCTATCAAAGGTATGCTTCCCAAGAACACATTAGGCCGTGCCATGTATAAGAAGTTATTCGTATATGCCGGACCTGAACATGAGCATAAGGCGCAGAAACCTGAAGCTCTTGAACTAAAGATATGATCAGGGGGGATTGAATAAATGGCAACTAAAACTAAAACAAGTAAATCAGTTTTCTTCTACGGTACCGGCAGACGCAAGAGAGCGGTCGCATGTGTGAGGATATATCCGGGTAAAGGAAACATAACAGTCAACGATAAAGAACTGAATGATTATTTTGCACTTGACACGCTTAAGATAATAGTTAAGCAGCCCCTTGAACTTACAGGTACGACTGCAGCATTTGATATCGTTTGTAAAGCAGTCGGAGGTGGACTTACAGGACAAGCAGGAGCAATACGACACGGGATAGCAAGAGCTCTTGTTAAGGCTGATGAAGAAAACTACAAGCCTTTGCTTAAGAAAGCCGGATTTCTCACAAGAGATTCCAGAATGAAGGAAAGAAAGAAATACGGTCTCAAGAAGGCGCGTAAGGCATCACAGTTTTCTAAGAGATGATTTATCGAATCTATCAATAAGTTCAGTAAAAGAGCTCCTCACTTTCGTGGGGAGTTTTTTTTAAATCCATCAAAATTGTTTACAAATTATATTATGTATCATATTGAAATCTGTCGTAAAAACTGCGAAAATTGTAGTTAATTTTCTATAATCAACCAATACAACAACAAGGAGGGAAAAATGAAAATTCCAAACAGCAGCGACAGGTTTGTAAAAGACATCTCATTCCATCTTGCATCGAGTGACAATGAACTGGTTGAAAAGGTCAGTTCAATAATGAAACGGAAAGGTCATATGACCTTTTCGGATTCAATGGGACGACAGCACTATCTGGTCGACGGAAGAAAAGGTGTTACTATCCTGTCGAATAATATTGACGGAATAGCCCGTGATCTATTAGATAACAATTCACAAGAAGCAGCCAGGAGAAATAAATTCAACATTGAATCTGTAGAGAAAGTCATGAAGCTTTCGGGGATACCCGGTCATCTTAAGGGATACAGATATATTCGCCTTGTCCTTGCCAGGCTTATGGAAAACGAAGCTTTGATGAGTCCGTTATCTAAGACGATATACCCTGAAATATCCGAGAAGTTCAGATGTACATGCATGCAGATCGACAGGGATGTACGATATGCTGTTTCGAAAAGCATACTTGATGGCGGAAAGAAAACTCCGAAAGCATTTATCTGCTATTTGTATGATGTTGCACGAATGCTTGCAACTGAAGCTGAAGAAGAGAACTTGAATAGACCAGAAACATTACAGTACGAATCAATCGAGTGACATAGAATGAATATATGATATATTATGTTGTATCGGTTATATCATAAGGCGGTGAAACAATGACCAGAGTGATTGAGTGCAGATTAGTGACTGAGTTGGTTGCTTCGTTATGTATAGAAGCCAACATAATACTTCCGGCGGATATAGCGGATGTTATATCTTCGGCTGAATACAGAGAAGTATCCCCGGAAGGGAAGGCTGTGCTTGCTGACTTAAAGTTAAATATGGCGGTAGCTCGTAAGGAGCGGATACCAATATGTCAGGACACAGGTATGGCTGTCGTTTTCGTTAAGATAGGACAGGAAGTACAGATCAGTGGTGGTGCACTGACGGATGCTATAACTGCCGGTGTTTCTAAAGGTTATACAGAAGGTTATATGAGAGCATCTATAGTTGAGGACCCTTTGCTCAGAAATAATACTGGTGATAACACACCGCCTGTAATACATATCGAAATCGTTCCGGGTAATACATTTAGGATAACTGTTGCTCCTAAAGGATTTGGCAGCGAGAACATGAGTGCTCTTAAAATGCTGAAACCATCAGAAGGAGTGGAGGGTGTGATAGATTTTGTAGTTGATGCTGTGATCACAGCAGGTGCGAATCCCTGCCCTCCGATAATTTTAGGAATAGGTATCGGCGGAACGATGGAGAAAGCGGCACTGATCGCTAAACAAGCTTTATTAAGAGAAGCAGGTACACATAATAAACTTAAGCATATAGCAGAACTTGAAGACATAATACTTGATAAAGTCAACAGAAGCGGAATAGGCCCCGGGGGATTGGGTGGAAGGGTGACTGCTCTGGCTGTTAATATTGATGTTTATCCTACTCATATCGCCGGATTGCCTGTTGCTGTAAATATCAGCTGCCATGCAACGCGACATGCGACAGGATCATTGTAAGGAGTATTTATGAGTATAAGGATCAAATTACCACTTGACAGAAGCAAGATATCCGGTCTGAGAGCAGGCGAAAGGGTTTTACTTTCAGGACATCTTTATACCGCAAGAGATGCTGCTCATATGAAGTTAAAAGAAATGCTGGATAACGGTCATAAACTTCCGGTCGATCTGAATAATGAGACTATATATTATGCAGGGCCGTGTCCGGCGGCTCCCGGAAGGGTCATAGGATCTGCGGGGCCAACTACTTCGGGAAGAATGGACAGCTACACACCGGCATTATTGGAACATGGGTTGATCGGAATGATAGGGAAAGGTGACCGGGATGACAAAGTAGTCGAGGCTATAAAGGCAAAGGGTGCGGTGTATTTTGGTGCGACCGGAGGTGCCGGAGCTCTGTTGTCAGGAAGGATCGCTTCCTCTGAGATCGCAGCTTTTCCGGAACTAGGTACGGAAGCGATAAGAAGGATCGAAGTTGTTGATTTCCCTGTCATAGTGCTGATTGATCCGAGCGGAACTGATATTTACAGAACAAATGTGATAAAGTACCGGAATATTCGTGAAGAAGCCGATTGATTATGGAGGCTTCTTATTGTAAAATTAATCACCTGTATAAAAGTTAATCATATTTATAACATAATGGGTCATTAATATTTAATTATTGAGGAGGGTAAATCATGGATAAAGTAACAAAAGATATGATCATAACGGATATTCTGGAAATGGACAGAGGAACTGTACCTATTTTTTTCAGAAACGGATTGCACTGTCTCGGATGTGTCATGGCTTCAGGCGAGACTCTCGAACAGGCATGTGAAGTTCATGGAATGGACTGTGATTCATTGATACAGGAGCTCAATGAGTTTTTTGCTACGAAAGATTGATCTGTATCGACCAGTTTTCGGTAAACTTATTGACAAGACACTATTTGATTATTAAAATCATACATGCGCTTTTAGAAAGCGCATATGCTGGTGTAGCTCAGTTGGTAGAGCAGCTGATTTGTAATCAGCAGGTCGGGGGTTCAAATCCGTCCACCAGCTCCAAAGAGATTATCATTCATTGATACGATGAAAGCCCTTCATGCAAGGGCTTTTGTTTGTTAAAGGCCCGATGAAAATAGTTTTTTCTGTTCAAAATCAAGATTTATGATTATAATTGATAGTAACTGAGAATCATTACTAATTGTTCTCTTACTATAACTAGTTTTCTGTTTGATAAGTTGCATTGCGTAGGTTGACATGAAGAAGATTGTAATTCATTTTATAGCTTTTATATTGATCGCTGTTTTAGCAGGTTGTACACCGGCAACAAGCGTACCATCAGTTGTTACGGACTCTTCGTCTGTCACTTCAGGTGAATTTTCTGAAGATATGTCCCAGGTTGTTTCTTTTGGTGAGTCAAATGTGTCATCGGTTTCAGAGTCCCAGACTCTATTACCGTCAGTCGCTCCGACACAGACTGCTCCCTCTGTAACTGTGTCTGCTACTGCTACTCCGACTCCTACTCCGGAACCTACTAAGACGATCGCCCCTACACCTACCGATATACCCACTCCGGTTCTGAAACCATACAGCCTTCAGGCTGCCGGTGATGGGTGGATATATTTTATAGAAAGAGAAAGTGATCGTGACAGGATATATAAGAAACGAGCTGACAACAGCCGGAAGACTTTGATCGTTGAGGCTGATTATTACGAAGATGAAGCAGGGAACGGATCATATCAAGCATTATCATACCTGAGACTGCATAACGAAAGAATATATTATGTGGTATATGAACATTCAGGAATGTTTGGAGGATCTCAAAATGCTAAGGTTTACTCTGTGAAAACTGACGGAACAGATAGTAAAGTAGTTAAATGGGCAACAGAGCGTTTCTGGATCTATAATAATAAACTATATTTTTCGCGTGCCTTCGGAGGGTCCCCTGATCCGGACGATAACGGAACTTTCATGTCTGATATCAGCGGAGAAAACGAAGTGAAGCTTAATGGTTATCAGGCTTTAGGAATGGATGGAAAAGCCGGCAGATTTTATTTTATTGTTGATTATGACAGTGAAGAATTTGGTACTTATTCTTGTAACTTTGACGGGTCTGATGTGACAAAACTAACTCAATCCGTATTTGACTATGATATCCTTTATGTTGAGCCGGAATGGATATTTTTCAAATCCGGAAGAGAAGTGAATAAGGCAAGGTATGACAGAACGGAAGAGACAGTCGTTCATGAATAG
>JAQVYV010000088.1 GCA_028708525.1 Eubacteriales bacterium
CATAGCCGCTTTCGCAAAGATATTCCCTTAGTTCGGGGGCTGATTTCTGTGGCTGTAATATCATGCCGCATCTGATCTGTCCATAATCTGAAAGTATCGATATTATCTCATGTCCTCCTAATCCGGATATAACTACAAAATCGTCTTCATTCACCTCAATACCCTTAAGCCCGTTTGAAACAGAAAATCTGATCTTGTCAGCAACGCCATATTTCACTGCGTTCCTCATAGCATTTTCGACAGGACCTTCGCGCAGATCAATAGCGATCCCTTTAGCGGCAATACCATTCAAAACACATGTTATGGGAATATACGCATGGTCTGTTCCAACATCGATTATCTTACTGCACATAGGAATAAGATCACATATTGCCTGCAGTCGAAGTGAAAGATCAGGAAGATCAGTCAAGGTAATCCCTCAACTTCTTACTTCTGCTCGGATGCCTCATTTTCCTTAAAGCCTTAGCCTCGATTTGTCTGATCCTCTCTCTGGTAACGTTGAATTCTTTACCGACTTCTTCAAGTGTTCTGGCTCTGCCGTCATCAAGTCCAAAACGCAGCCTCAGAACCTTTTCTTCTCTCGGAGTCAATCCTTTTAAAACCTCGAAAAGCTGTTCTTTAAGAAGAGTAAACGCTGCCTGATCCGCAGGCGACGGAGCGTCATCATCCGGTATAAAATCTCCGAGATGACTATCTTCTTCCTCTCCTATCGGCTTCTCAAGAGAAACAGGTTCTTGAGATATCTTCATTATTTCTCTTACTTTTTCAACACTCATCTCCATTTTCTCTGCAAGTTCTTCCGGTTCAGGCTCCCTGCCAAGATCCTGCACAAGCTGTCTTTGTATCCTTATAAGTTTGTTGATCGTCTCAACCATATGAACAGGTATTCGTATCGTCCTTGCCTGATCTGCTATTGCTCTTGTTATAGCTTGTCTGATCCACCAAGTTGCATAAGTGCTGAATTTAAAACCTTTGGAATGGTCAAATTTATCAACTGCTTTGATAAGCCCAAGATTACCTTCCTGTATAAGATCAAGAAAATGCATGCCTCTTCCTACATAACGTTTTGCGATACTAACGACAAGTCGCAAATTTGCCTCGCATAGTTTGTTTTTCGCGTCTTCATCACCATCGAGCATAGCTTGAGCCAGTTCCCGTTCTTCATCTGCGGTTAGCAACGGAACTTTCCCGATCTCCTTCAGATACATTCTTACAGGATCATCAACGCTGATCCCATCTACATTTGACAAATCGATATCATCATCAGCAACATTCTCTTCTTCGGCAACGTTGTCCGGGATCACTTCGATATTCATTGATTCAAGTTTGTCGAAAATCTTCTCTGTCTGATCCAGATCGATCTCTGCGGCCTCAATAACAGAAATTACGTCTTTATAAAATATCTGATTGTTCTTTTCCTTTGCTTTCTCGACCAGAATTGATAATACACCTTTTTTCTTCTCTGCCATATTTCCCTCCATATTTGTTTATAGACCAATACTTTTATATTTGTTGATTTCTCTTGTAAGCTCAAGAAGCCTTTTCTTAGCCTCATTTTTCTCCTTAGTGTCAACACTGTTATTTGCAAGAACTTCTGTTACAGTTTCCTTCTCAGACAGAAGTCTTCTTATCCTTATTTTAGCATTAAGCCTTTTCGCTTCTTCAGAAGCCTCAGTTTCATCTGTTATCTCACCACTCTTCATGCATCCGCTTGCAAATAACTCAGCCAGTTTCCTTCCGTTTACCATGTAATCTTCTCCAAATGCGAGAAGAGACGCATCATTCAGTTTAGACAAATTTCCCATTTCAAATGCATTATCAGCTATTCTTCGCATTATTCCCTCTGAGAAATCATCAATAACCAACTCTTCCTTTAATGCTTTAAAAACATTGTGTGAATATGCCAGAACACAAAGAAGCATGATCTCCTCTCTGGTTGCAAAGTACTGTTTCTGATCATCGTCATCTGTTTCTTCATCCGGTTTGATTTCCTGACTGTATGCAGGAGTTCCCGAAGGAACGGGTTGTTTCGATGATATCCTGTTGCGCCTGTCTGCCTCAGCAAGAATATTATCCGAAGATACTCCTAAGTTTTCTGCGACACGAACTGAATAAAGCTCTCTTACGACAATATTCTCTTCTGCCGCTAAAATATTACAAGCATTATCTTGATAACCGATTTTATCAAGAATGTCATCTTTCAAATTGTCTTCATACGCTTTAAGCAATTTATAATCCAGCAAAGGCAATGCCTTATCTATAATTGCCCTGAATCTTTCAGAACCATGTTTCCTTATAAACTCATCAGGATCCTTCGCGTCTTTTATCTTTAGAACCGAAACTTTGCAGCCTTTCTTCTTAAGAATGTCCAGACCTCTCATGGTTGCTGCCTGACCCGCAGCATCTGTGTCATAACAAATAATTACCTCTTCAGAATAGTTTCTCAAAAGCATGGCTTGCTGTTCTGTAAGTGCTGTACCAAGCGAAGCAACAACGTAGTCCACTCCTGCCTGGTATATCGAAAGCAGGTCCATATAGCCTTCCACAACTAACATTTTACCTGCCTTAGATGTCTTAGCGATATTAAAACCATATAGGTGTCTGCCTTTAGTATACACAGGAGTTTCAGGAGAGTTTATATACTTAGGCAGTGAATCATCCATGACTCTACCGCCAAAAGCAATGATCCTTCCCATTTGATCAAATATCGGGAAGATGAGTCTGTTCCTGAAAAGATCATATCCATTGTCATTTTTCCTGTTATCACTTGACTTGACCAGACCGCTCAAAATTATCATATCATATCTGTATCCTTTGGAAATCAAGTGTTCAAGCAACCCTTTCCATTTATCCGGTGCATATCCGATCCCAAATCTCTTGATCGTAGAAATCTCTAACTCTCTTCGTGAAATATAATTTCTTGCTGCTTTACCCTCTTCGCTCGAAAGACATTTATAGAAATATCGGGCAGCTTCAGTATTGATACTGTATATCTCTTTTCTGAGCTCGGTTCTTTTCCTGTACTCAGCATCATCAGATTCCGGTAGTGAAACGCCGCCTTTTTCTGCCAAATATCTAAGTGCTTCGATATATGAAAGCTTTTCGATATCCATTATAAAATGAACGACATCCCCGCCCTTATGACATCCGAAACAATAGTATATCTGCTTTGCAGGTGAAACACTAAAGGAAGGAGTTTTCTCAGAATGAAACGGACAGAGACCGAACAAATTAGAAGAACTTTTCTTCGTGAGATGAACATAGCCTTCGATTATTGATACTATTTCGTTACGTTGCTTTATCTCATCAATTACGTCTGCAGTGATCAGGTTGCCTTTTGCCATACTACCCCCACAATAAATCCTGTCACATAGTATTACGATATCTCTTGGATTTCTCCACTAAGAAATCTTCGATCAGATGAGTTTGGTTCCGTTGATCTTTAATGAAAATTCCAATTCCAGATGTTCGGCAGCATTTCTGCACATCTTCATTCTGTTTAGAAATATTTCAAAATAATCCATTATCGGTGATATTGACGTATCGATCTCTATATCAAGTTCAGCTGTTTTACTGAGCGGATCGATTGAAAGAACTGATCTTGTAGCTGCATAATTCACTCTGTCATGTATATCGAATGTGTCAGGGAACTTATTGGTTACTCGCGACCTGTGAACATCAGCTTTATCTGACAAAATAAGTGCTGCTGCTATCCTGCTGACAGGTACTCCTGCTCCTTCGTCGTGATTAGCAATAGCCATCATAACCTCTGCCGCGTCTTTATACTCGATCCCTTTTCTGATAAGAATATCATATGCAAGCAAAGCTCCTGTATCCGGATGTTGATTTCTGTTAACTGCATTTCCGATGTCATGGAGATAACCTGCTATCCTGCCAAGGCCTATCTCCCTTTCGTCAGAACCAAGTAATTCAAGGATTTCTCCGCATTTATTAGAAACAAGTCTGCAATGTCTGAATGAATGTTCAGTGTATCCAAGAGCGCTCATCTGTATTGCTGAAGCTTCCAAAAGGGCCTTCACTTCTCTGCTCTTGATTATTTCATTAAATCCTGCCATATCAAGCATCCCCCGATCCGTCTGATATCACTGAACTGTCACACGCATAGCTTTAAGCCAAAGTGCGCATTCAAGACGTTTTTTCTGGATCAAACATCCTTTTTCGTAAACTCCGTTTATATCACCTGTGTCATGATAGGCATTAGCAGGACATCCACCGCTACAGTAGTACTTAGCCCAGCAGATGTTGCATTCTGTTTTCTGCGGAACCAGAAGTTTACTGAAACGCATGCTAACCAAGTCGTTTAGAACAACAGGTTTATCATTAACGTTGCCCATCAGAAATTCTGTTTCTCCTGTCAGTTGATGACAAGGATAAATATCTCCATCAGGTGTTACAGCCACATATTCGGTCCCAACACCACACCCTTTTAATCTTTTATATGCGCAGGGGCCGCCATCCAGATCTATACTGAAATGAAAAAATTCAAATCTATCATCTTCGCATCTTTCGCTCATATCCTTTGCAAGGATCTCATACTCCTGAAATATACGCGGAAGATCTTCATCTCTTATTGAATAATCCGAATCTTCAGGACCCACGACCGGCTCGACAGAAACATGCTTTGCGCCAAGAGAGACGATGTGTCTGACATCTTCAGAGAAATCAAGATTCTTTCTGGTGTAAGTTCCTCTGACATAATAAGTGCCGTCTTCTCTTTTATTGATGAAGTTCAGAATGTTGTTTTTCACTATTTCATATGAACCTTTGCCGTTTGGAGCAGGTCGCATCTGATCCTGAACAAATTTACGACCATCCATACTTAAAACACAATTCTCCATGTGGTCATTGATGAATTCTGATTTTTCATCATCAAGTAAAACAGCATTAGTCGTGATAGTCAATCTAATATTTTTACCTTTTAGTTTTGACTGCTCTTCACAATATCCTGTTAATTTAACAACGATATCCCAATTCATTAGAGGCTCGCCACCGAAAAAATCAATATCTATATTCCTTCGCGGCCCGGAGCTTTCAACAATAAAGTCGACTGCGTTTTTCCCCGTCTCATAGCTGAGAAAGTTTCTGTGTCCCGTATTATAATCACCGGTGTTGGCAAAACAATACCCGCATCTCAAATTGCAATCATGACATAAATGCAGACACATTGCTTTTATCCTTGGTTTATCCGGATAGAAATCACCTATCTCAATATTTTCTTCAGCAGCAAAAAGAGAGCCCTCCGATATCAGCGTTTCGATCTCAGAACAAACGTCATAAATATCGTCATGAGGATACTCTGAGAAAGAGCATAATGCCGAAGCCTCAGGTCGCTGTCCTCCGGCTTCAATATATGCTTTAAGCACCAAGAAAGATAGCTCGTCAAGTAAATGCAATGAGCCTGTCTCAGTATCAAGCGCTAAATAATCTCCGTTTACAGAAAATGCATGTACCAATTATTTACTTAGATTCTCACATTTCTGGTTTGCTACGGTGCAACTTGTCTTACATGCCGATTGGCAGGAAGTCTGACACTCTCCGCATGCTTTGTTATTAAGTGGCTTTCTTGCCTTGTTTTTACTTATTGTTCTGATATGCGACATATTGTCCTCCGGTGTTTATTGGTTTAGTTATCATCCGAGTAAGGTTTTACAACACTTGTTATTGCAGCTTTCTTTAAAGTGATCAGTGTATTGGCAACACTTGTCTGTATCGTTACTTCGTCATCTTTGATATTTACGACTTTACCTACGATTCCACCTGTGGTCTGACATTTATCACCGACTGACATCGAGTTGATAAGATCGCGAAGTGCTTTCTCTTTCTTTTTCTGTGGCCTTATCATCAGAAAATACATAAGTCCGAACATTAGCGCAAGCGGGATAATAAGTTGAAGCAGCGAGCCTAATCCTGATGGTTGTGCTGCTTCAGCAGTCATTGCAAATAAATTGAACATTGGGTCCTCCTAATTTCTATTAACATTTAGATCCGGTCTATCCGGTCCGTCTGTATATAACTAATTAATAATACATTAAGCATGTGATTTTTGCAATCACTGAAAATCCTGTGTTCATTCTAATACATTCATCGCCTGAAGGATCCTGCTCTTGAATAAAATTCATCTCTGAAATCACCAAGTCTGTCTTCTCTTATCGCGTCGCGTATCTTCTCCATATGAGCCATAAGATACCATACGTTATGATAGGATGTGAGCCTCAATCCGAACATTTCACCTGCTTTGATCAAATGCCTGATATATGCCCTTGTATAATTTCTGCACACCGGACATGAGCATTCCGGGTCAAGAGGAGTAAAATCATCGGCATACTTGGCATCACGGACTATAAGCTTTCCGTTATTAGTGAAAACCGTACCATTGCGACCGATACGTGTCGGGAGAACACAATCGAACATATCGATCCCCCTGATCGAACCTTCTATCAGAAAATCGGGTGAACCGACTCCCATAAGATACCTCGGCTTATCTTCCGGCATAAGAGGAGTAACTTCTTCAAGCATCGCGTTCATAAGCTGTGCAGGTTCACCAACTGAAAGACCTCCGATAGCATATCCCGGAAGGTCGAAAGCCGTGATTTCTCTGGTGCTTTGCTTTCTGAGCTTAGCGTATGTGCTGCCCTGTATTATCCCGAACAACGCCTGGTCTTTAGGCCGAGAGTGTTCCTTGATGCACCTTTCAAGCCATCTGGTAGTCCTCTCAAGAGATCGAAGAGCGTAGTTTTCATCAGCAGGATACGGTGTACATTCGTCAAAAGCCATCACTATGTCTGATCCAAGATCATTCTGTACATTTATCGACTTTTCCGGAGTCAGGACATGTTTTGAACCGTCTATATGTGATTTGAATCCAACTCCTTCTTCGGTGATGTTTCTTAAATCACTCAAACTGAAAACCTGAAATCCCCCGCTGTCAGTCAGGATCGCTCCGTCCCAGTTCATAAATTTGTGCAACCCGCCGGCCCTTCTGATGATCTCACTTCCTGGTCTCATCCAAAGGTGATACGTGTTAGAAAGAATTATTCTCGCCCCTGTGCTTCTGACCTCTTCCGGACTAAGACCTTTGACCGTAGCCTGGGTACCTACAGGCATGAAACAGGGTGTTTCAAAAC
>JAQVYV010000089.1 GCA_028708525.1 Eubacteriales bacterium
CAAACCACGTAGTGCTGTCGTTGTCGGTGGTGGTTATATTGGTATTGAGATGGCTGAGAACCTTCATAACGCAGGGATGCAGGTTTCGATCGTAGAGATGATGGATCATGTTATCGGTCCCATAGATTTCGATATGGCAGGTGATGTTCATGAACACATCGAGAGCAAAGGTGTTAATCTTTTCCTGAAAAATAAAGTGAACTCAATAACAACGATAGGTCAGGAGCTTGAGCTTCTCCTTGATACCGGAACTATAAGAACAGATTTACTGATCATGTCAGTTGGTGTAACTCCTGACTCGCAGATAGCCAAGCAGGCGGGATTGGAAGTTAACGGCAGAGGGTGCATCGTTACAAATAATAATATGATCACATCGGATCCCGATATATATGCTGTAGGAGATGCAGTCGAAACAGTCGATTTCATGACAGGAACTAAGTGTTTTATTCCATTGGCGGGCCCTGCTAATAAACAGGGAAGGATAGCTGCCGACCATATAAACGGAATAGGATCATCGTATAAGGGAACTCAGGGTACAGCCATACTTAAGTGTTTTGATCTCACGGTAGCTTCTACAGGAATGAATGAAAAGAGCGCTAAGGCTTCCGGTATTGAATACGAGAAATCCTTTACTTATTCAGGTTCACATGCGTCATATTACCCCGGAGCAGTAAATATGTCTGTTAAATTGATTTTCGAGAAGAAAACCGGGAAAGTACTGGGAGCTCAGATAGTTGGTTATGAAGGTGCGGATAAGCGTATCGATGTTATAGCAACAGCAATTAGAGCCGGAATGACGGTTGCTGACCTAACTGAACTTGAGCTGGCATATGCACCGCCGTTTTCTTCAGCAAAAGACCCCGTGAATATGGCAGGATATACGGCGGAGAATATACTCTCCGGGAAAGTCAGGATATTCCATTGGCATGATGTCAAGGATATAGACATGGAAAATTCCATCATATTAGATGTCAGAACAAAGTATGAGTTTATCAACGGAAGCATCCACGGGGCAGTGAACATACCTGTAGATTCACTCAGAGAACGGGTGGAAGAACTGGATAAGACTAAAACGATCTATGTGCTTTGTCAGGTTGGACTGAGAGGCTATATAGCATGCAGGATACTTTCGCAGAAGGGATTTGCCTGTTTAAATCTGTCCGGGGGGTATCGTCTTTATTCAAGTGTAGTTCTCAGAAAGTCTAAAACAGCTATTTGTGATCTAACAGACATAAGTCTCAACAAGAATAGGGATGAGGGTGAAAAGGTAATGAAGGAAGGAATCTTTAATGAGGAGACCCAGACTTTTAAAGCGCAGAAAATAACAGTTGATGCATGCGGACTGCAGTGTCCGGGACCGATATTGGAATTGTCTAAGGCACTGAAGAATGCCAATGGTAATGACATTATTGAGATGACAGTAACTGATCCGGCTTTTCTTTCGGATTCCAAAGCTTTCTGTGAGCGTACAGGAAACACGATCCTTGATGTCAAGAGCAGTAAAGGGGTTTCTGTCGTAACGATCCAGAAGGGATCAGGGGTACAGAAGGGAACTGAAAATAACAGAAACAATGATGGGAAAAATATAATTGTATTCTCCGGTGATCTCGATAAGGCTATTGCTTCATTCATTATCGCAAATGCAGCGGCAGCAATGGGAAGAAAGGTTTCGATGTTTTTTACGTTTTGGGGACTGAATATACTTCGCAGGTCTGAGAAGGTAAATGTGAAGAAGGATTTTCTCAGCAGAATGTTTGCCGTAATGATGCCTCGTGGAAGCGCAAAACTCAAGCTTTCAAATATGAATATGATGGGTATGGGCGGCAAAATGATACGCGGTGTTATGAAGAAGAAAAACATCAGCAGCCTTGAGGAACTGATGCATACTGCTTTGGAGAATGGAGTTGAACTAGTCGCATGTACTATGTCAATGGATGTTATGGGTATCAGACAGGAAGAATTGATAGATGGTGTCAGGATGGGCGGAGCTGCGGCGATGCTTGCTCACGCTGAAGAATCGGATATGTCACTGTTTATTTGAAATCGTTTTACTGCCAGTAGAAAAACAAGTCAAAATGATGTATATTATACAGACATGAGAAACAGAGAGAAACTGAAAAATAGTAAAAGGGTCGTCGTCAAAGTGGGTACTTCTTCGCTTACTTACTCCAACGGCAGGGCAAATCTCAAGAATATTGAGAAGATATGCCGGGCTATAGCTGACGAGATGAACCAGGGATATGAGATGATACTGGTTTCTTCAGGTGCTATCGGAATAGGTATGGGAAAGCTCAGATCCTCAGTTAAGCCGTCAACTATAAGAGAGAAGCAGGCTGTTGCGGCAGTCGGACAATGTGAACTGATGAGCTTGTATTCCAGGTTTTTTGCCGGATACAATTACCCTGTAGGGCAGATACTCCTGACTAAGGACGATATTGAAGACGGACTTACCAGAGAGAATATAATCAATACGTTTGAGACTCTTATAGAGAAAGAGATAATACCAATAGTCAATGAAAATGATACTGTATCAACACGTGAGATCTACCATAACGGAACATTCGGTGACAATGATATGCTTTCGGCTATAGTAGCGGGATTGATAAAGGCTGACCTCCTCATATTGCTGTCGGATATTTCGGGATTTTACAACTGTGATCCTAAAAGCAACAGTGATGCTGTTCTTATCGACACTGTGGAAGAGATCACTCCTGAACTGAGAAGCTGTGCGGGAGGAGCATCTACAGGACGCGGCACCGGAGGTATGATCACAAAGCTTGACGCAGCCAGGATCGCGACAGAGGCCGGGATAGATATGGTCATCGCTAATTCAAAGGATCCTTCTGTGATCAAGAGCATTCTGGAGGGCGAAAAGATTGGAACGATGTTTGTTGCCAGAGAGGTAAATTGATTGAAGCTTGGTATCGACCTGGTCGAGATCGGCAGGATCGGAAAACTCCTTTCAAGAAACAAGGAAAATTCACTGTGCCGAATTTGGACTGAAAGAGAAATTGCAGAGGCGAAAGATAAGAGGGGCATTCTGAGAAATGAAACACTTGCCGCCGGATTTGCATGTAAAGAGGCAGTCGCCAAAGCTCTTGGAAGCGGATTCGGCTCTGATGGAGCAGTGCCTTCAGAAATTGAGATATTACACAGGGATAGCGGAGAACCATACGTTGTTTTGCATGGTAGAACGAAAGAGTATTTTGAAATCAAAGGATTCACTTCAGTTGAAATAAGCATTACACACACTGCTGAGAATGCTGCAGCGGTGTGTTTGCTTATCTGATCGGACCGGAGGATCTCTGAATTGAAATCAAATCCATACAGAGTTAAAAACAGAGAAAACAAGCCCAGGATCCATAAGAGCAGATCTTCCTTTTTTCATTCTGATAATAAGGATTTGTATGTTGACAGTTATGGTAAGAAATCGCACAAAGCTTGGCTGATCCCGTTGTTTGCTGCATTGATGATCTTGCTGACTATATTTTGGTTCGGTCCGAAGATCGCGGATATGCTTGCAGGGAGATTTGCAGGAGATGACAATTCCGGTGATAACCCCGAACTTATCTACTTCGGGAAAGATTACACAGTAGTATCAGTTTCAATCACCGATCTGCTTAAGGAGCCGGATCTTCGTTCAGTGAGGATCTCACAGGTTCTTTATAATGAGCCGTTGAAGGTCATCGGGAGGCAGTTCACCGGATTCATTCAAGTAGAACTTGATGATGGATCTACAGGGTATGTCATGACCAGAGATGTGACCACAGATACGTCTAGTGTTGAACCGGGTAATTATAAGCATAAACTTACGGTGACAGCAAGAACAAAACGAATAATGTCACACGCATCACAGGGTTCTATGCTTGCAGAAGTTCCGATGGGAGCTGTGCTATTTGCGGATCAGGGCGGTGAGGGAGTTTACCGCGTCGCACTTTCCGGTGGTGGTTATGGGTGGGTCAGTTCGGAAGGTATTGTGAGAACCGATGTCAGGTCGTCACCGTTAAAGAGCAATGCTGTTAAATTTTGCGAGACGGCTTTACTTTTCGCTAATTCAACATATATAGATAATGGAGTAACTGTTTACGGGGCTTCTTCACATGGGATCGCTTTTATATCTGCCAAAGTCAACGGGCTATCCATACCAAGAGATCTTAATGCTCAGAGGCATGCAGGGTTTCCGGTCAATTTCGGAAGAGATGAGGAGACCGGGTTACCGGATTTCGCTGATCTTCTGGAAGGTGATCTGGTGTTTTTCGGAGATGAGACGATCGAGGGCAATGTAGCTATTTCGGGAATGGGGATAATGATTGGTTATGGAAGAGCACTAATGACTGCAACGAACAGAAATTCTGTCAAAATCATCGATCTGACATCTAATGACCTGCTTGCGCTAAAGCTGGTATCAGCCAGAAGACTTTTCACTCAGCAATAAAAATTTACCTTCTTCCGGAGGGCATTGCAGGAGTTGTTTCCAACGGCTCAATAACTCCGAGTTCTTCGAGTTTACTGCGTACCATTTCAAGATCGTTCCACATATCGGCTCTGGCATTATTGTTTCTTAAGACATATGCCGGATGAACGGTCGGCATTATTAAATATCCGTTCTTCTCGATCCATTTGCCCCTGACTTTGGTTATTCCTTCATCGGATCCTGTAAAATTCTTATATGCCGTAGATCCAAGCAAAAGTATCACAGCCGGTTTTACAAACCGAAACTGTGTTGCAAAGTGCTTTCTGCACGCTGTTGATTCCTCAGGTGAAGGGACTCTGTTCCCCGGAGGACGGCACTTCACTATGTTGCATATGTGATAATACTCACTGCTGATTCCAAAAGCGTCAAGAAGAAGGTCGAGAAGTTTACCTGCTGCTCCGACAAAAGGTATTCCTGTTTCATCTTCCTGTTCGCCGGGACCTTCTCCGACTATCATAAGCGGAGCCCTGACACTTCCCCTGTATATGACAACATTTCTGCGCGTAGCAGCAAGTCCACAGTCTGTGCACGCTTTGCATGTTTCAATAAAATCAGACCAGATCAGTTTTCCGCTCATCAGTTCCACCTCCGTATCTTAAAATTATATCATATGTTTTTCCTGATTATTTGGTAGAATGTATTTGCAGGCACATTGACTAAAAGAGATATCAGGAGCGGAGGAATTAAGTGTATGTCTAAACCGGTAATTGGATTTAAAGAGTTCAGCGGGTGGAAAAACTGTATCAGTATGTCAAATGGTACAGTGGAACTTATCGTAACAACTGATGTGGGACCAAGGATAATTTATTACGGCTTTGATGGAGGGCCTAATCATCTCAAGATATTTAAAGATCAGGCAGGACAGAACGGTGGTGAGGAATGGCTCAGTTACGGCGGACACAGACTCTGGCATAGTCCGGAAGAGATGCCGAGAACTTACGAGAAAGAAAACAAACCCTGCGGCTGGGAGATAGAAGAAGACGGTATTTTACTTCATAACGATCCCGATCCTGTTTCTCAAATGGAGAAGGATATACATATCAAAATGGATCCTGAAGGTACAGGGGTCAGTATTGATCACAGGATAACAAACCGGAATGCATGGCCGGTCAGTTTTTCGGTATGGGCTCTTACAGTAATGACTACAGGCGGAAGACTGGTTATTCCTCAGAATACAACCGGTCCGGTCTATCTGCCTAACAGAAATATATCTTTCTGGACATATACAAGACTGAATGATCCGCGTGTTACATGGCTTGACAGATACATTTTTCTTGATCAGGACATAAATGCTGAGTATACTTCAGAACCTGAGAACAGAAGATTCGGGAAAATACCTTTTAAAATCGGGATGCATGTAAGTGACGGCTGGGTCGGTTATGTGAATCATGATCAGATCTTCCTGAAATATTTCGACTGTGACACAACTGCTGAGTATCCGGATTTCGGTCATTGCTCTTTCGAAACATATACCAATAGAGATATCCTTGAAATAGAGACACTTAGTCCGTTGAGAACAGTAGCACCAGGAGGATACAGCGATCATTCAGAGCGCTGGGCTCTGGCAGATAATATCCGAAAGCCTCAGACTGATGATGAAGCTGACAGCATGGTCACAAGTATAGCCAAGGCTATGAGATGAATCTCTCTGTTTTATATCATAAGTAGAGATCAAGATCCAAATTCTCCTTATTAATGTTTCTACGGATCAGTTCTCCGAAATTGCGATAATTAATGAATATCTCGTAATTATTCAGATAGAATTCGCGCAGTTTCATTAGTGTGCCGATCTCTTTAGCTAAATATCCAAAACATACTTGCAGGTCGATTTCAAAAGCCTCAGTAAGAGTGCACAGTTTCTCCAGAGAAATCAGGTGCTTCCCTTGTTCGATGTTAGAGATGTAGGACTGGCATATGCCTGAACGTATCGCCAGATCCTCCTGTGTCCATTTCTTTTGGATTCTGAGCCTTCTTGAGATTCTCGCACATGCCAATGAAAGTACTTCTCTGCAGACGGATGCTGATAAATCCTTTTCCATGATTTCACCTGCCTTGTTGAAATGTTTCCGAATAAAAGCTGACTATGTATATAGATGTTAATTCACTTAGAAAATTAATTCAATAGGATAAATCATATATTTGCAGATTTTTACCGAGAGAATACAGGTTTCCGTTGATTTTCCTTATGAAATATTCGTGTAATTGTAAGATAATCAAAATATGATATGATATCTGCGTAAAACTTTGGCTTATGGGGTGTGAGATTGAGGGGGAAAGCAGTTAAAATATTTACACGTGCAGCTGCTTATCTGGCTGCGGTATCACTTATAATTTCTTTGCCGGTTGAAATGTCAATGTTAAGAACTGTTTATGGTCAGGATGTGCCTCCGGTGAAGATCGATATATTTGAATATGCAAATATGGCTAAGTCTTCATCTGTGTATGCCCTGACCGGTGAAGTTTTAATAGAAGGCGGTATTCCGGATGAACAGATAGTGTCAGAAAGCTTGATGTTTTATCTTGATGATAACTCGGTTCCTTTTGCTCGCATGGAAAAGGCAGATATGGCTGTGAAGGACGGAAAGAGAATATTCTCAATTCCGCTTGACACATCGTTATATGCGGAAGGAA
>JAQVYV010000090.1 GCA_028708525.1 Eubacteriales bacterium
TTCAAGATGACTTACGTTAACAGAAGTACTGAGATACTTTTCGGTTACCGGGCAGATGAAATGACAGACAGATCTGTGAGGATGCTTTACGCGGAGTCAGATATACCTAAACTGCACAAGGATGTCTTCCCCCTGATTAGTTCCGGAGAGATTTATAACGGAGAGTTGATCAACAGGAGAAAAGACGGAACACTTTTCGTTTGTGATTTGAAAGTGACCCCATTAAAGGACAGCGATGGAAAACCATATTCCTATATAGGGATACAACGTGATGTTACTGATAGAAAGAAGATGATAGATGACCTGAAAGAAAGCAATATCCGTTACGCGGAATTAGCTGAGAAGAGTTTTCTTGAGCAGGAAAGGTTTAAAACAACTCTCTTATCTGTTAGCGATGCAATAATTGCTGTTGACAGAAATCTGGATATCACAGTTATGAACAATGTCGCAGAACATCTTACCGGTTGGTCATTTGAAGAGGTTAAAGGATTTCCTTTAAAACGTGTTTTCAAGATAACGGATGACCGGTCCGGAGCCGCTCTCGAAGACCCGGGCAGGGATGTACTTTTAACAGCTCAGGTTGTCGAATACGGCGATCGAACAATGCTTTTCAGAACTAAAGGAGAGACGATACCCGTTGAAGGTAATGCTTCTCCGATCCTTGGCAGTGATGGGTATGCTGAAGGTGTCGTGATCGTTTTCAGAGACTATACAGAGAAAAGAGAGAAACAGCGCAAGATAGAATACCTTAGTTTTCATGATCATCTGACCGGATTATACAACCGCAGATATTTGGATGATGCTGTTAAGAGACTTGATGTGAGTATTAATTATCCTTTTGCGGTTCTAGTGGTTGATGTGAACGGATTGAAACTGATAAATGATTCATATGGCCATGAAGCAGGCGATTCGGTTCTTATTAAAGCTGCTGAGCTACTGAGACTTTCATGTAGGGAGGACTCCATCATAGCACGTACCGGAGGAGATGAGTTTGTTGTTTTGCACCCGCACACCGATGCCGCTGAAGCTGAAGCGATAACAGCCGGGATAATGGCTGCTTCAGATCGCAACAGAACTGATCCAATAATAGTATCTCTTGCCGCTGGTCACTCGGTCAAGATCGACAGTTCTGAGGATTTTGCAGAAATACTGAAAATCGCTGACAGCAATATGTACAGGAATAAAATTGAGCAAAGCAGGATAATGCGAAAGGATCTGATTTCTCGGATACTTGAAAATATCAACAGCAGGTATATCGGCGAGAAGACTCATGTGGAGCGTGTGACGCATTTCAGTGTTGCTTTAGCTGAATCGCTCGGAATGAGCGATGAGGATAAGAGCAGGCTCACCCTGGCCGCCTCGTTTCATGATATTGGCAAGATAGCTATTGCCGCTGATATACTTAACAAACCGGGACCGCTTTCATCTGAGGAGAGAAGAGAAGTGCAGAAGCATTCTGTTGCGGGATACAACATTCTTAAGGGTGTTGAAGAATATGCAGGCATTGCTGAAATAGTTCTTTTCCATCACGAAAGATGGGATGGAAAAGGCTATCCCAACGGTTATGCGAAGGATGACATACCTCTTATGTCGCGTGTCATTGCTGTTGCTGATGCTTTCGAAGCGATGACTTCCGACAGACCGTACCGGAAGGCAATGTCCGCTTATGTCGCGGCAGCTGAAATAGAGAGAGGTGCAGGAAGTCAGTTCGATCCCGGGCTGGCGAAGGTTTTTGCAGAACAGATAATAAAATGAGATTTGTCAGCAGGAGGGCATATGGCTTATAAAGATTTAACTAAAGAAAAGCTTCTTGAAAGGATCAGCGAGCTTGAAGCATTGAACAAGGAACTAATAGATCATAGGGAAAAGGAAGAAACTTTGGAATTCGCGTGGTCCGGTAATCTCGGTCATTGGTTTTGGAATGTCAGGACGAATTCTGTCGAGTTCAATCCGCTTAAAGTCACGACTTTGGGGTATGAAAGAAGTGAGATACCTGATCATGTTACATATCAGTTTTTCACCGATCTTATTCATCCGGATGACTTTCTTAAGACTATGGACGCAATGAAAGAACATTTGTATGGAAGAGCAGCGGTGTATGAAGCAGAATACCGGATCAAGACTAAAGACGGCAGATATAAATGGTATTATGACAGAGGAAAGATAACTCAGTATGATGATTCCGGAAAGCCCGCTTTTCTTGCAGGTATCGTTTTCGATATAACTGAGAAGAAAGAAATGCAGCTCGAACTCGAGAGAAAGAATAAGATACTTGCCGAAATGTCGTCATTGGATGGGCTTACGAGGATCAGTAACCACAGGACACTTACAGAACATCTGAAGGCAGAGAGCAGTATGTCCGATATGACAGGAAGGGCTTTGTCAGTTGCTATTTTCGATATCGACGATTTCAAGAGAGTGAACGACAGCAAGGGGCATATAATAGGTGACCGGGTTCTTATTGAGATCGCTGATATCATAAAGTTCAATATAAGAGATAATGATCTTACGGGAAGATACGGAGGCGAGGAGTTCATGGTCGTTTTCGCTAATACAGAAATCGACGCAGCATATCATGCTGCTGAACGTATTCGTAAAGCTGTTGAATCCCACAGGTTTCCTGAAGAACTCCGAGTGACTATCAGCGGTGGCGTAAGTCAGTATTCAGGTGAAGATATCTCTGCCTTTATACACTCTGCTGATATGAATCTCTATGAAGCTAAACGGAAAGGTAAAAACCGGATAGTTATGTGAATCCCTACATTAGCCTCCGGCGCAATTCTGTCGCATACCCGCGTATCTTGACCGGTGTGTTTTCCACTTCATCCCGGGTAAAAGACAGAGCGGGGTATGATTGATTGTATGCTTGAAGAAGAATTACTCCGTCTTCAGACAGACTCAGACGTCTCAGGATCGCATCGTTCTTTCCTATGGTTATGATGACATCTCTTCCTGAATTCGGAATTTCATCAAGAGCTGAGTATCGGGCAATTATGATATCTCCATCCATGTACTTAGGGTACATTGAGTCACCGTTCACAATAAATCCGAATCTGTCTTCGTGACTGTATTGATTGTCAGGCTCACATATCTCCCAACCTATTATGCCGCGGCGGTTCCCGCTTACAAATCCGGGCATTATTCTTCCGTAAACGGGTATCTTGTACTTCGCTGTTTCGCTAACGACTCCGGATGAAGAACCATCAATAATATAGTCCGATGATACTCCGTAAATATCTGCAAGTGCCTTCACCGGCTTGAGGGTTGGCTGTTGTATATCGTTCTCCCATCTTGCGACTGTTCCCCTGTCAGCCTTTACGTCGTAATTCTTCAATTCTGAAGAGATCTCGTCCTGAGTCCTGCCGTCGGCTGCCCTAAGTGATTTCAGTCGTTTTCCTAAAGTGTCCATAAATATCCTCAACTCTGGTTTATCAAATACATTATACCTAATTGTGGCAAAAGAACAACATTTTTTACTCCTAAACAACCAAAAAGTGTTGACAATGCTACGAATGTGGCTTAATATCAACGTAGCGAAAACGCTACATCAGGAGGTGTAACAATGGCATCCAAATATGAACTTGTTTATGGATACATCAAACTTGCAGGCTATACTTCAGATGAAGTTGCTCATGAGTTAGGCATAACAAGGCGTACTTTGGATAACAAGGTAAGGGGTATCACAGACTTTACGCTGACTGAAGCTCAGATAATCAAGAAAATTGTAGGCAAGCCTATTGACGATATATTTATTTCGAAAGAGGATGCGCAGATGCCACGGATGAGATCCGGTTCAAGGCGATCATATTTGAGAGACTCGTGAATCGATTTTAAACCAAATGTTAACCATTTCGAAGCTAATTTGAACAGTGTTGACCTATAAACAATAACTGTGTATATTAATGTTAGCACTCAAAGGACGAGAGTGCTAACAAGAATAACCGGTGTTACCGGATCATATAAATAAACAGAAACAATAATTTTATTTGTCGAAAGGAGTTGTTGATTATGGCAAGTTTAGTACCGTTCAACAGGAACAGAGGAAGTCTGAAGACGACAGGATTTGATGATTTTTATAACATGCTTGATAACTTCTTCGAGGATTCATACAGTCCCCTAAGAAGTCTTTCAAGAGACACATTCAAGTTGGATGTCCAGGACAACGAAACAGAGTATCTGATCGAAGCAGAGCTTCCCGGAGTTAATAAGGATGAGATCAATATCGAGATCAATGAGAACAGACTCACAATAGGCCTTGAAAGAAAAGAAGAGGTCAATGAAGAAAAGAAGAATTATATCCACAGAGAGCGCAGATGCACATCAATGCAGAGATGTGTCTTTCTGAAGGACGCTAAGGCTGATGATGTAGAAGCGAAACTGGATAACGGTATTCTTTCGCTTAAGATACCGAAGGATAAGGAAAAGGTACAAGTAAGGAAGATCGAAATCAAATGATAAATGAGAACAGTGGGGACGGGGGGAAGATTCCTTTTCTGATTTTAGATAGGAGAGAGTCTAAAACCCTTGTCCCCGTTGTTCAATTTAACGAATTCGCTCCTGTCAGGTGATAAATCCGGTGAATACAGTTATAATATTGGAGTACATCAATTAATCAATCAAAATGCGGGAGGATCGTTAATGAGAAATTCAGGAATAGCTAACATTCATGCAAGAGAAATAATCGACTCCAGAGGAAATCCGACAGTTGAAGCTGTTGTTACACTGGAAAACGGAGTAAAGGGTTCAGCAGCTGTACCTTCGGGAGCATCGACAGGAATATTTGAAGCAGTAGAACTTCGTGACGGCGATAAGAGCAGATATATGGGTAAAGGTGTTTTAAAGGCTGTTTCTAATGTAAACAATGAGATAGCACCGGCTCTTAAGGGAATGGATCCTAAAGATCAGCAGACACTTGACAATACGATGATTAAACTTGACGGCACACCTAATAAGGGAAAGTTCGGAGCGAATGCAATACTTGCTGTTTCACTTGCAGCAGCCAAGGCGTCAGCAAATGCCCTTAGTTTACCGCTATATAAGTATTTAGGCGGACCCGGTGCTCAGGTGCTTCCTACACCAATGATGAACATTCTTAACGGAGGAGCACATTCAACCAACAATATAGATATCCAGGAATTCATGGTAATGCCTGTAGGAGCTAAATCCTTCTCTGAAGGGTTGAGATGGGGAGTGGAAATATTCCATAACCTTAAGAAAGTCCTTCAGGAGCAAGGACTTGCGACAGCAGTAGGAGACGAAGGCGGATTCGCTCCGAATCTGGCAGACGACGAGGATGCACTCAAAGCTATTATGGAAGCGATCTCCAGAGCCGGATATAAAGCAGGAACAGATGTTGCGATAGCACTCGACCCTGCAGTAAGCGAGTGGTACACAGAAGATGGGAAATATTTCCTTCCTAAGAAGCAAATCACCAGGACAAGAGAACAGATGGTTGACTTCTGGGAGGATCTGGCTGACAGGTATCCGATCGTTTCTCTTGAAGACGGAATGGCGGAAGATGATTGGGAAGGCTGGAAACTTCTGACTGAAAGGATCGGGGACAGAGTTCAGTTGGTAGGAGACGATCTCTTCGTAACCAACAGAACACGTCTGGATAAGGGGCTTGAACTAGGTGTTGCTAACTCGATACTTGTAAAACTGAACCAGATCGGCTCACTTACTGAAACACTTGAGACAGTACGAACTGCTCAGCATGCAGGATATACAGCAGTAATATCACACAGATCAGGAGAAACGGAAGATTCTACAATAGCTGATCTTGCCGTAGCGCTTAATGCAGGTCAGATCAAGACCGGAGCTCCTTCAAGAAGTGACAGGGTAGCAAAGTATAACCGTCTTTTGGTTATAGAAGAAGAGCTTGGAGAAAATGCAGTTTATCTTGGCGGAAAGTCATTGAAGAGATAAATAATGATGGATAAGCTTCCATCCAATATAAATGAAACAATAGATTATTCGAATGCGCACCTCAGAAGCATCTGCCTTGCAGGCGGATGTTTCTGGGGTGTTGAAGCTTATATGAAAAGAGTTAGAGGTGTAGCATTCACTGAAGTCGGATACGCTAACGGAAAGACTGTTGATCCTACTTATGAGGAGGTTTGCCATCAAGACACAGGACATGCAGAAGCGGTTTGTGTTAGATACGATCCGGAGATCATATCACTGGATAGTCTGTTAGAACATTTTTTCAGAGTGGTCGATCCGACTTCGTTAAACCGTCAGGGTAATGATGTAGGGTCACAATACAGATCAGGAGTTTACTACACTGATCCCGAAGACAGAAAGGTTGTTGATGATCATATCAAAGCCTTATCAAATATTAATAATCTCGATCCGGCCAAAATCGTAACAGAAGTTATGCCGCTTACTTGCTTTTATCGGGCAGAAGAGTATCATCAGTCTTATCTGGAGAAGAATCCCGGAGGATACTGTCACATTAGATTCTAATAAAACGTCTCCCGGGAATAAGCAGGAGGTGATTTTGTGAACGGAATACTTAATGCGTACATAATGCCGCATGCTCCGATACTAATACCTGAAATCGGCGGAGAAAAAGGTAAGCAGGCATCAGCTTCATTTGAAGGATGCACTGCAGTTGCCAGGAAGATCCTGGATGACAGACCTGACACGATAATTCTTTCAAGTCCCCATGCTCCTTGTTATCGAGACCATGCAGTGATTTCAGGTGATGAATTATTGTATGGTGATTTCAGGAAGTTCGGAAACCGATCACTAAAGTTTTCATTTGCTAATGATAAAGAGCTGGCGGATATGGTGATTTCAGAAGCTTTAAGGGAAGGGATATCTGTCGGTTACTCAGATACTCTGCCCGGGAAAGACCGCTCAGGATATGAGGGTCTTGATCATGGTGCAATGGTGCCGCTATACTTTCTTGATAAGGAGTTTTCAGAAGCCGAAAAGAAGTTTTCTGTTTTGCATATATCAACACCGTTTTTCCCTTCAGATAAGCTTTTCAGACTTGGTAGGCTTATAGCGATGGCTGCTGAAAGGCTTGACAGAAAAGCAGTATATCTGGCAAGCGGAGACCT
>JAQVYV010000091.1 GCA_028708525.1 Eubacteriales bacterium
TGAAAATGGATGTGATGCCAGGGTTATAATGCCTTTCTACAGAAAAATCAAGGAAAAGTATGCCGACAGATCAAAGTTTCTTGGCTGGTCAATGATCAAACTCGGGTGGAGATCTCAATACAGTGGATTGTACTCATATGTTCATGGCAAGGTTACATACTATTTTGTTGATAATGAATATTTCTTTGGGCATGATAAAATATATATTGATTACAATTTTGATATCGAGAGATTTTGTTTTTTCCAGAGAGCTGTTCTTGAGGCTGCTGCTAACCGGATTGGGTTCAGACCTGATATCATTCATTGTAATGACTGGCAGTCTGCAATGATCCCGGTTCTTCTTAAAGCTCATTATCAGTCATGCGGGTATCTTTCTTCCACTAAAACCATTTTGACTATACATAATCTTAAGTACCAGGGTATACATAGTAAAGAGATGGTAGAAGATCTGATGGATCTTCCGGGTCAATACATGAATGCTGAAGGAGTTCTGTTCAATGGAGCTGCTAATTTTCTGAAGGCCGGGATCGTTTATGCAGACTCTGTAACAACAGTTTCTCCGTCATATTCAGAGGAAATACTTACACATGAGTACGGTGAAGGTCTTGAGGGAATACTATGGGAATACTCAAATAAACTTACAGGAATACTTAACGGGATCGATCACAATGAATATGACCCTTCTTCTGATGAACACATTGTTATGAACTATGATATAAACAACTTCAGAGAAGGTAAAAGAGTGTGTAGAAGAGCACTCAGAAAAGAATTAGGGTTGAAACAGACAGAAGCAGTTCCGATTGCAGCGATGATCACAAGGCTAGTTGATCAGAAGGGGCTTGACATTTTCGCCGGTGCTTGTGAGGATATTATGAAAATGCCTGTTCAAATCATTGTACTTGGGACCGGAGACCCGTATTATGAGAAACTGGTTGCTGACATCGCGAGAAAGTTTCCGGGGCGATTTTCTGCTTCGGTGACTTTCGACAATTCTTTAGCACATCGTATTTATGCCGGTTCTGATATGTTTCTTATGCCTTCTTTGTTTGAGCCTTGTGGACTTTCACAGCTTATCAGCATGAGATACGGAACTGTTCCAGTCGTTAGAGAAACAGGAGGACTTAAAGATACTGTTCAGCCATATAATGAATTTACAGGAGAAGGGACCGGGTTTACATTCAATAATGTTAGTTCAGGTGAGCTGGCATATATTACAGGTTATGCAGTTATGATATACAGAGATAAGAAAGACGCATGGGATTGGCTTATCCGCAAAGGAATGCAGCAGGATTTCTCCTGGAAAGCTTCAGCTTTAAAATACCTGTCAATATATAGAAATATCCCGGGAAAGTATAATGATAAATGAAAATAATCCATAACACCCGTGATTTGAAATACAGATCACCTTTTGGAGCACAGAAGTGTGAGAGTAATGTAAGACTTTCAGTTGATATAATAAGCGATGAAATAGTAGATGATGTATCTCTATGCTATTATTATGGCCTTGATTCTTTTGAATCCGGTCGGATGTATATGAACAGTGAAGCAGATGATATCAAGAGATACGGATGTGATATCATGATGCCTGCAGAGCCATGTCTGTTCTTTTACTGGATAGAGGTTAATGCTGCCGGACAGGTTTTCAGTATCGGAAAAGCAGAATTGTCTAAAGATAGACGGATCGTAAACGGTGGATTCCAGATTACTGTTTATGATAAATTTTTCACAACCCCTGAATGGATGAAGGAAGCTGTGATGTATCAGATATTTCCTGATCGTTTCGCACGTGACAGTGGTTTCAGTGTTGAAAAGATGATGTCGTCGGGAGACCCCGATGAAAGGATATTTCACGAAAACTGGAATGACGAAGTGGATTTTAATGGTAAAGATGATCAGGGATATAAGGCGTTGGATTTCTTCGGAGGATCGCTTGACGGCATTAGAGAGAACATAAATCATATTATAGATTTGGGTGTAACGGTGATCTATCTGAATCCTGTCTTTCAGAGCCGTTCGAATCACAGGTATGATACAGGGAATTATGAAGAGATCGATCCAATGCTGGGAGGTATCAAGGCTTTTAACAGATTGCTGGAAGTATGTAAAGAAAATGGTATCCGCCTTGTTTTGGATGGCGTTTTCAGTCATACCGGCGCAGATAGTAAATATTTTAATAAATATAACAGATATCCTGAAATAGGTGCTTATCAGGATGCTGAGGGGAAAGGTCAGTCTGAGTGGTATTGCTGGTATGATTTCAGTACAATTCACGGAAAAATCTATTATGATTCGTGGTGGAATTTCCCGGATCTGCCAAATGTAAACGAAAATGATTTGGGATACAGAAAGTTTATCCTTGGTGAAAATGGTGTTGTCCGCAAATGGATCGGTGAAGGTTCTTCAGGGTGGCGACTCGATGTTTCAGATGAACTACCTGATGGATTTTTGCGGCATTTAAGAGCTTCGACCAAATCTCAGGATCCTGATGCACTTATAATGGGGGAAGTATGGGAAGATGCCAGTAATAAGATCAGTTATGGCGGATATAGGGATTTTCTTCTGGGCAGAACACATGATTGTGTGATGGGTTATCCATTCAGAAGGACCCTGTTTGATTGGCTGAAAGGGAAAATCGATTCTTCTCAAGCGATGAATGGATTTGAAACAATCAGGGAGAATTATCCGATTGAAGCATATGTATGTAACATGAATCTAATAAGCAGTCATGATGTCGCCAGGGCTATAACAGAGTTAGCAGGAGAACCTGACCGAGGTTCGAGAGACTGGCAAAGTAGTGTAAAATTAACGACTGATCAGAGAAAGTACGGGAATAGTCTTCTTAAGTTGGCAATGTTCGTTCAATTTACTTTTCCCGGAGTGCCATCCGTCTATTACGGGGATGAACTGGCAATGGAGGGCTACGGAGATCCCTTCTGCAGAAGGACATTTGATATGACAAGAGTTCTCAAAGAACCTCCGGAGATATTTCTTTGGCTCAAAGCTGTTTCAAAGTTTCGTCATGAACATGCTAATGTTTCTTCAGGACATATTAAATTTCATAACAGCGTTCCTGATTTGTTATTGTACTCGAGATATTCGGTCAATGATCAGAATATTACCGGCAGACCTTCTGATGACAGAAATGAATATATTATTGCAGTTAATCGAAGTTACAATACTTTATCATTTTCAATTGGGGGTAACAGTTATGAGCTTTCCGGCTTAAGCGGAGTAATTGTTTCAAACGGGAAAAGGGTTTTCGAAGCTTAAAAAAACAGACCGTATCCGGTACGGTCTGTGCTTTGGTGTGGTCGACGGGAATCGAACCCGTATGGTTGCCCACACGCCCCTCAAACGTGCGCGTCTGCCAGTTCCGCCACGACCACGTGACATGCGTTTTATCTAGTTCAAACGCAAGCATGATTATAAACATAAAGTCATATCTGTGTCAACATGATTTTGTGCTTCACATTTATAAAAGCATTTGGTATCATATATCGGTAAAGGCTATGAGGCCGGCAGAACGGTGTGATTTGAGATCGAAACAGAGTAGAATGGAAGTAAGGCAGCACTTATTTGGCTGTATATCTTGTTCAAACGACCGTTCGGTACCACCGGACGGTATTTTTATAGGGGGCAGTTATGATCTGGAGTAAAGAGGAAACTTTAACATCGTCAGAAATGCGTGATCTTCAGCTGAAAAGGCTTAAAGAACAGGCAAGTTATGTATATGATAATGTCCCTTATTATAGGAATAAAATGGATATTGCAGGAGTCAGACCTTCTCATATTTCGAAAATAGAAGATATTTCAATGCTGCCGCTAACCGATAAATCAATGCTAAGAGACAATTATCCATTTGGGCTTTTTGCCGTTGACAGGAAAGAAATTGTGAGACTTCATGCTTCTTCAGGTACGACAGGAAAACCTATCGTTGTGGGTTATACAAGAAGAGACATGGAAGATTGGACTGACTGTTGTGCGAGATTAGCTTGTGCTGCAGGAGTTGCTGAAGGTGATACTGCTCAGATCTGTTTTGGGTATGGAATGTTTACGGGTGGTTTCGGTCTCCATTATGGACTTGAACGTGTCGGTGCTTCTGTTATACCTGCTTCAAGCGGAAACTCTGAGAGACAGCTTATGTATATGCAGGACTTTGGAACTACAGTTATTGTAGCAACTCCTTCATATGCCTTGTATCTTTCTGAATATCTGAACGAAAAGGGAGTAGATCCAAGGTCTCTGAGTTTGCGTGTTGGCCTTTTTGGCGGAGAAGGACATACACCGGAGATGAGACGAGAAATCGAGAGAAGGTGGAACATACTTGATACTCAGAATTACGGTCTTACTGAAATCACCGGACCCGGAGTTTCTTATGAATGCACCGAACTTTGCGGTATGCATATAAATGAAGATCTTTTCTATCCTGAGATAATCGATCCGGATTCACAGGAAGTACTTCCGGAAGGTGCTGAAGGTGAGCTTGTTATTACAACTCTGCGTAAGCAAGGGATACCGATCATAAGATACAGGACAAAGGACATTACATCTCTGGTAAGAGATAAGTGTTCGTGCGGAAGAACAAATGTCAGAATGAATATGGTTCGCGGCAGGACAGACGATATGCTGATCATCAGAGGAGTAAATGTTTTTCCTTCCCAGATAGAATCAGTTCTTGTCGGAATCACCGGTATAGGGCCTCATTATCAGATAGTGGTAACAAGAGAAAAGTTTATGGATAAAATAGAGATAAAAGTTGAGTTGGTCGATGGGGCATTGCTGGATAAATACAGTGAACTTGAAAGATTGACTGATAAGATAAGACATCAGATGAAGATCCAGCTACAGCTGGAATCTAAAATAACATTGCTGAACCCGAAAGAACTTGAACGCACTACAGGTAAATCCAAGAGAGTATTAGATTTAAGAAAGTAAGCAGGAGAATGATATGACCAGAAAACTTATGTTAGGTAATGAAGCTGTTGCACGGGGTGCGTTTGAAGCCGGAGTTAAAGTTGTTTCATCATATCCCGGAACACCAAGTACAGAAATAACCGAAGCAGTAGCTTTAAGCTACCCTTCGATATCTGCAGAATGGGCTGTGAACGAAAAAGTTGGTCTTGAAGTGGCGATAGGGGCAAGTATAGCAGGCGGACGGGCAATGAGCTGTATGAAACATGTAGGTATGAATGTAGCTGCTGACCCTCTCTTTACCGTGTCGTACACCGGAGTAAATGGAGGACTGGTAATTGTTGTTGCTGACGATCCCGGCATGCACAGCTCACAGAATGAACAGGACAGCAGAAATTATGCTTTAGCTGCTAAGATACCAATGCTTGAGCCATCTGACAGCCAGGAGTGTAAAGATTACATATGCAAAGCATTTGAGATATCTGAACATTTTGATACTCCGGTCATAGTAAGGCTGACGACCAGGATCGCGCATGGACGTACTCCTGTGAATGAATCCGAGCCTCTTCCTGTTAGACTGAAATCCTATATTAAGAATATCAATAAGTATGTAATGATGCCCGGAATGGCTATTAAAAGACATCCTGTAGTCGAGGCAAGAATGAAGGGAATATCAGAAAATTCTGCTGATGAATTATTGATTACGGAAATCATAAAGTCAGCTAAGTTAGGTGTAATAACATCAGGCATTACATATCAGTACGTTATGGAAGCATTACCAGAAGCGTCTGTTCTGAAACTTGGAGTTGTATGGCCGCTCAATCAGGATGTGATCAAAGGATTTGCCTCCAAAATGGAAAGAGTCGTTATCCTTGAGGAGCTGGATCCTTTCCTGGAGACTCAGATCAAAGCTATGGGGATACATTGCGAAGGTAAATCACTCTTCTCACTTACGGGTGAATACAGTGTGCCGGAAATACGTTCTGTTTTAAGCAATGTTGGAGATCCTGTTAAAGGAATTGAAGTTTCCGGACTGGATACAGCACTCGGCAGACCACCTGTTATGTGTGCAGGATGTTCACATAAAGGAATATTTATGGCTCTTTCCAGATTGAAAGCTACTGTTACAGGGGATATTGGTTGTTACACTTTAGGTGCTCTGTCACCGTACGATTCAATGGACGCATGTGTCTGTATGGGTGCGTCTGTAGGTATGGCTCATGGTTTTGATAAGGCTACTGATCATGCTTTATCAGCGAACACGGTTGCAGTTATCGGTGACTCCACATTTCTACACTCAGGGATCACATCTCTTATCAACAGTGTTTATAACAAGAGTAATTCAACAATAATTATTCTTGATAATTCTATTACGGGAATGACAGGACATCAGCAAAATCCCGGGACAGGCATCGATATATATGGTTCTCCTGCTTCTTCGGTCAATTTACCGGCACTTTGTGAAGCTGTTGGTGTTAAGAGTATAAGAATAGTCGATCCGGCTGATATCGATGTTACACAGGCTGTAATTTCTGACGAAATGTCAAGAGATGGTGTTTCGGTCATCATAGCCGTCAGACCCTGTGCATTAATACCTCAGGGTAAGGGTGAGTCAAAAGCAATAGTAGATCATGATAAGTGTATAAAATGCAAGGTGTGTCTGAAGTCTATGTGTCCTGCTATGTCTGAAGGACCATCGGGAGAGATCCTTATAGATTTGACACAGTGCAACGGCTGCAGTTTGTGTGAAAAGCTTTGCAGATTCGGCGCTATTAAAATGGGTAAACCGGAGGGGATCAGATGATAATGAGAAGTAGTTTGAATATAGTTATTGCAGGAGTAGGTGGACAGGGAACACTTGTAGCGGGTAAACTCTTCGGAACTCTTGCATTACGAACAGGGGCAGATGTCAAAGTTTCGGAAGTGCATGGAATGTCTCAGAGAGGCGGAAGTGTAGTGACATATGTGAAAATGGGTGAAAAGATTTATTCCCCTGTTATTGAGAAAGGCGGAGCAGATTTTGTTTTGGCTTTTGAAGAAATCGAAGCTTTGAGATATGCAGGGTTTCTGAAAAAGAATGGCAAAATGATTGTAAATGAAAAAAG
>JAQVYV010000092.1 GCA_028708525.1 Eubacteriales bacterium
GACGGCTGGACGAGATCGATCTTGTTGCAAGTGTTTTCCATAACAGACTGAATGCCTCGAAACACTCTACCGGAAACAGGCTTGAATCTTGTGCGACCATAAATTATGTCAAAGCAGAAAGGGGACAGGAAGCGTCTCTTATAGTTACTGCCGAAGACCAGGCGATGGAAACGCCTTATAACACATATAAATACTCAGGTCTTCCTGCGGGTCCGATCTGTTCCCCGGGTATGGATGCTATCAGAGCGACGCTTTGGCCTGCTAAAACCGGATATTTCTACTTCGTTACCAAGAATGATGATACAGGATCCAGTGCTTTTGCAGTAACCGAGCGGGAGCACATCAATAATTCCAATAAGTATTTGGCTAAGAAATGAAATGAAATGAAATGAAAAGAGTTGAACTGCTGTCTCCCGCAGGGGATATGGAGAAATTGAAAGCTGCCGTTATGTACGGTGCTGATGCGGTATATCTGGCCGGGAAGAATTACGGACTCAGAGCTTTTTCGGGTAACTTTGCTATCGATGAACTGACTGAGGGGATCACATATGCGCATGCATCCGGAGTGAAAGCCTTTGTTACTGTGAATATCTCGGGACACCCGGCAGATTTTCGGGAACTTCCGGGTTATCTGCTTGAACTGGAAAGAAGTGGAGCGGATGCTCTGATCGTGTCTGACCCGGGAATACTATCTGTTGTTAAAGATGTTATTCCGGGCATGGAGATCCACATGAGCACGCAGAGCAATATAACGAATGCAGCCTCCTGTGAGTTCTGGCACCGTGCCGGAGCTAAGAGGATAGTGCTCGCGAGAGAACTTACTCTTGAAGAGATCAAGAGTATAAGGAAAGAGATCTCTGATGAGATCGAACTGGAAGTTTTCGTACACGGAGCTATGTGTGTTGCTTATTCAGGCAGATGTCTTCTTTCGGCTCTTTATACGGGAAGGGATGCCAACAGAGGTGAGTGCGCGCAGCCGTGCAGATGGAGTTACCGTATTTCTGAGCGAAAGCACGAAGATGCACCTGTTGATCTGTATGAAGATGACAGAGGTTCATATATTCTCAACTCTAAGGATCTTTGCATGATCGAACACATCCCCGAACTGATCGAAGCCGGTATTTCATCTTTTAAAATCGAAGGCAGGATGCGCGGAGTATTTTATGTTTCAACTGTAACAAAGGCTTACAGGGAAGCGATAGATTCCTATTATGCAGATCCCGAAGGTTATTCATTCGCCCCTGTTCTTCTGGATGATCTCAAGAAGACCGTACACCGTGAGTTTGATACAGGGTTCTTCTACTCAGCTCCCGGAACAGATGCCAAGATATCTTATGATGACACGTATATCAAAGGTGCAAAGGTCGTCGGTATCATCACAGGATATGATCCCGTCACAGGTCGTGCCATGGTGGAGCAGCGCAACAAGATTTCTGAAGGTGACAGGCTGGAAATAGTTTCGCCCAAGGGCAGACATTTCACGATCAAAGCGAAAGATCTGCAAGACAAGGAAGGTGCCCGTATTTCGGCTACCCCTCATCCTAAAATGCTTTATTCCATGGCAGTCAGGATACCGGTTGTTCCGGGTTCGTTCATTCGTTTTCCGGAGGAAGAGAAATGAACCGCCTTGTGTCTTCAATGTAAGGAAATTCGACCGGTCTCATAAGTTCTTCGCCCTCACTTCCAATGAGCCTTGCCGGGCGTTCGGAAAACCAGACTGCACGAACCAGATTATCCCGGGGAAGAAGCACTATCTCTGAATAGTTGGAGGGGATCTGATGAGTCGCGACCATATAATCCATAAGGCACTCGGTTCCCCATTTAGCATACAGTATTTCAAGGAAATTTCTTACTAAAGTTATACGCTCCTCTGACGGCGGAACACCGCCAACTTCCATATAGGGCTTTTCAAGCATTTTATACATTCTGTCGTGGATAGCGGCAGGTATATCGGTCCTGTCCTTGAATGCATTATAAAGAGATTTTAGTACAGGTACTCCTTCGATCCATTCGATAAGATTTCTGCCGGACGGATATTCAGCGGCAAAAGTAGTCATTGCGATCATGTACTCGCCAAACTTGAATGAGTCTGTCATCCAATAGCATAACTTAAGTATATCATCGTACATTCCCCTTCGATGTGCATCAGCGTAACCTTCATAGTTGGCCTTTCTGAAATCTTCATCCGGGAAAAACATAAGATCCACTCCAAGTCTCACTGCACTGCCGACCCTGCACGCGAAATCATCTGCATTTACGATATTGTATATCGGAAAATTCCCCGGATCATCACAGTATTCAGAAGTCGCGACTATCGGGCTTGCGTATGTGTATGCAAAAATATTCTCGGGAAGAACACCTTTCTTCATCAGAAATTCAGCGATATATACCTGCGTCAGAGCTCCGCCCTGACTGTGTCCCGTTATCCACAACTTATACCTGCTGTCCTTTCTTGAAGCCTCTGAGATTATTTCAGGCAAAGTAAGATCCTTCAAACCGAGTGTAGACGCAAGCCTCTTAAGATGTATCTCGCCGATCAGCGAATCGAACTGAGAAACAAGTTCATAAAATCCTCTGTGAAGTTTGTTAGTGACTGATACTTTGATGTTGTTGAGCCAGTCAGGTGTATGCTTTGTTCCTGTGAAAGTAATGTTGATAACAGCTTTACCGTCACTGGTAGGTCGTCCCATTACAACAGCTTTAGCGGACTGTGATGAAATAAGCTGACGTACTGTTGAGAGAAACTGCTTTGCTGTTGACGGCTCCAGATTCCAGTCATCAGCAGTCGCCTTGATTTCTCCTTCGTGTATTAGAGTGTAGTCGAGCCATCCGTCCATTATGAAGGGTTTGATCCTCATGCTGTAGGAGGCTTTACTTAATGCAAGTGATCTTATGGCCAGCCGGGAGTCATAATCTGGTCTCGCAAAACCCCATTCGTCAGTGATCATCCTCTGATCGAAAAGATCCTCATCACGGTAAGGATGCATTATCAAAACATAATCATCATCAAGTTCAGGCGGATCGAGCTTAGCCAATTCTCTTCTTTCAGCGATGTACACACTTCCGTTAGAGGTTATCACTACGCCAAGCTTTAAGGGTATTACAATCTCGGCGATCGTCTTGATGTATGAAGGGCTTTCATCGTCCTCTGAATATTGATCATCTTCTATTCTGAACGGTATCCACTGTTGTGCCGCCGTATCGTATCTTAGCCCGAATCCAAGCAATCTTATGACCGGGAAGACGGGTACATTCATGGATAATCCTATTCCATCCGGTGTTACAGGAAGTCTAGACAGTGTGTCATTACATAATACCCATGGGTCTCCCGGCTGGATATAAAGATATTTCTGCAACGCCTCGAGTTGCTTCAGAAAAGGCTCTTTCCTGCGCCTGTACATTTCAGGTTCAATGTATTTCGGCTCGGGGGATTTGATCTCCCGAATATCCATTTCAAGTCGTCTGCCGCTTAACATACCAAATCAATATACCAAATCAACTGCGGACCGTGCAGTTGTGAGTTCCTTGATCCGTGAAGCTGCAGCCTGATGAGCCGGATGTACAATATACTCTTCAAAGGAACCCTTGTCGGAAAAATCGACTATCAATATAAAGTCATAAGCCTTGTGATCAATGCCTGCATCCGTTCCTGTTTTAAGTGCTATTATCTGGGGAATCTCTTCCGGCAGTTCCGAGAGAAGAGAACCGATCTCTTCAGCGATCTCAGCTTTGGAGCTGCCTTCGTGTTCTTCTTTCAGTTTCCACATAACGACATGCCGTATCCGGGTATCAGTATTACCGGGATCCTGAGATGCGACGGAACTCCTGTCAGCAACCTTGTTGAGTATCTTACCGGTCCAGTTTCTGAACGTGTCCTTGAAGCCAAAGGCGTTAGCCAATCCGACAATAAAGATCACCAGAACGGGACCGCCAAGGAATCCTATAAAACCAAAGGCTGCTACTCCCAAAAGCATTGAAACAAGTGTTGCCAAAGGGTGCATCCTTATTGCTGTTCCGATTATCTTAGGCTCCATTATGCTTCTGACAAAAGTCATTATTCCGACAAATGAAAGTGCTATCAGTCCGTATATGGGCTGGCCCTGTATGAACATATAGATCGAGATCGGAACAAAGCAGGCGCTTGCTCCGACCATGGGAAGCAGATCAACAAACATAACGATTATTGCAAGTATCACTGCGTAGGGCATTCTGATGATCGTCAGTCCGATAAGAGCTTCAATGAATGTTACAGTCATGATTATGATATAACCACCCAGTACTCTGAAAAGAGAAGATGCTACTGTTCTTATTGTGCCTACTACTTTGCTGACGAAGTTCTCACTTGGAAACAACTTCTTTATGAAACTGTCTATTACGATCCTGTCGGCTATGAAATAATACCCGGCCATTATAACAACGATCACTTTGAAGATCATATCCGGGAAATTGGTAACAGAAGCCAGCATAGTAGAGAGGATCCTTGATGTGATATCAGGGATCATATCAAGAATGTCATCCTGTATCTTGTCAAGTTCTATGGTCAGTCTTGCTATTGCTGACTCAGGAAGAATGCCGCCGAGCTTCTCGGAAAGGTCATTAAGATAATCAGAAACCTGCTTGATGATATCAAATGAATTCAAATTGTTTTCGACAAAGGATATAAGATTCCTGACCTGAGCTATCAGAGTCAGTATAACAAGAACGATAAAGCCGATAAATAAGAGCAGGATAACGAAATAAATTATAAGTTTCAGAGCTTTGAATCCTCTGGTATCTTTATCTTCCTTAGTAAGAGCCGGTCGCCGCCTCATGAAAAGCCGGTAAAGAGTCGTGCTGAGGAGTGATGCCGTATAAGCTATCACAAAACCGAGAAGTACCGGCAGTATTAGCCACAGAACTTTGAACCCATAGAAAAAGACAAGACCAACGATCGCTATGATAAGAGCATACTTCACTATAGATGTTATAGTTCGCTTATCTTCGCTGTATTTGATTTCCGGATCCATATAAACCTCCTGTATCTGTGGGACAAGGATATTATATCAGAATCTATGCGCTATCTGTTGGTGAAGTAGGAAAAAAACATCGAACCGATAAGTATAATTGATCCGAGAATGAATTTCAGATCGACGGGAAACAATTTCTTTCCTTTGACAGGTGCACCGTATCGCGTGGGTGATTTCACTGAAGAAAATGCAATAAGCATTGGTATCAGCGCGACCGAAGCTACTGTTGCAGCTATCACAGAAGCGTAAAGTATCGAGTTGGATGTCATCTCGGATACATACTCTGCAGTTAACGTAGGAAGAAGAGGAGCCATGAACAATATAGTCAGATTCATGGTCATATGTGCAAGTATCCCTGCGTAAACAGTCCCGGTCTTATGTCTTATATATCCAAGAAGCAGACCGGCGAAAAACGGAGCAGCGATAAACATTATATTCACATGGAAAACGGAAAACGCTGCAGCCTGTAGCAGGATAGACGCGAAAACTCTTCCTCCTGATGCCATGGAACCCTGTATAACACCTCTGAACATCAGTTCTTCAACAATCCCGGGTAACAGGACAGAGAGTAATATAACAACGATATATCCCGTAATGCCTTTGCTTTCAGCTGCGATGTCGGCTGAAGATACGAGAGAAGGCAGTTTCACTCCGCTTTTATATAATACATAAATAAATCCATTGTTTATTCCGGTAAAAACGATGGCTGCCGGTATCCCTATCGTCGCGGACATTATCGTCCATCCTCCTGATGGAGTAGACGTTCCCGGTATAATGTCTGCGGGAAGCCCGTAATGAAATATGACAAAAAGAGTCGGCAGCAGTATACATATTCCCTGCATTATCAAAGTTGAAGAAACGAATCCGGGCATTCCGCTGCTCAGAAACTCTGAAAAACTTTCTGACAGGCCTGATTTCAAAATATGTACAATTATTGCCAGAAGAGAATGTATAAGAAGCAGAGTTCCTGCAGCGTCTCTTGCTCTAAGCGTCTGTGATCGCGTCATTATCATAAACCCCCGTTGAACAAGAAAATCATAGCCGTCTGCTCAGGAAAAAGCAAATACAGGACCGTGGCTGCTGAAATAAAAGGCGCAAATGGCAATCTGTCGAAAAACTTTCTGCGCGTGAGTATGCCCGTCAAAGCCGGAATAAGCGCAAGAATAAAAGAAATGGCAATAACTGCGGCTATTCCCTTAAGATCGACTACAAGTCCACACGCGAAGAGTAGTTTTACATCCCCCATCCCGACAGATTCTTTCTTCATCAAAAGCTTTCCTATGATACCGATCAGAAGGAGAGCACCTCCTCCTATCGATCCTGCTAGGATCCTTGTTGTAAAGACTTCATACCACTCTTTATCGGCATTTGAGACGAGAAAAATATCATGTGCCATCCAGAATAAAGATGAAAAAATCAAACCTAACGTAAATTGATCGGGTATCAGTCCTGTCTTGATATCAGATGCGGATATCATCACAAGGAATACCGCAGATAACAAACAACACAGGAGAAGGAGTGAATAATCGTATCTGGTGAAAAAAACAAAAGAAATCAGAGTGAGTGTTGAAATGTAAATTACACCGTCAGGAAATTTGCGTAAAAGAGACGGTTTAGGCTGGGTTGCCTCCGTCCCCACCCGTTCCATAAACCAGGCGGGGGGGAATCTGTTGTATAATACAAACAGTCCTGCCGAACAAATAAACGACAGGAGAATGTAGACCATGTTTCTAAGAAGTATCACATATATATCCATACCTCTAAGATTTTAACATTGACGCAAGTAAATTTCATTAACAAAAATATGACAAGATCACTTAGCATAAGCGAAAAATCACCAGATTAGAAATATGACATTGATAAATTGTTTTTACTAAAGTATCATGAAGGTACATCATCTGTCCGGAGGGG
>JAQVYV010000009.1 GCA_028708525.1 Eubacteriales bacterium
TCGCTTCTGCTTCTGTTATATATGTCTTTTTCACCTCAGGTACGATCATATCGTAAATACTTATCGATATGCCTCCCTTGGTCGAATACCTGAATCCCATTGATTTGATTTCATCCAGAATAACAGCTGTCTGAGATACACCCTGTGTTCTAATGCATCTTTCGATTATGCTTCCCAGCTCCTTCTTTCCTACAAGAAAATCACATTCAAGCTTAAGGAGATTCTCGGGAACAGAGCGGTCAACATACCCCAAATTCTGTGGGATGACCTGGTTGAAAACGAGTCTGCCCAGAGTACTCTCCGTTATCCCTGTCAGTTTCTCTCCATCATGATCAACCGTTACTCTGACTTTGATTTTAGCATGCAGATCTATCTCATGTTCATCCCAGGCCATGACAGCTTCATCTACGGAAGAGAAAACCTTTCCCTCTCCCTTTGCACCCGGCTTATCGATCGTCATATAATAGCATCCAATGACCATATCCTGTGTTGGAACTGTTACAGGTTTTCCGTCCTGTGGTTTCAGGAGGTTGTTAGCTGACAGCATAAGAAATCTCGCTTCAGCCTGTGCCTCAGCAGACAGAGGCACGTGAACAGCCATCTGATCACCGTCAAAGTCTGCATTATATGCTGTACAAACCAGCGGATGAAGTTTGATCGCTCTTCCTTCGACCAGGACCGGTTCAAAAGCCTGTATACCAAGTCGGTGCAAAGTAGGAGCTCTGTTGAGAAGAACAGGATGATCCTTGATAACATCATCCAGGATGTCCCAAACCTCATCAGTCGCTCTGTCAACGAGTTTCTTAGCAGTTTTAATATTGTGTGCAAGGCCATCCTTGACAACGCGCTTCATTACAAAAGGCTTGAAAAGCTCAAGCGCCATTTCCTTCGGGAGTCCGCATTGATGGATCTTAAGTTCAGGTCCTACAACGATTACCGATCTTCCTGAATAATCGACCCTCTTCCCCAGAAGATTCTGACGAAAACGCCCTTGTTTACCTTTCAGCAGATCCGAAAGTGATTTCAGAGCACGATTCCCGGGTCCGGTAACAGCTCTTCCCCTCCTGCCGTTGTCTATGAGCGCGTCAACAGCTTCCTGAAGCATTCTCTTTTCGTTTCTGACTATGATCTCAGGAGCACTAAGAGAAAGCAGTTTAAGTAATCGGGAATTCCTGTTTATTACTCTCCTGTAAAGATCGTTTAAGTCAGAGGTAGCGAAACGTCCGCCGTCAAGCTGTACCATCGGTCTTAGTTCAGGCGGGAGAACAGGAATAACGTCCAGGACCATCCATTCCGGTTTATTTCCGGATTTCTTGAAAGCTTCAACAACTTCCAACCTTTTAATGATCCTAACTCTTTTCTGTCCTGTCGAAGAACGAAACTCTTCTCTCAGTTCTGCAGCCATTTTGTCTATATCTATAGCCTGAAGTATCATTTTGATCGCTTCAGCACCCATTTTAGCAACAAATCCTTTTCTTCCATAAGTATCAACAGCATCTCTATATTCTCTTTCAGATAAGATCTGCTTATAAGTCAGATTTGAGTCTTTAGGATCTACAACGATGTAGGAAGCAAAGTAGAGAACCTTTTCCAGCACTCTCGGTGACATATCAAGAATAAGTCCCATACGGCTTGGTATACCCCTGAAATACCAGATATGCGAAACAGGAGCGGCCAGTTTGATGTGTCCGAGTCGTTCGCGCCTTACCTTGGATTTCGTGACTTCTACTCCGCATCTGTCACAAACGATCCCCTTATAACGGATCTTCTTGTACTTACCACAATGACACTCCCAGTCCTTGGTAGGTCCAAATATCTTTTCACAGAAAAGACCATCTCTTTCAGGCTTTAATGTCCTGTAATTTATTGTCTCAGGTTTCTTGACTTCACCCCTTGACCACTCAAGTATTTTCTCGGGTGATGCAAGATTTATTCCAATTGCTTCGAAATTGTTCATTTCAAACATTTCACCAAAACTCCTTCCGCTATATAGCAGTTCTTACCAACGGATCTTCTGAAAACTCAATCTAAATCACTGTCATCCTGATCTATCTCGCTGCCATCACCATCAAGAATGACTTCAGAAAATCCTGAGTCAAATATCGCATCATCCTTAGATGTATGTTCCAATAATTCCTCCAGAACAGATTTATCAGCAATCAATACATCATTGTCATCATCAACTGATTCCTTTATGTCGATAGCAGTTTTCTCTTCTGTAAGAACACTGACATCCAGCCCAAGACTCTGTAGTTCCTTAACAAGAACTTTAAATGATTCAGGGACACCTGCTTCCGGGACGCTTTCACCCTTAACGATCGCTTCATACGTCTTGGTTCTTCCGCTGATGTCGTCAGACTTGACCGTCAGTATTTCCTGCAATGTGTAAGCTGCTCCGTAAGCTTCAAGAGCCCAAACTTCCATTTCTCCGAAACGCTGTCCCCCGAATTGCGCTTTGCCGCCAAGGGGTTGCTGCGTAACAAGTGAATACGGTCCGATTGATCTCGCATGGATCTTATCATCAACAAGATGCATCAATTTAAGTATATACATCATGCCGACTGTGATCCTGTTTTCAAACGTTTCTCCTGTTCTTCCGTCAAAAAGTACCGTTTTCCCGTCTTCATCCATGCCTGCAGCTTCAAAAGCAAACCTTAGGTCATCTTCACTTGCTCCATCAAAAACGGGGGTTGCCACCTTCCATCCCAGAAGTCTGGCTGCATGTCCAAGATGCACTTCAAGCAACTGCCCTATATTCATACGAGAAGGAACACCAAGAGGATTAAGAACTATGTCAAGAGGTGTTCCGTCAGGAAGGAACGGCATATCTTCTTCAGGAAGTATCCTTGAAATAACACCTTTGTTTCCATGACGTCCTGCTATTTTATCTCCTACAGAGATCTTTCTTTTCTGAGCAATATAGACCCGAACAAGCTTATTGACACCATGTTTCAGGTCATTGTCATTTTCACGTGTAAAAATCTTGACATCCACTATGATACCGGACTCACCATGCGGAACACGAACAGATGTGTCTCTGACTTCCCTGATCTTCTCACCGAAAATCGCCCTGTATAGTCTCTCTTCAGCTGTAAGCTCGGTCTCACCTTTAGGAGTCACCTTACCAACAAGTATATCTCCGGCATGAACCTCAGCACCTATTCTGATGATTCCCTCATCATCCAGGTCCTTAAGCATCTCATCACCGACATTTGGTACTTCTCTGGTTATTTCTTCCGGCCCAAGCTTAGTATCTCTGGCTTCACACTCATATTCCTCGATATGGATCGATGTGTAAACATCCTCCCTTACAAGACGCTCATTTATAAGAATCGCATCTTCGTAATTATATCCTTCCCAAGTCATGAATCCGATAAGCACATTCTTACCGAGCGCCAATTCGCCATTATCTGTTGAAGGTCCGTCAGCAATGATATCTCCCTGTTTCACTTCATCACCGATCCTCACAAGAGGTCTCTGATTAATGCATGTGCCCTGGTTCGACCTTACATACTTAGATAATTTGTATTCCCGGCGTTCTGTCTTTCCTGTCTTTACAACAACTCTGTCAGAAGCCACAAACTCAACTGTGCCGGATTTCTCGGCAACTACACACACCCCTGAATCCTTCGCAGCTCTGTGTTCCATCCCTGTGCCAATGATCGGAGATTCTGTTTTGATAAGTGGAACAGCCTGACGTTGCATATTCGAACCCATCAAAGCACGGTTAGCATCGTCATTACCAAGGAAAGGGATCAGAGAAGTTGCAACTGAAACCAACTGTTTAGGCGAAACGTCCATATAGTCAACACGGGAAGCTTCAACCTCAAGAAACTTATCCAGATACCTGCACACTACTTTCTTGTCCAGAAAGTGTCCTTCGGCATCAAGCGGTTCATTTGCCTGAGCTATATAGAAATAATCCTCAGCATCAGCCGTAAGATATCTTACCTCTGATGAAACTACTCCCTTTTCTTTATCATAGACTCTGTAAGGAGTTTCTATAAACCCATATCTGTTGACGATCGCATATGTTGCCAACGAATTTATAAGTCCTATATTCGGACCTTCAGGCGTTTCTATAGGACACATACGTCCGTAATGTGACGAGTGAACATCTCTGACTTCGAAATTAGCTCTTTCTCTGCTTAGCCCGCCCGGTCCGAGAGCCGAAAGTCTTCTTTTATGAGTTAATTCAGCAAGCGGATTCGGTTGATCCATAAACTGCGAAAGCTGTGACGATCCGAAGAACTCCTTAATAGCTGCACTAACCGGTCTTGTGTTTATCAGCTGAAGCGGAGTTACACTTTCGGCATCAGAAACTGTACCCATTCTTTCACGGATAACTCTTTCCATTCTTGCAAAGCCCACTCTTATTTGATTCTGAAGCAACTCTCCTACCGACCTGATACGCCTGTTGCCAAGGTGATCGATATCATCGACTTGACCGATCCCATACTGTATGCCGATTATATAACTGACTGAAGCGTATATATCTTCGAGTGTAAGATGCTTTGGAATAAGTTCGCCAACTTTCTTCTGTACAAGTGTTTCGATATTCTTTATCAGATCACCTTCAAGTTCAAGAGCCTCATTGAGTAATCTCCTGATCTCCGTAAATCTTACTCTCTCATTTAAGCCGAACTTCTCAAGTCTGTCAAAAGATAACCTCTCGTAATCCGACTTCTTCATCTGACTCTGCAGATAATCGCGTGCGTCAACTCTGTTGTTACCAATGACTTTAACAGCTTTATCACTTATGGTAACAGTATCACCGACAATAACTATCGGATATACAAATATTTCGTTAATGCCTGCGTTCTGAACATTCAGAGCTTTCTCTTCGGTTATGATCTCTCCTTCTTCAAGGAGGATCTCACCATCTTCACTTACAACATCCCCTGCCGATTTATGCCCTTTTATCCTGTCGGACAAAGCAAGTTTCTTATTAAGCTTATAGACACCAACTCTGGCCAGATCATATCTTTTAGGGTCAAAAAACATATTAACGAGGAGTGTTTCAGCTCCTTCTTCCGACACCGGCTCTCCGGGTCTTAATTTACGATAAAGTTCCTGAAGTCCTTCCTTCTTATCACTGCAGCCATCCTTTGCAATAGCATTGAGAATAAAGGATTCTTCTCCAAACCTTTCAATAAGTTCCTGGTTGGTTCCCAGTCCCAATGATCTAAGGAAAATAGTTATAGGGAACTTTCGTGTTCTGTCGATCCTTACATAAAGCACATCATTAGCATCTGTCTCATATTCAAGCCATGCTCCTCTGTTAGGTATCACCTGCGACGAAAACACATCTTTATCCAGTTTACTCTCTTTAGCCTCAGAAAAATATGCTCCAGGAGATCTCACGAGCTGACTGATTATGACCCTCTCCGCTCCATTTATAATAAATGTGCCTGTAGGGGTCATAAGCGGGAAATCACCGATATAAACTTGCTGATCCTTGATACTATTGTCTTTTCTGTTATACAGCTGAACGTTGATCCTGAATGGTGCCGCATAATTAGCATCACGCTCCTTACACTCTTCCATTCTGTAAGTCGGCTCCTTGGTGTTGATATACCTGTTTTCGTCCAAAGCTCTGTCAGCAGCTGCACTCCTGTCAAGATCAATAAAAGACAACTCCAGTTCTCCGGAATAATCAGTTATAGGAGAGACATCACGTAAGACCTCTTCCAACCCCTCGGTCAGAAACCATTTGAATGAATCCTTCTGGATCTTAACAAGATCCGGCATATCAATTGCTTCATTGATACTGGAATAAGTCATCCTCTTAGCTCTACCGAAAACTTCCTCTCTTGGACGCTTCTCAGTTTTAGGACGCACCATCAAAAATCACCTCGCGCATTCTTCGGCTATGCCGCTAAATATGTTGACTAAAATGCATAGTCACCATGGTCAAATAATAGATTTATGCATGCAAATCAGACATGCCATATACCCCGCGAAAAGGGCATAGTTTTCCCTATACCCGGATTAACGCGTTTTAATATGTTATCACCGGAATAATGACGTGTCAAGAATTATTTTACATTCGGCCGGTAAATTTTGGACCAATGATTTATACAATTCCAGCTGATAGATTTCACCTCATCCAAGATCAGTAAGTTTAACTCCAAAAGAATGAATCGTATATTGGAACTTTTCAAGGTCTTTATTTTCTTCTAATTCAGCTTTGAACTTCTCCTGAGCAAGAGTAGTCTTTATAGAATCGCTGTTACGAGAAAGAGAAGTACTTTCAGTCAAACCTTCAAACCACATTATGTGGAAACCATACGGAGTCCTTACTATTCCCATATCACCGGGTTTCCGAGAAGCATCAAAACTCCATGCGTCGAACGCAGGCATCATCTGACCACGCGTAACACTTTCATACAATCCTCCGTTAGTAACAGAACCGGGGTCAGAGGAATACTCCGTGACCATTTCAATAAAAGTCGCTTTATCAGTACATTTCCCAAGCACTTCACCGGCAAGGACCCTTGCTGCGTCCCACTCTTCTTTAGTGAAAACATCCCCGGCGGAAGTATCCTTCTCCTCGTTGGGCGAGATAAGTATATGTCTGACTGACGGCAGTGAAAATTCCGCGTCTCTTGAAATAAAATAGACAGCATAATAACCTGTTGTGAAATCAAATACTTCTTTATCACCTGATTTACGTTCATCACTGAAAAGCCATTCAGCTAGATCCTGATTAGCACCTTCAAGATCTTTCTTGCTCATAGAATTTATTAGGTAGCTGTCCGTATTGGCTTCAGAAGCTTCATATTCAGCCTTCTCATCGTCGGTCATAGTAGCAAGCAAATCATCGACTTTCTTCTGCTCTTCTTCCTTTTTCTTGTCAGCTTCAACCTTTTCTTCGTTCGTCAATTTCTCATATGCAGCCTTTTCATCGGCATCTTGTTTCTGCTCTGCAAGAAGCTTAAAGGACGCACTGTCTGTGACTTCTTCCAGAAAACTCTCAGCATCTTTCTCTGCTTTGCTTTTAGCGGCTTCTTTCTCTTCGTCTGTAGCATCGGCATCATTATCAACAGAAAAATACATCAACCGGAAAGTCACAGCGTCATAATCATCCTTATTGGATAGATAGACTGCTTCGATTTCCTGATCGGAAACTTCTGTCTTCTCGATCTGCTCAGTAGCGTATTTGTCTCCTAATGTCATTTTCTCGAAAACAGGACGAAGAGACTTCATCGTAACATCTTTCCCAAACAGATCCATCAGATATTTATCAGCTTCGACTTTACTGCCAAGTTGCTCAATTAGATTATCAAATATAGAATCGATTTCCGTTTTATCAGTATCTTCAAGTGCTAATCCCTTTTCAGTTGCCAAAGTATAAAGGATATGTGATTCTACAACTTGCTTTGCTGCAAGATCATATGCGTAATCACGCCATGTCACATCCGTAAAATCTTCCTCGGTACAGAGTTCCTTTAACTTCTTTTTCCCCTCATCCGTTGACGGGTCAATGCTAAGGCTTGAAAGGACACCGTAATAAACATAACTGAATTCAGCACTTGATATCTTCTTCCCGTCGATGCTCATCGGTGGAAAAAGCTTCTGGGGCAAAGCAAACTGTATCGCCGCCCAGACGCCAACAGCTAAAATCAAAACGACCGCTATGATAGGTAAAAATATCCTGGTAAAAGTTCCGCCTTTACGGATCGGCTTCTTACCACCATCGGTTGATTTAAGACTGTCAAGTCTTCTCTTGCGCTCAAGGCGTCGTTCTTCTGAATTCCACATTTCGGGCTTATCCATTTTCTACCGTCCTCATATTTTCATATTATTACCGCTCATGCTCTTTAGGCATATCAGACACAGTAAATGCTATTATACACAAAAAATGAGATAATTTATAGTATTGATGTTTTGTTTTGATTTTTCTTGTTTCGGTCATACCCCAATTCTGAAGCTTTTTTATAAAAAGATGTGCTTTTAAGACCACTCATTCTTATCGCCTCAGTTCCTGTGATAGAACCTTCTTCCCATTTCCTGCAAATCGTTCTGAACCCCGCAGGAATGCTGACAGGCGGGCGACCTACTCTTCTTCCCTGCGCCCTGGCTCTCTCTATACCTGTTTTCTTTTTTCTTGACATCGCATCACTCTCGATATCTGACAGGATCTCGAGAGTTCTAAGTATCTGTTCGGATGATACGGACCTTGTATCAAACGAAATATCAAGACAACAGAAGTCAGCTCCTGCTTTACTGATGATCGAGTTGATCTTCAGAAATTCCCGGATACTGCAGCATATCCTGTCCGCAGAAGCAACGTACAGCACATCTCCGGGCTTCAATACAGACAATGCCCGGTTGAGCTTATCCGAAGTCATATCATCTACATATATGCGCTCAAATCCTCCTATATCGTCAAGAAGAAGGGCTTGTCTGGCCGAGTCACGATCCTTATCATCAATTTTCATATAAGCATATCTGGCCATCATTTCTCCTTAGTTCTGTAACACATTTCTACAAGCTCTGAGGGGTCTTTGATCCAGTGTTCCGGGGCAGCTTCAATAAGTACAGAACGGTCCATATGCGTCCAGTCAACTATTGCTGTATGTGTTCCGGCTCTTTTAGCTGACACAAGATCGTGTATACTGTCACCGACGAAAAGAACTTCATTCAAAATAATATCGTTCCTGTTTCCGGTTTTTTCTGAAATCCTTCTTATGGCTTCCAACACGGGGTCAGGGTGTGGTTTATGCCTTGAAGTGTCTTCCCTGACAGTTATCTGATCGAAAAGATACCCAATCCCGAATTGTTCTATCGTATGAAATGCACTTTCATGCCTTTTAGAAGTAACAAGACCTGTGACTCCGCCGATATCCTTTATCTCCTCTATTGCTCTGATCAGTCTGTAGAAGATCCCGACACCATGGTCCAGATGACTTCTGTTGTAGGCGAAGTATTCCTCTAAAGCTCCCTGTCTCAGTTCACGGGGCAGCACATCGAACGTCTTCTCCAGCGGCTCCCCTATCGTTGACAGCAAGTAATCATCAGAAACAGGTTCACCGCCGCTTACTTTAAAGACATGCCTGAAAGTTTCCATTATAAGCGGCACCGTATCGGCTACTGTTCCGTCAAAATCAAATAAAAAGTATTTATAGAGCATCAATTATCTGCCTTACCATTTGCCTCATTATTATCATGCACCTGATCGTCTGAAGGCATTATTTCGATCCTTATCTCGGAGATCCTTTTCTCTTCCATTTTACTTACAGTCAGTCTGAGATTAAAATAGTTGACTTCAGGATGCTCATTTTCATCCGGGATCCTTCCAAGCAGATCAAGCACCAAACCGGCTATCGTGTCATAGTCCCTGTCTTCAGGAAGCTTCATATTAAGTTCTTCAGATATCTCATCAAGTGCTGTAAATCCGTCAACAATAAGAGTGTTCTCATCTATTCGTACTATTTCTTCAGCTTCCTCGTCATATTCGTCCTGCATATTTCCTACTATCTCTTCCAGAAGGTCTTCCATCGTTATGATTCCTGCCGTTCCGCCATACTCGTCTATTACTACCGCTATCTGCGCTCGTGCTATCTGCATTTCACGAAAAGCAGTGTCGATAGTCTTAGACTCAGGGAGAATATATGGTTCTCTTATCATATCCTCAAGATTAAATGGTCCTTTAAGCCCTTCTACAGCAAGAGTCAAAAGATCTTTCGAATGAAGTATACCTATGATATTATCTATGGACTCTTTATATACAGGTATTCGGGTAAACTTCTCACTAACCGTTATAGCAAGCACTTCCTCGAAAGTAGATTCTATATCCAAAGCGACAACATTTGTCCTGTGAGTCATTATTTCCGAAACCTGAGTATCATTAAGCTCAAAGATGTTCTCGATCATTTCCTTCTCATCTTCATGGATAGTACCGGTTTCACGTCCAACATTGACCATCATTCTTATTTCTTCCTCAGTAACAGTCCTGTCATTTTCATCACTGTTTATTCCGAACAGCTTTAATATCACTGACGTAGAGAATGTCAGAAAGCAAACGAAAGGCTTGAGCAGTGTTCCTACAAAAGTCAACAATCCCAGAGTGTATTTCAAGACACCATCCGGCGAATGCATGGCTATCCTTTTCGGAACAAGTTCTCCGAAAACCAATGAAATGTAAGATAAGATGGCTGTTACCAGGATCATTACGATCGTTTGCAGTCCGGGAAAATCAAAGATCTGCCGGATCCATTCGGTCAATGGTGCAGCAAATTTACTTGCTGCCAAAGCACTTGCGAAGAAGCCTGCAAAAGTGATACCCACTTGGATCGTTGAAAGGAAGTTGGTTGGTTTATCCAGAAATTTCATGATTCGCTGGGATCTCAGGTCACCTTCCTCGGCAAGAAGGCGCACTTTGTTGTCATTCAATGTGATCACCGCCATTTCAGAGGCGGCAAAAGCTGCATTGAAAAAAATCAACAAAAATAAAACTAATAAATCTAGGATCAATCTGAGATTTGTGTCTCCGGCCGAAATCGTTGCATTACCGATCAAACTAAACAATCGGTCGCTACTGTCCGCATCCACTTGATGTGTTCTCTCCTTTTTGCTCCCGTGAACCGGGATTAATGTATTGTTTTCCTATTCTATCACATAAGCTTGTTTTTGACAAAAAAAAGACCGGCACGGGAAAATGTACCGGTCTGTTTTCTAAACTCCAGCTTATATCAGGCGTTTGCGTCTTTCTTAGCCATAAACTTTACAAGATCCACAACACGGTTAGAATATCCCCATTCATTGTCATACCAGGAAACGATTTTAAAGAACCTTTTCTCGCCTTTAAGATTGTTCTGTAGCGTAGCAAGTGAATCATAGATAGAAGAACGGTCGTCATGTATAAAGTCAGTCGATACAAGCTCTTCATCGGTGAATCCGAGTATCCCGCTGAGATATGTATTAGATGCGTTCTTAAGCAAGGCATCTATCTCTTCTATAGAAGTGTCTTTCTCTGTTCTGAAAGTAAGGTCAACAACTGATACATCAGGCGTTGGAACACGGAATGACATACCTGTCAGCTTGCCCTTTGTTACAGGCAGAACTTCGCCGACTGCTTTAGCGGCACCTGTCGTAGAAGGAATGATATTGATCGCTGCCGCACGTCCGCCTCTCCAATCCTTCTTGGAAGGACCGTCAACCGTTTTCTGTGTAGCTGTGTATGAGTGGATAGTTGTCATAAGTCCTGTTTCAACTCCGAGTCCCTCTTTCAGGAGAACGTGAACAACAGGAGCAAGACAGTTTGTCGTGCAAGATGCGTTTGAAACCACATTGTGCTGAGCTGAATCATATTCTTCATGATTTACGCCCATTACCAGTGTCTTAACACCGCCTTTACCGGGAGCAGAAATAATAACTTTCTTCGCACCGGCTGCAAGATGACCACCGGCAGCATCAAGAGTCGTGAAAAGTCCGGTTGATTCGATGACATATTCAACACCGAGATCTTTCCAAGGCAGATCCGCAGGATTTCTCTGTGCCATTACACATTTTAATTCATTACCATTGACTACGATAACGTCATTACTTTCAACATCAGGTGAACTCTTCTTGGTAGACACTGCATGCTTGAATTTCCCTTGTACTGAGTCATACTTGATCTGATAAGCGAAATAGTCTGCGTCTGTCGAAACATCGACAACAGCAACTACATCGATTTCTTTTCCGAGAAGCCCCTGATCACAGATCGCCTGGAAAACCATACGGCCTATACGGCCGAAACCATTGATACCAACTTTGATCGCCATTTAAAAACCTCCTGTTTTATGCCCTCAGGCTTTGTTTGCACCAAAATAATTCTATATTACCCTGAAGCTTTTTGCAAATGCTTTACTACTGTAACATATGGCAGAAAAACGCTTCTATCACACTTTCTTATGTTGCAATTTACTTAAGATAGAAGATTTCCTGCATGAATTCGATAGGATCTTCTTGATTGTAATCGAATGAACCTTCTACCATTTGCGATGTCAACGCGTCCCACTTTCTGCAGATCTCACTTTCAGCAATATATTTCGCTGCAGCAGCCGGGTCAGGGCACTCATAAATATAGAAAAACTGATTTCCATTTCGGAAAATAGAGTAATCGGATATCCCTGCTCTTCTGTGTTCTTCCATTATCTCCGGCCATGGATCAAGATGCATTCTGACATACTCATCGACGAATTCGGGTTTCACCTTCCATGTCCATGCGTATTTGTTATTACCATCTTTCATAAATCAAATCAGCTCCCTTCTATATATACGTTATGATTTCAGACAAAAGCATTGAACTGGCTCATGTAAAGGTCGTGATATTTACCTCTGCTGCTGATCAGCTCATCATGTGTTCCACGTTCAAGGATGTTCTTGTCTGATATGTACATTATCTGAGACACGCTTCGTATCGTCGATAATCTGTGAGCTATTATAAAAGAAGTTCTTCCCTTCAAAAGCTTGTCCAGGCCTTTCTGAAGTGCTTGCTCTGTCTTAGTATCGATACTGGCAGTCGCTTCGTCCATTATCAGTATGGCGGGATCTGAAAGAAGTACTCTGGCAAAAGATATAAGTTGCTTTTCTCCTGCTGATACACCTGTACCCTGCTCATTGATCACAGTATCATAACCATCAGTAAGTTCCTCTATAAAATCATGAGCCATGACGGCTTTCGCTGCTTCAATGCACTCTTCATCCGTAGCTTCAAGTCTTCCGTAGCGAATGTTTTCCATAATAGTACCGGGAAACAGGAATGGCTCCTGCAACATTATCCCCATTTGCTTTCTCAGTGAATCCAGCCTGACTTTCTTGATATCGTGACCATCGATAGTGATCTGCCCTCCCTGGATATCATAAAACCTGCTGACAAGATTTACTATCGTAGATTTTCCGCCACCTGTTGGTCCGACAAGAGCAATGGAATCCCCCGGTGCAGCTTTGAATGTTACGTTCTTTAGTATCGGAACACCTTCTTCATAAGAAAAATCCACTGACCGAAACTCGATATCCCCTTTTATAGGAGGCAGATCATACGCATCGTCCTGATCTTCAATATTCAAAGGTTCATCCAGAAATTCGAATATCCTCTCAATATACGCTGCCGAGTTTATCAGCTGGGAATAGAAGGATGTGAATGTATTGATAGGTATCCAGAATCTCCATACATAACTCACAAAAGCTACTATCACACCTACGCCGATCGCTTCACCTGAAGAACTAGCAAGCCAAAGAGCACCGGCGGCATATAAAAGCGCAACCGTCCCGTTTGTTACGGCCTCTATGTATGGCCCGATAGAAAGAGATACCATAACAGTTCTCATCCAGCCGTATCTGTAGTCTGATGATAGCGTATTGAAAATATTCAGATTCTCATCTTCCCTTACAAATGCCTGAGTAACTTTCATCCCTGATATACTCTCCTGAGTGTATGCGTTCAGATTTGAAATCTTCCTGCTTAGATACTGGTGGGCACGTCTCTGTATTCCTTTCAGCAGAAGTATACCTATTGCAAGAAGAGGTATGCCTGCCATCGCATACAACGTCAGGACAGGACTGAGCATTATCATATAAACTATGATTATTATAAGGCTTATCAGTTCAACTACCACATTAAGCAGACCGTTAGAAAGAAGATCGCTTATATTATTAACGTAGTTTACTATGCGGACAAGTATTTTACCGTGCGGTCTGCTGTCAAAATAAGAGAAAGGCAGATCCTGCAAATGTCTGAACATATCAAGCCGTATATCATGAATGATCCCTTGTCCGGATTCATTCGTATATTTGGCCCTGACTGCCGTCAAAACCGATGAAACAGCAATTATCCCGGTAAGCGCTGCAGCCATAATGACCAATCCTTTGATATTTCCGTCAGGAATGTGATCCTGAATGACGACCATGAGGATCATAGGAGAAAGAAGGCTCAGAGCACTCGCAACTATCATAGACCCCATAGCCGTAAGTATCTTCCTGATATAAGGCTTTACATAACGCAATATTCTTACAAATTGAGTAAAATCAAATGGCGTCTCGAGTTCTTCGTCAACGTCGTATTTATTTCTGGCCATACACGCTCACCTCCTCTCTTCTGAAATACCGGATCTGTCGAATGCGATGCCGGATTGTGTAAGGTAGACCTCATGATATGTTCCTCCAAGAGCCACAAGTTCTTCATGTGTCCCCTGTTCTACGATCCTTCCCTTGTCAATGACCAGGATCAGGTCACAATTTCTTACTGATGATATCCTGTGGGCGATCGTTATCACAGTCTTGTCCCGTTGAAATCTATCAAGGTTCTTCTGGATCTCAAACTCAGTTTCCATATCGATCGCTGAAGTCGTATCATCAAGTATAAGTATCTCAGGGTCGAAGCACAGAGCACGGGCGAGAGATATTCTCTGTCTCTGGCCACCGGACAGGCCTACTCCTCTTTCACCGACTATCGTTTCATATCCCTCCGGCATTGACGAAATGAATTTATCAGCCGCAGCTATCTCTGCCATCCTTCTTACTTCATCGAATGGTGCATCAAGCCTTCCATATGCAACATTTCCTTCCACAGTATCAGAGAACAGGAAAACATCCTGCATGACGATACCGATCTTACGTCTGAGGTCATGTATATCGAACTCCCTTATATCATGTCCGTATATCTTGAGTTTGCCGGAGGAAACATCATAAAATCTGGCTATAAGGTTGATGATGGTCGTTTTGCCACTTCCTGTCGCTCCTACAATACCGATCTTCTGCCCCTTAGTGATCCTGAAAGATATGTTTTTCAAAACAGTTTTCTCAGTCTTATTACCGGTGGGAATAGTTCTTTCGGTCGGGTATCTGAAACATACATCTGAAAACTCTATAACCGTATCATTCTCAGGATCATTGGCAACAACCGGAATTTCCGGATTTTTCACACGCGATCTGGTATTGAGCATCTCTATGATCTTATCAGCTGATGCAGCATATCGTTGTATTTCATTCATAAGACCACCGAGCATTCTCATAGGAGTACTTACAACGAATAGTATCCCATTGAATGCAACAAGACCTCCTATGGTCATTGAACCCTTTATTACAAATATTCCACCGAGAAGTATTACCGGTACCGCAAGAAAATTCGAGATCCCATCAAGAGCCGGGATGTACTTGAGCCATACAGATACACTTTTCAAGCTGACTTTTCTGTACTCCTCGTTCTTATATTCAAATCCGTCCACCTCATGCTCTTTTCGCACAAAGGCCTTGACTACACGATTTCCCCCGATATTCTGCTGAACAACAGAATTCAACGAAGAAAAGCCTTTTCTTACCTGATCCCATACAGGGCGGACCTCTTTCCGGAATTTATTCGCCAATATTACTATAAGCGGAGATAACGCCAAAGTTGCCAGTGTCAACACCCAATTTATCGAAAACATCAGTATCATTCCCATAGTGAAAAGCATTATCTGCTCAAATATAGCCATCAGCACATAAGAAGTGAAATGCCGGACCATGTCGAGATCACCGGTCATTCTTGCCATTATGTCTCCGACACTGTTCCTGTCATAGAACGGCTGGTCCAGATCTTGCAGGTGCCTGTACAGGCCTTGTCTCAAGCGCATTATCAGATTCTGTGATGTGTTCTCGTATATCCCTCTATATGAAAGTCCGACCAGCGACCTGAACACAGGTATACCAACTATCATCAGGCAATACGGCAATATAAGGGTGAGATCCTTACCTTCATATACATTGTCGACGAACATCCCGATCACAGCGGAAACCGCGGTCGAAAGCGACATGGATATCCCTGTAAGAATGAAAGCAACAATGAATCTCCCTCTTACCGGATATATAAGTTGCCACCACCATCTGTAGGGCTTGCCGACATACTTGTAAACCGTGTCAGACCTTATGCCTTCCCCGGGTTCACGCGGTATATCATAGTTCTTTCTTCGCCGGATTGTTTTAGTGACAGATCTCTTGCTGCGTATGTGATCCTCTTCTTCAGATGGAATCATAAGTACCTCTTGGCGGATTTGCTCACGCACCGCTAATAATTATTTCGTACTATCTTACCCTATAATGAACATAATTTGAACCCTATTTATGATATTTCTCATTGTTATTTATTTTAAACGCCCGATAGATCTGTTCAAGAAATATCAGCCTTACAAGTCTATGCGGGAAAGTCAGTTTTGAAACAGAGAAAGTATCGTCTGATCTTCGCTTTACAGCGTCAGATATTCCGTTTGAACCACCGATCACAAACGTGACCGAAGAACCTCCTCTTTCCATCCATCCGGCCATCCTTGAGGCAAAACAGACCGAGTCAGATTCAACTCCGTCGATCTCCAGTGTGATGACCAGATCATTGCTCCTGATCTTTGACAGGATCTTTTCACCTTCTCTATCCAGATCAGATCTGATGTCGCCGCTTTCCGGCTGGTCAGGTACTTCAGCGATCATGACAGCACTATAACGGGAAATGCGCTTTACGTATTCCTCGATACCCATTTTTAGCCACTTCTCTTTGATTTTGCCGACAGCGATCAATCGGATATTCATATAAAGTCCTTTATATGACCCAAGGGTCTCCGGGGATGTGCCTGGGCGCTATCTGAAGTTTATAATCTTTACCCGGTCTCGCACCGTTTGCACTCATGTGACTTACTGTTGTACTGTATGCGATATCAGGTGTATTATTTTCCGCGCTCAGATGTGACAGTATGAAATTTTCAGTACCGCTTTCAAGTAGAAGACCTACCGTTTGAGCACAATCCTCATTCGAGAGATGCCCCCTGCTTCCGTCGATCCTTCGCTTGAGCGGCCAGGGATATGGCCCTTCAAAAAGCATATTTCTGTCATAATTCGACTCAAGAAAGATTGCACTGCTACCAGAAATCTCCGCCATGACATCCGGCGTCATCTCGCCGATATCAGTGAGAAAACTTACACTTCCACTTTCCGATCTGATCGAGTAACCAACACAGTCAGCAGAATCATGTGAAACAGAGAAACTCTTAACAGAGACGTCCCCGATACAGAAATCATCACCCGGCTCGAAAACGTTAACGAGTTCATCCGGGACGACCCCTACGGGCATCCTTTGCAAAGCGTCCCATGTTATCCTGCTGAGATACAATGGCACCTTATATCTGCGCACAAGAACGCCGATGCCTGCCATGTGATCGATATGTTCATGCGTCAGAAGAATAGCGTCGATCGAAGCACAATCCTCACCGATCAGACTCATCGCCGCCTGTATCCGTTTCCCGCTCATTCCTGCATCTATGAGCAATGAAACAGGTTTATTTACCATTCTGATAAAAGTTGAATTCCCGCTGCTTCCGCTGAATAGGGAACAAATTCGAAACATTATGTATTCCTGACTCTGACTTTGGCCTGTGTATGATCCTGTGTCAGTCTTCTGTTCTGCTTATATCAGCTCCGAGTGCTCTGAGTTTACACTCGAAATTCTCATATCCTCTCTCAATAGCCCTGACATCCGCTACCTCTGTTGTTCCGGCAGCTGCAAGACCTGCAATCACCATAGCCGCACCTGCTCTGAGATCCCTTGCTGTCACTCTGGCACCGGTAAGTTTACACGGTCCTTCAACAGTTGCAACTCTTCCGGTTATGAGGACTTCAGCCCCCATCATCTTGAGATCATCTATATATTGATACCTGTTATCCCAGACATTCTCATTCATACGCCCGGTACCTTCGGCCTGCGTAAGCAATACTGTTGATTGAGGCTGCAGATCTGTAGGAAACCCGGGATAAGGCATAGTCATAAAATTAGTAGCCTGCAGTCTCTTTCTCCGCTGCATATACACTCTGATCCATTCATCACCGGTCTCGATAACTGCTCCCATCTCCTCAAGTTTCGCAGTAAGAGGTTCCATATGCTTTGGAATTATATTCGTAATTCTTATATCACCGGTAGTAGCTGCGGCAGCTATCATAAAAGTGCCTGCTTCGATCTGATCAGGAATAACAGCGTATGTGCTGTTTCCAGGCAGAGTTCTGACGCCGGTTATCCTTATCACATCAGTACCTGCGCCTTTTATGTTCGCACCCATAGTATTAAGGAAGTTAGCAATGTCAACTATATGTGGTTCTCTGGCCGCATTCTCTATTACCGTCACTCCCTCGGCTTTGGCTGCCGCTATCATAAGATTGACCGTAGACCCTACGCTTACTTTATCAAAATAAACATGATCACCTGTTAGTCTGTCAGCAGTAAGTGTTATTTTACCAAACTCAATGCTATGTTTAGCCCCCAGAGCATTAAATCCTTTAAGATGCTGATCTATAGGCCTTGTTCCGAAATCACACCCGCCGGGCATATAAAGTATCGCTTTGCCAAGACGTCCAAGCAAAGCACCCATAAGATAATAAGAAGCCCTTATACTTCTTGCCTTATCATTCGTCGCATCACAAGTCCGCAGTTTAGCAGGGTCGATTTTCACCGTTCCGCCTTCTTCACGGGTAACTTCTGCACCAAGATATTCACATATATCGATCATGATACAGACATCTGCGATCCCCGGAACATTCTCGATCGTACAAGGACCGTCCAACAGCATAGAAGCTGCGATTATCCCTAAAGCGGCATTCTTGGAACCGCTGATCTCAACTTCACCTTTAAGGCGTTTTCCGCCCTTTATCATATAACTAGCCAATTTGGCTCTACCTCACTATCTAAAATCAGTTTATTGTATCATAAACCTCTAATTATTCCAACGAATCATCAATGTTATCATATACTGTACGCTCTATCAATTCAGTTATGTCTTCTGCCTGAAATTTGCCGAGATCTCCTTCGTGCATTCCGATTTCCTTTGCCCTTGAAGAAAGTAATTTTCTGGCCTCAGCATAAATATTGATCTCTGTTTCTCCGGATCCTGTAGGTACATACTCAAATGCATCGGCAAAAAGCTTTCTTGCGGTGGGAATCCGTATTATAAAATCAGTACCCTTACCCAGAATGCTGTTCACACTTATATCACCTCTGTGATAATCAGTCAATTCCTTAGCAATAGAAAGGCCAAGTCCCGTTCCGCCATACATTCTGGAACCGGTCATATCGACACGATAGAATCTGTCAAATATAAACGGGATCTTATCCTCCGCTATCCCAAACCCTGTATCAGAAACCTTCACATACACATCATCAACGAGTATCCCGAGATAAACTGTAACTTTTCCGGAATTCTCAGTATACTTTATCGCATTGGAAACGATATTGAGCAATATTCTCTCTATACCGGATCTGTCAGCAAATATCCACGGAAGTTTTCCCAATGAATAACACTGGAGCTTGATCTTCTTCTCTTGAGCCTGCAGTTGAAGCCTCTCAATGACTGATCTGGTGATCGCTTCAAGATCATGCTGGTCCATTCCCGAAACCATACCTTTGTTATCTATCCTTGAAAGAAGAAGCAGATTATCTACAAGAGTTTCCATCCTTATGGAATCCTCATGGACCCTCAGAATATCTTTTCTGACCGACTCCGGGCTTTTCTCCTTCAATCCCCAGTCTAGCAGTGACTCTGTATAAGTCTTGATGGTGGTCAACGGAGTTCTGAGTTCATGCGAGACATTAGCCACAAACTCTTTCCTCCGCTTATTCTCCTGCTCATGAGTGGTTATATCCTGAACAGAAATCAGCGTTGCCGAGCGCGAATCACGTTCAAGCATTGCATTTTTAAGTTTGATCCTAACATTTCGGGAACCTATCTCACAATGAACTTCATTTAACCCTGTACCAAGCATTATGCCTGCCTGAAGACCATTTTCTCTTCCAAACTCAAACAAAAACCTCTTGAAGGTTCCGGGTGGTTCTTCTATCTGAAGTATCTTACAGAAAGCATTGTTGTAATTTATAAGACTCCCGTCACCACCATACGCAACTATACCTACATCAAGATCACTCAAAATCGCTTCAGCCTTATTCTTTTCATGCAAAAACCTGCTTACAGTTGCATCAAGCAACTTAGACTTAGATTTTCTTTCCCTTCGGAAATAGATCACTGCAGCGACCATACCTACAAGTACCCCTGCTGCAACACCAAGAAAAAGAACAATCCAGGCGGACTGCTCTTCAAATAAACTTATGATCTTTCTGAAGGATTCAGTTAGATTCAAAATAGTACCCTACTCCACGCTTGGTCAACAAATATCTGTAGTTCTGCTGATCAGGCTCAAGTTTCTCCCGGGTCCGCCTTACCGTGACATCAACTGTTCTTACGTCACCAAAGTATTCATAACCCCAAACCTTTTCAAGCAATGCTTCACGTGAAAAAACCTGACCTTTATTCCTTGCAAGAAAAAGAACAAGTTCGAATTCTCGCAAAGTCAGCTCTATAACTTTACCTGCAAATCTAATTTCATACTTATCTATATCGATCTCCAGTTCTCCGAAGCTGAGTACTTTGTCCTGATCCTCCTGTGTGCTCTCGTTGAATGTAAGCCTTCTCAACTGTGCTTTGACTCTGGCGAGAACTTCTCTGACACTGAACGGTTTGGTTATGTAATCATCCGCTCCCAATTCGAGACCCAGGACTTTGTCTATTTCTTCAGATTTAGCTGTAAGCATGAGTATCGGTATATTAGTCTTCTGTCTTAATCTCCTGCATACATCAAACCCATCCATCTTGGGTAACATGCAGTCCAGCAGTATCAGATCAGGTTTCTGGCTTTCGGCGACTTCCAGAGCTTGTATCCCGTCATAAGCAGCAATAACAGTATAACCTTCGCGTTCAAGATTGACCTTAAGAATATCTACGATATTATGTTCATCATCAACAACAAGGATCTTCATCGGATACTCCTCCATATAATATTCTGTCTCAGTGATTTCGCATGCTGCCTAAACTGAATGTAGACCAGAATGTTAAAACTATATTTCAATATTATATCATATCAGATTTTTTGGTGTGATTAAATATATGCGTCCTTGAAATTCTGCATAATGAGACAGGCACATTAAGGTGCGGCAGAAAGTCCCAGAGATTTTCTAAGTAATGCCAGTCCCCAGCACAACCATGCACACTGTTCACCATTACCCGGATCATTATATGTCCAACCGTGATCACCGGGAATGAAGTTTTCGGCGAAAAGTTCCGTTTTATTGATCCTGTCAAGAAATCTGACCCAATCATAGATACGGTCCCACTCATTTTTCCTCAGACAATAAGCTATATCCCAGCCAATGAATTTGCCAAGGATAGCTGTATTGAGCGATCCGTCAGTGCTGTACTCAGTGCAAAGATAATGTATATCTTCTGCATGCGGAGCTGCAAGTCTGAGGTGCCTGACGGCCAGGTCAACAGTATTATCAAGCACACTACCGTCAAGAGCCTCCCACTGCGCCGCGACAGGGGAAAAATTGACCCAGCTCATTGCATCGAAAGGCTTCCCCCATTCGCCATCAGGTAGTCTCATTTCAAGATATACCTTCTTATCATCCACAGTCCGTGTCAGAAACTCATCGATTCCTTCTCTAAGCAGCTTTGACCGTTCAACGAAGAACTCTGCAGAGCTGTGATCACCTTTTCGCTCAGCCAATGCGGCCATCTTCTCAAGCGAAGCACCGCCGAAGCTCTGTGTAAGCAGGTCGAATGTATTCCATCTTCTTCCTTCACGACTATGCTCAAAAGCACAGTTAAAAATCAATTTGAGACTTTCACTCGGGAACATGTGCGGATAGACATCTCTCGGGCAATTTGCCTCATAGAAGAAGTACGGCATATCGAAAATATCAACAAGCTGATCTTTCACGAAATCGTAATATTTATCCTCGAAATCTTCAGATATCCTATCTGTAAGACACAGCTCTGCATATGACTTAATAACATGCAAAGCTCCATCCGGTTGGTTATCCATGCTGAACTGCTGCTCGATCTCACCTCTATCATTCAGATATGGCTTGAATGCTATATGAGGTATCCTGCGCCTTCCCATCCGAATAGCAGACTCCAAGGCGAATCCTGTTATTTTCGCTGCTGTCTCATACTCATCAGTCTCGATCAATAACCTGACGATACCTCCGGTGGTCCTGCAAAACATCACCTGTCCATAGCCTCCCTCAGCCACTGATTCAGGCAAAAATCCATCCTGACCGACCCGGCTGATAAGACTGTCATATGTCGATTTATAGACTTTGCCGACATTTCCTTCAGTCAGCAGGTCCCTGATCAATTTTTTCATAAAGCTTTTTTCCTTTTAAGTCTTACCCACACTCTGTACCCGTTCGCCATCTCGACATTAGCATCAAGATCACTCTTTCTGTCGACTTCGATATTGAAACGCGCAAACATTGCCCGATCATTAAGTATCTTCACTTCCAGACAATTTGAATCACAGACCTCCCAATTTTCAAAATTGCCCCACTCAACAAAACCGAAAGGCATTGAATACCAGGAAGTAAAAGAATATGTGTATTGCTTTATGTCTCCTTCACGCCTCACGTCCCACCCGTATAGATTCGGAAGATTCGGCTCAACAGGATAAGGGCGTCCGGGAAGCACATCATATTGCGCCTTATAATTCAGCACTGTGTGAGGTGTTACAGAAGGCTGATCAAATATCAGCATACAATCCTTATCAAAATGAAAAACAGAATCCGGGAAATGCCCTGCAAATCCCATTTCGTTTGGTTTAGATCCTCTCGGAAAAGGCATCACATAATAATAAATTGAGCCATGATACTTGTCCGTAGTGAGAAGTGTAGACGGGATAACACCGTTATTACTTGTTGCTTTGTAATCGGCAATAGCTTCAGGAAGTGTCATGACCGATGCACCGCTTTCCTTGACTGCACGGATAAGCCGGATAAGAAGGCTTTTCATGGTTTCAGTATTTTCTTTAGACGCTCCCTCTAATGTATGCTCCTGTCCTTCATCCAGAAATATGTTGTTAGCTTCTTCCTGTACACAGAAGTATACCCTGTCATTCCACTGTGTGTTTAAAATCATTTCATCGAGTAGTTCCCGGAAAAAAGTGATGTGACTGTCATCACCAAGTGTCCTGCTCCTTACGATCTCCATGGGATCAGTACAGAAATTGATCGACTGCCCTAAATGAAATCCTTTATGAACATCCCTTACTGTCCATGGTATACCGATTATTTCAGAATCTTCTGATGAGGAAGGAATAAAGGGAACTTTCTCAGAAAGCCTGAACATTCCCCATGGTGTACCCCAGTGGGTTATATTATCTGTTCCGTTTTGGAAGTCACAATATCCCCATATACCCTCGACTCCGGAACTTTTCTCGGCCTCAAGAGTATCTTTATCCGGACGGTAACTTGCCGTGATCAGCTGTTCCATCCAGGGGAACTCCCTGCTCCAATCCTGAAAGCTTTCCTTTCCTCTTGATATGATTATCTGGTCACCATACTGTCTGTTGTACTCATATAAAATGTCTTTAACAGATAGTGCGAACTCATAATCCATCTTCCAGTTGACCGGTATATCCTCTGAATGGATTAGATCTGCCATTCCTTTAAACGCAGATACATTATCCTTGTTGTAAGTGTAAACGATCGACGAAAAAGTAAATATGATTTTCCCCGGAGCCTTCTTCTTCATTTTAATACTCTTTCTTGCCTCTATTTTGACAAAAGCACCGTCAGTATTTCTTTCGCTTTCAAATCAAACTCTCTGTCTCCTGTTTTAAGGCCAGACCCGGGATCATCTGAACAAGTCTCATCAAGTCCGGAACGTTTGATCTCATCTTTATAGCTAATCTTTACTTCTGAACGGCTCTGCGATAGATTGACCAGTCTGAGAGCAAAGTTCTTCCGATCTTCGGTCATCTTCAGGGCTGTGACCAATATACCTTCACCCTCAACACTTACCAATGGCTCATTGTCCTTTATGCGAACCTCCGGATGCAGATCAGGCAAATAGTAAAACTCAGCATTATCACTTCCCTGTATCGCAAAACGACCTCCTGCGAATTTCTTTCTGTCACATGATCCAAAGACGACTTCCGGCGGGGTACGGAACTGAGCTGATCTTGAAGGTAAACCGCTCCTGTCTCCCGTATACGATATCAGAGCAAACCTCCCTGTTATGAAGCGTTTACACTGATTGCCGGGAACATCCCATTTCGGTCCGGCATATGAAATTCCATTATCACCAACAGTGATACACGGATTCCCTCTTACTAAAGTAAATGCAAGAGTTCCCGGTTTGCTTAACAGGTGCTCATATTCATGATTGCCCGTAGTGAAAACTGCTGTACCGCCAATATTGTTCTCGATCCCGGCAACAGAAGTATTAGCATGCACAGGGCTTTTCGTATCAGGATAATCAGGCTCGATATCGTGATCGACTATATCAAAAGGGATGTCTCCGAAACTCATCCTGCTTTTCAACCCTGTATCGATCAGAAGGCGCATTCTGTGGTTGTCGGCATTATTCTCAAATCCGACATCGATCTCCAGAAGGTCGTTCCCGTAGTCTGCGGATAAAGTAACTGAAACAGGGCAACGAACGGTCTCTTTGGTTCTTGCCCGAGTCGGATGATCATATCCTGAAGGCAATTCCATATCATACAAGATCCTTACGGATCTTCTGAATCCCGGTATATCCATCACTTCAACCGATGCAGGATATTCGTCTGCGTATCTTATCCGGTCATTCAAAGGAAGGAAAACATATGCATCGCCCAGGTCAGCTTCCTCCTCTATCCTTATTGCATTAACAACTGTGAGCTCCTCAGCAAGATACTTGACATTTATTTTCCCTTCAGAGCTAATAACTATTTTCATGTCGCCGGTGGTGATTTCTGCATTTTCGTCTTCAAGTTTCTCAAAATCATTTCCGACACATACTACTCCTTCGTCAAAAGACTCTTGCCTTATCACTTTCAACCCTTTGACTGAATATCCGTTTGTTCCGGGATCCTTAATAAGAATATCGTAGACTCTGACATCAAGTATGCCCGGCAGATTGAGTGCAGTAAAAACATCATGTCTTCGATCGGTCACATCCGTCACAGAAAACCTTACCGAAACTCCATCGGCAGTTTCAAGCCTGAATCCTTTAACTTCTTCCGAAGCAAGGAACATCGCCTGCCCCTTAAGAATGCCTGTCCATTTATCAGATTGCCCGTTTATTATGCATATAACATCACCATCGTCTGACCAGTCATATATTTCTGAATGCGTCAGGATATCCATACTCTTCTTCTGAATCAGATAAGATGAAGCTTCTCCTATTCTTTCATATAGATCTTCCATATGATCATGCACCTCATCACGGGAGCATCCGCATATGGAATCATGAGGATGTGTTTTAAGCAGTGATTTCCATATATGATCCAGGTGATCTTTATCATAAGTTCCCGATGCTCCTGCGATCTCATACATTGCAGAAAGCGGTTCAAGACGGCTTTCGAGATCGGCCTGGGTTCTTACATTCTGTTGTTTCAGATATACTCTCGAGGACAGAGTTCCTTTCAGTAGTTCCCAGTCATGACCATCACGCAGTTCTCCCTTATGGACGATAAGATTTTTGCCGGAAGACTCTGTCCATTGTCTGACGGATGTAATATAATCTGCCATATTCATCTGGGCGATCTTTCTGCCATCCGAAAGCCTTTCCTGAATGTCTTTCAATACAGGAAGCAGATCATCCTGAGCTTCAAGGTGATCGACACCGTTCATCAGAAGAAGGTATGGTGTGGTTGCGTATCCGTCAAACAGGTTCTCTATCGTACTAAGAAGTTTAAGCGCATTTTCCGTATCGGCATAGATCCTTTGAGCGTTGTTGTACCAATACTTCATGTGGATCGCCAGAAGACGGGTCCCGTCCGCTCCCTCCCAGATGAATTCTGAAGGAGTCTTCTCCCGTACTGCTTTCCCCTGATCATCTCTGGTTGGTGATCCGTCGGAATTTCTGAAGTATTTTCCGTATCCGCGCCCAAAAATAAAATTATCTATGTCAAACTGTGAGAGTATCTGAGGAAGCTGTGAAATATTGCCAAACTGATCCGGTGCATACCCAACTTTCGTGCAGGCACCGAATGATTCAGCAACCTGTTTTCCTATAAGCAGATTTCTGATCGTTGCCTCTCCGCTCGTAAGATAAAAATCGTTCTGCAGATACCATGGCCCGATAAGTATGTTTCCTGATTTTACATATCTCTCGATAAGTGCACGTTTATGCGGACGTATCTCAAGATAGTCTTCCAGAACGATCGTCTGAGCGTCAAGATGGAATATATACTCCGGATTTTTCTCAAGGATGACAAACAACCTGTCCATAAGTTCAACAAGGCGGATCCTGAATTCTTCAAACGGCATATACCACTCACGATCCCAATGAGTATGAGAAATAACACAGTAGATTTTATTATCCTGCATGATCGATCCTCAGCTTTCTATTAGTATAATTAATTTACTTATTAAGAACGATAGTACCCAAATTGGTTCCATAAATCAACCATCAGTTCGTATCGTGCAAGTGACAACCCTGTGTAAACGCAGTTTGAAGTGGAAAAAATATATCCCGGTGCCTGCATTCCATCTCTCAGTGAACGCAATATATCATCGGTGCACTCCTCTTCAGTTCCTGTCTGCAGTAATCCGCAATTAACATTTCCTATAAGACAAACTTTGTCTCCGTAACGGTCTCGCACCATAGCAAGGTCGACTCCGCCCTGCGGATCCAATGAATGAAGAGCGTCAGGACCGCAGGCAACGAGCTGGTCAAGTATAGGGACGATATTTCCGTCCGTATGCTTGATAGTGAAATATCCCATTGATCTGTAACCATCTATGACATCTTTGAGATAAGGTGAGATAAATTTATCGAAAAGCTCAGGTCCGAAGAAAGGAGCTGTATTGAAACAATAGTCTGCACAAAGTGCAAATCCGTCGATAAGCCCTGTATTCTGAAACCGTCTGCTCCACTCCAGGTATTCCTGTACCCTTCGTTTACTTGCTTCATTAAGTTTGTCTTCTTCTTCATACATCTGTGCCGTAAAATCGAGCATAGTATCACCATCGGGGATCGCATATGTGGGATCACCGTGAAGCATAATGAAATACTCGTCATCAGATATCTCTCTTATCCTGTTGAGCACTCTTCCTGTGAAATCATGGTCCGCTACACTTGAATGTACAAATATAGCGCTGTGGTCATACAACTTTGCAGTATCGACATATATGCCTGCGATATCATCGATATGAAGATCCTGTTCATGTCTGCTCATTTGATTCCATTGGTAATAGTTACGATGATTTGGATGGACTTTACCGAAAGCCTCCATCGTCAGGAAGAATACCAGTTCAAAATGAGGAACTTTGCCGGACACCGGCTGGCGGCGAAGCGCACGGATAAAATTTTCTTTATGTGTCATTTGATCACCTCTCAGAAGATATTTTTAGATGTTTTAAAAGTATATCATACCTTGCGTTTTCTTTTGCTGAATAAAAGATATGTGAATAAAAGCACCGGTAAAACCACTAATGCAGATGAAATGATATAAATCCAAGCAGAGTTGTTTTTCTCAGAAACTGGATCCACAGGAGTTCTTTCACTCAAGAAAATCGTTCTTATCGTGTCTTCCTGGTTTGAGCCATTCGGACACATGTCACTCTGTCTGTTTGCCCGGTAATCTTTTCTGACAGTCAACTCAAACCGCAGAGGCTCTTCAGAGAAAGTAAATTTGGTTTTCTCGATTTCAAAATAGTCGACCACAAAATCAGGATCATAGTTCTCACCGGGAATGTAAGTCATTTTCTGTTCAGCAGACAAGACACGCCGCAACGCAGGTTGCAGAAAATATACCTGCATCCCGTCCTTATCCCTGATCCTCGGATCAGTCTTAAGAAATTCATCTGTCTCAATAAGGAACTGATTTCTGTACCACTCAGGCTGCAGAGCAAACCATGTGATGTCATCGTAGCCCCAACTGTAGAATCCTTCATATGTAGGAACTCCCGGGTCATCGTTTCTGCCAAAGTTATCAAACTCGAGAATCGTAATATTCTGGTCTGTCTCGAACCCCAACGGATGAGTACCGCCTTTAGTGCGGCCGATATACGAAAACTTGTCTTCCGTAAAATGCTTTGCCTCACACATCAACACTCCGTCTTTCTGAATAGTTTCAGACGGAAAAAGCGGAGCCGATTGAATATCAAGTATCAGCCTGTTACCGAT
>JAQVYV010000093.1 GCA_028708525.1 Eubacteriales bacterium
GTTTGAATTCGACATTTTTGCCCCTCCTTTTGGCAGGATGATTTCTCAGATTCAATTCTACACTATTTTATTTTTATACTAAATTCTATCTGCCTTTCCACTGTGGACTTTACTTTGGGAATTTACCCTCCTACTGAATATAAGAAAAGATTTGACAAACGCAAATTCAGGTGATACAATTCCTTTGCTAATCTGTCTGAACCAGCAGGTTCTTTTTTTATTGTATAAAGTTGACGCTAAACTAAACGCGGAGGGAATAGATATGGCAAAGGCCGGAATCAGAGAGAAAATCATATTGGCTTGTGAAGTATGCAAGCAGAGAAACTACAATACCATGAAGAACAAGAAGAATGACCCCGACAGGCTTGAGATGCAGAAATACTGCAGATTCTGCCGTAAGCACACAAGTCACAAGGAAACCAAGTGATTTGAAATCCGGAATAGGAGCATGACTATGCCTGATAAAGAGAAGAAAGCCGGTAATTTCGGCAAAAAGATCATTAAGTTTTTCATTGACATCAAAGCAGAGCTCAAGAAGGTCATCTGGCCGGATCGGAAGAAGCTTGTACAGAGTACTGCGACGGTTCTCGCTATATGTGCGATAATGGCAGCGCTTGTCTTTGTGATCGACAAAGTTCTTTCAGGATCTCTTGAGGCTGTCGGATTTTTCCCGGATACAAGCAGCAAAGCTGTCAGTTTACCTGTTTCAGTACCGGCGATTTCTGTTGAATTGAGTTCTGAGTCTTCTTCGGCTGAGGAATCATCACAGGATACTTCATCTGAACAGGAAACCAGTGAAACTGATACATCCGAAGCTGAGTCATCTGAAGGCTGACAGATAAATTAAGGAGTCATACATGACTGAAGAATATGTTAGTGAAGCGCTTTGGTATGTAGTTCATACATACTCAGGCTATGAGAATAAAGTAAAGGCAACACTTGAGCGTAAAGTCGAGAACAGGGGCCTTCATGATTTTATTTTGGAAATAGCAGTACCAACGGAAGAAGCGACTGAGATAAAGGACGGAAAGACCAAAGTAACAACTAAGAAGGTTTTTCCCGGATATGTACTTATCAAGATGATACTCACAGACGAGATCTGGTATATCGTCAGAAACACGAGCGGGGTAACGGGCTTTGTAGGACCGAACTCCAAACCGGTACCACTTACAGAAGAAGAGCTTGCTTTCATGGGGCTCGAGTCTACATGGGAACCGGAAGTGGACTATGATGTTGGCGATTCTGTTAAAGTCATCAGCGGACCGCTTGAGAGCTTTATAGGAACAGTTGAAGAGATCAATCTTGAGAAGAAGAAAGTCAAAGTCGTTGTATCCATGTTCGGAAGAGAGACTCCGGTAGAGTTGGATCTGAACCAGATAATGAGACTTTGATAAATTAGTTGAAATGGTTTTGAACCGGAAAGAAGTTTTTCGCTCCGGATCAGATATTAGTAAATAAGCCAGAAATTGGGAGGTGGAACGTTATGGCAAAGAAAGTTACAGGGTATGTGAAATTGCAGATACCCGCAGGAAAAGCCACTCCGGCACCACCGGTAGGACCAGCCCTTGGACAACACGGAGTCAATATCGCTCAGTTTGTCAAGGAATTCAATGAAAGAACAGCTAAGGATGTGGGATTGATAATCCCCGTCGTCATAACCATTTATGCCGACAGATCCTATACTTTCATCACGAAAACTCCTCCGGTACCGGTATTGCTCAAGAAAGCATGCAAGATCGAAAGCGGATCAGGTAAACCTAACACTAATAAGGTTGCCAAGATCACGAAATCAGAGTGTCTGAAGATCGCAGAAATAAAGATCCAGGACACTAATGCATCAAGTCTTGAGTCCTGCGCAAGGATGGTCGAAGGTACAGCGCGCAGCATGGGCATAGTCGTCATTGACGGCTGATCTTAAAGGAAGGAGTTAATCAGATGAAGAGAGGTAAAAGATATAACGAACTGACCAAGCTCGTTACCAAGGGCACGGTCTATGAGACTGCAGAAGCAATCGAACTCGTCCAGAAGACAGCCACAGCAAAGTTTGACGAATCCATAGAGCTTCACGTTAAGCTCGGAGTTGACTCGAGACATGCTGACCAGCAGGTCAGAGGAGCTGTCGTTCTTCCTCACGGAACGGGCAGGACCATAAAGGTATTGGTTTTTGCTAAAGGACAGAAAGCCGATGAAGCTACTGCTGCAGGTGCGGATTTCGTAGGAGCCGATGATCTCGTTGCTAAGATAACCGGTGAGAACTGGTTTGATTTCGATGTGGTCGTTGCTACTCCGGATATGATGGGAGTCGTCGGACGTCTTGGTAAGGTGCTGGGGCCTAAAGGCCTTATGCCTAATCCTAAAGCGGGAACTGTTACGATGGATGTTTCGAAGGCGATAGCTGATATAAAAGCCGGTAAGATCGAATATCGTCTTGATAAGACTAATATCATTCACTGTCCGATAGGAAAAGCATCTTTCGGAACAGAGAAGATCACGGAGAATTTCCGTACGATAATGGAAGCGATAATCAAGGCAAAGCCTTCTGCAGCGAAAGGTCAGTATCTTAAGAGTGTGACCATTACATCGACGATGGGGCCGGGGATCAGGATCAATACCGCGAAAGTGCTATAATATTTGACATACTGCCCGTTAGCCGATATAATTAGCGGGCATGTCTCCAAAGACAGCAGGAACCCAGCGAGGGTGTAAACAGTAGGATGTCCTGCCGAGGTGATGAACAATAATGATCGTATTGTCGTTATCCCTCATGTCTTTGACACGGGGGATAATTTTATGAAGAAGGAGGACACCAATAATGCCAAGCATCAGAATACTCGACAACAAGAAGAAGATCGTTGAAGGATTGGTCGAGGAGTTTAAGAGTGCTCAGACGATACTTGTTGCGGATTACCGTGGACTTACTGTTGAGCAGGATACAGCAATGCGTACTGAACTTCGTAAGGAAGAGGTAGTTTACAAAGTCGTTAAGAACACTCTTGCGTCAATTGCAGCGAAAGAGGCCGGGATGGAATACCTTGACTCGCTTTTTGAGGGACCGACAGCTATTGCTTACAGCACCAGTGATGTTGTAGCACCGGCGAAAGTACTTCAGAAATTTGCTGACAAGATAGAAGCTTTTTCTATCAAGGGCGGAGCTATGGAGAACAGCGCTATATCCGTTCAGGATATCAAAGCTCTGGCCTCGATACCACCGAAGGAAGTATTGTATGGACGTGTAGTTTGCGGTATTGCGGCACCGATAACCGGATTTGCCATGATACTCAAAGCGATCGCGGACAAAGGAACAGAATCAGGAACCGCAAATGTTGCGGAATTAGCAGTTTAATTTTGAAATCTATTATGGAGGAATATTATCATGGCAAACGAGAAAGTTGCAAAGTTTATTGAAGAAATCAAATCTCTTACAGTTATGGAACTCTCAGAGCTTGTTAAGGCACTTGAAACAGAGTTCGGTGTGTCGGCTTCAGCTATGGCTGTCGCAGCTCCTGCTGCAGGCGGTGCTGCTGAGGCAGTTGAAGAACAGACAGAATTCACGGTCATGCTGAACGAAGCAGGTCCTACTAAGATCAATGTTATCAAGGCTGTTCGGGAGATCACGGCTCTCGGTCTTAAGGAAGCTAAGGAGCTTGTTGATGCAGCCCCGAAAGCTATCAAAGAGAACGTCAGCAAAGAAGAAGCAGAGGCTACCGCAGCTAAGCTGAAGGAAGCAGGAGCAGTTGTTGAGGTGAAATGATCCTTGCACCTGAATATGCTTGAATACCGGTCATTTGCATTATTGTAGATGGCCGGTTTTTTTTGCTATAATAAGTGCAACAACTCCTTGCATTTAGCCTAACCCGAAAGAGGTGTGACATGGATGATGTTTATTCACAGAAGAAGTCACTTGTTGTGAGGATATTTCTGGCTTTTATCGGATTAATTGCTGCCTTAGCTGCAGGGATAGCGGATTTTGTAGTATCTTCTCTGATTTTCGATCATGATCCGTTTGGCATTGGTGCTGTTGACATGCTTCCTGCTGCACTTATCGGCTTTGCTGTTTTCCTGCCGGTTATACTTGTTCCGTTTTTCCTGACAAGAAAGAAAGCTAAACCGTTCGCGCGAAGCTATCTTATTGCCGGATTTCTGTTTCTTATCATTGTGTTGGTGTATCTTGGCTCGATCAGGTTTTACTATTGATCTGTTTTACGTGAAGGAGGGGGAAAATTCATATGAGAAAAGGCTTTGAATCAAGTGCTCTTATATTGTCTGTTTTTCTTTTGCTTACAGTGATGACAGCATGCAGCCCTATTGAAGATACGAATGGTACTTCGGATAAGACTCTGGCACAGATCACGGATTCAGAACTTGCGACTAAAGTGTCAGGAAGCATCAGCAAAGGGAGTTCATCAATGAAGGGAACTCCTACTATAAACAGGGAGATCAATGACGATATCATATCTGATGATGATTATGACTATGACGAGATCGAGTTTGATTTCACCCGTCTTAACGGAACGGTCAAGGCGATGGCTGCTTATCTCAGAGTGGGAGATAAGATGACTGTAGATTTCTCATCTCAGATCACATCGGGAAATTTTGCCGCTGTGATAGTTTCTCCGGATAAAACTATACTTAAGAGATTTGAAGCGGATGAAAGCGGCTCTGCGAACATTACAGCTTCGTCGGAGGGGGATCACTTTGTAATTATCGCAGGAGAAAGTGCTGCAGGGAGTGTGTCTGTTATACGCTCTTTCGAACAGGAGGGATAGTTGGCATCATTTATTTGGATAGCAATAATCGCTATATTCGTTGCTCACCTTGCAATCGTTGCTGTGATCATTCAGCGTTTCAGAAGAAAATCGGCATCGCTACAGATGCAGAAAGTTCAGGAAGATAGTACGTCTTCTGCTTATAAGCTTCATGAAAAGGGCAGAAAATATTTTTTCGAAAAGGAAACGAAAGACTTTCCGTTATACGAACTGTATTGTGAAGTAAAGCAGTTCGATATCAATATTTTCTCGTCTGATGCCATATCGTGTGACGCTGATGAGATTTCCGGTCTTCTTGATTCTATTGATCCCGTAAAGGGCGGTTTCTTTCTTGTAATTGTTGATAAGGAGCAGAACAGGACGCTCCAGTTTCAATGCGACCTGCCGGGTAGGATAGAGGCCGATCTCTGGGATAACGGCACTGAATACGATCATTCAGGTGTTCTCCCTTTCGCAAGTGATATGAAACATTTGTTTTTCGACTTTTTTTCCGGCAAAAATGTAATATCCGGTTACTCCTTAAAGCCTCGTGATATATAATAGTATATATCGACACATAAAGATGATTTTGGGCAGAGGAGAAACATATGTATATCAAGAACGCTAAAGTGTTAAACAAGGACTTCCGGTTTCAGAAAGCCGATCTTATGATCGGAGACAGAATAAACTATTTTATCCCCCTGGAAGATGAAGATGATGTTATTTCAGGAGGATGTGTAAAGAATCCTGTTGATTCTAAAGGTAATCCTCTACCTGATGATTCGGGGAATCTTGACCTATGTGGAGGAATGCTTATTCCGGGACTTGTCGATATACATACTCACGGAGCTCTTGGGATGGACTCTATGAGTGATGACCTGGATTTTCCGGCATGGAGGAAATATATGCTGGCAAATGGTATAACGACATTTTTCCCGACTACCGTTACAGAAAGCGGAAACAAGATCGAGGAATCCTTGGAGAGACTTAAGGATGCTGATGGAGTATACCTTGAGGGTCCTTACATCAATTCTGCTAATCGCGGTGCACATGACGAAAAATTAATTCGGATCATCGATATGGAGCTTATGGATAAGATCGCAGATAGACTCAAAATAGTTACTCTTGCTCCGGAGTTCGAAGAGAATATGGCTGCTATTTCCAAGCTTACCGCAAAGGGAGTCAAGGTCTCGCTCGGGCATTCTTCCGCCGACTATGAGACAGCTAAGAAAGCCTTTGATAACGGCGCTACGCAACTTGTTCATACATTCAACGCTATGGCTCCTCTTACACACAGAGAACCGAACATGATCGGTGCAGCGCTTGATGATGAAAGAGTTTTCTGCGAGGTCATCTCTGACGGAGTGCACCTGCATCCTGCGATCGTAAGGATCTTGTCAAAGCTTCTCGGGCCTAAGAGAATGCTTCTGATAAGCGACAGTATGTCTGCGACGGGATTGAGTGACGGAGAATATATCCTGGGAGGATTAAAAGTAATAGTAAAGGATAGTGTAGCCCGGACCGAGTATGGAGCTATTGCAGGAAGTACGAAGAACATTATGCAGATGATGCGAAGCGCGGTTTCGTTTGGTGTTCCTCTGGAGGAAGCTGTTGAGATGGCAACTCTTACACCGGCAAGGGCAGCCGGTATCGACAGTGATGTCGGCAGCATTGAGAAGGGGAAGATAGCTAATATGATCTGGCTCGGTGATGACATGGAGATCAAAGCGGTCATATATAAAGGTGAAGTTGTCAGGATCTGATTTTATCTTGACAGTCAAAGTAAACGGGTGTAGTATTCAATAATCATAAGCATTGTATCCGAATATTGCCGGAGCCGGAAAGCGAAGGCTATGGAACAGTAGCAGGAGGTATAGAATATGAGTGAGTTCAGACCCGTTCCCACGTCAGGGAACAAATCGTCAGACCAGATCCGCAAGTTGGTCACAGCAGCATTTCTTCTGGCTATCATAATCATTATGGCAGTAACACCGCTTGGTTTTCTCAGGTTGGGAATAACGGCACTGACCATAATCCATCTTCCGGTAATTATCGGTAGTGTTTTGCTCGGACCGGCATATGGTGCATTCCTGGGATTCGCATTTGGTGTTTCAAGTGTTCTAAACG
>JAQVYV010000094.1:0-2277 GCA_028708525.1 Eubacteriales bacterium
GCTCAGGGAAATTATGCTTCTACAGCAGACATAGCCGAAGATGTAAGAAGTAAGTTTGGCAGCGGAGCTGTCGGCGTTATTTTCCCGATATTAAGCAGGAACAGATTTTCTGTTTGTCTCAAAGGGATAGCACGTGGTGCTGATAAGATCGTTTTGATGCTCAGTTATCCTTCAGATGAAGTGGGAAACCATCTTATAGATATCGATTCATTAGATGAAAAAGATATAGATCCCCGGAAGGATGTCATGTCCGAAGGTAAGTTCAGAGAACTGTTCGGATATCATAAACATCACTTTACAGGTGTGGATTACATAGAGTTTTATAGGGAACTTATAATCGCAGAGGGGTGTGAAGCCGAAATCATACTTGGAAATGACCCTCGAACTATACTTCAATTCACTGATCAAGTTCTATGCTGTGATATACATACAAGGATCAGAACCAAACGGATCCTTGCAAGTGCAGGTGCTCGGATAGTTTTCGGTCTTGATGATATTCTTGCTAAACCTGTTGGTGATAGCGGTTACAATGAGAAATACGGCCTCCTCGGCAGCAATAAGGCTACTGATAACACTGTAAAGCTTTTTCCAAGAGATTCACAGAGAGTAGTTGATGATATCGCCTTAAGACTTAAACACAGAACAGGCAGAAATGTTGAGGTCATGGTTTACGGAGACGGCGCTTTCAAAGACCCTGTCGGTAAAATTTGGGAACTTGCCGACCCGGTCGTTTCGCCTGCTTATACTCCGGGACTGGAAGGACAGCCTAATGAAGTAAAATTGAAATATCTCGCTGATAATGACTTTGCGCATTTAAACGGTGAAGAGCTTAAAGAGGCTATATCAGACTATATCAAGAAGAAAGATGGGGATCTTACCGGGAGAATGGATTCTCAGGGAACTACGCCAAGGCGACTTACGGATCTGATCGGTTCTCTTTGTGATCTAACTTCCGGAAGCGGAGATAAAGGAACTCCGATAGTTCTGGTACAAGGGTATTTTGATAATTACACTAAATAAATAACGAACAATAACGAATAGGGTAAGTGTATTGAAGGTTTTACTGGAAAAAATCAAAGAAGTGTTATTTGCTGTACTCCCTGTAACGATTATAGTATTGCTGATGCATTTTACGATCGTTCCTTTAGAGAATATCGTTATATTTCGCTTTCTTATAGGTGCTCTGTTTATAGTCGTCGGGCTTTCTGTTTTTCTTCTTGGAGTAGATCTGAGTGTCAGTCCTGTAGGGGTACTGATGGGAAACAGGATAGCAAAGTCCAATAAAGTGATCATTGTTGTTGTTGCAGGATTGATCCTTGGATTTTTTATATCAATCGCAGAGCCTGATCTTCATATACTTGCAGAACAGGTAAGTGATATTACAGGCGGACTCATATCCAAAGTAAGCTTAGTTGCAGTTGTTTCGGCAGGAATCGCGGTTATACTTGCTATCGGTCTTCTTAGGATAGTGTTCAATATTCCTTTGTTCAAGTTGCTGATAGTGATATACGGTATCATACTTATATTAGCGATCCTAACTTCCAGGGAGTTTCTTGCCATCGCCTTTGACGCCTCAGGGGCAACAACAGGAGCGATGACCGTTCCTTTTATACTTGCCCTTGCTCTTGGTGTCTCTTCTTTGAAGAAAGACAGTAAAGCTTCTGAGAAGGACAGTTTCGGACTTGTGGGCATTGCTTCGGGCGGGGCTATAATTGCGGTGCTCGTTATGAGTATCATCAACAGAACAGATAAGATCACGGGAACATTGGAACACGGATCAAGTGCCTCGGACTCTGTGATTCTTCCTTTTCTTCATGAGGTTCCCAGGATATCCCTCGAAGTTCTTCTTGCGCTTTCGCCTATAGTCATGCTTTTCGTGATATTTCAATTGATTTCATTTAAATTATCCAGAAAATCTGCAAGAAGGATAATAATTGGATTTGTGTTCGCTTTTACCGGATTGGTAGTATTTCTTACAGGTGTCAATGCAGGATTTATGGACGCAGGATCACTGATAGGGTCATCACTGGCCTATTCAGGGAGAACAACTTTGATCGTTATCGTTGGTTTTGTTCTTGGTTTTGTTACTATTCTGGCGGAACCGGCTGTATATGTACTCACTCATCAGATCGAGGATGTTACGAACGGTTATGTCAAACGCAGACTTGTTCTTATGACATTGAGTATCGGTGTTGGTATTGCAGTAGCCCTTTCTATGCTGAGGATAGTTACACCCGGGCTTGCGCTTTGGCATTATTTGCTTCCCGGATATATCAT
>JAQVYV010000094.1:2377-6771 GCA_028708525.1 Eubacteriales bacterium
ATGAAGTAATGCACAAACTAATAACGGTAATAGTGGATAAAGGACAATGTGAGGATGCGATGGAAGCAGCGCTTGAAGCCGGAGCCATGGGCGGTACTATCGTGAATGCCAGAGGTTCGGGAATACACGAGACGAGCAGGCTTTTCGCAATGGATATTGAGCCTGAGAAAGAAATGCTCATGATAATCGCTGACACGGATTCAACAGATGGGATTGTCGATTCGATTTACAGGAATATGAAAATGGATGAACCCGGCAATGGAATAATCTATGTTCAGAATGTAGTGGCAGCATACGGTCTCGCAAAGTAGGGAATTGTTGCTAAAATGATATTGTGCTCATAGAAACTTTCGTTCAATCTGATAAGCAGGTTTAAAAGTTGACATAATTTCACTAATATGCATGAATGTGGCCATAAAGTTGCATAATTGCGTTGACAGCATTGTTTCTCAATGATAGAATCACTATTTGAAATACAATAGTGATTTTAATATACGGAGGTAGCACATGACCCTGAGTAATACTTATTTAATTAACCTTCTTGAAACAGTGAAGAAGAGAAACAGCGGAGAACCTGAATTTATTCAAGCTGTGACAGAGGTCCTGGAAACTTTGGAACCTGTGATCGATAAACGCCCGGATTTTGTTGAGGCTGGAGTATTGGACAGACTCGTTGAACCTGAAAGACAGATTTTGTTCAGGGTGCCTTGGGTTGATGATAATGGACGTGTCAGAGTGAATCGTGGATTCCGCGTTCAGTACAATTCGGCTATCGGACCATATAAGGGAGGAATAAGACTCCATCCATCTGTTTATCTTGGTATAATCAAATTCCTCGGATTTGAACAAGTTCTCAAGAACAGCCTTACAACTCTCCCTATGGGAGGAGCTAAAGGAGGGTCGGATTTTGATCCTAAAGGAAAGAGCGACGGAGAAGTTATGCGTTTCTGTCAAAGCTTTATGACCGAACTTTACAGGCATATCGGACCTGATTGTGATGTCCCTGCAGGTGATATCGGGACAGGCGGCAGAGAGATCGGGTTTATGTATGGCCAATATAAGAGGATCATGAATCAGTTTACAGGTGTTCTTACAGGTAAGGGGCTAACATATGGAGGCTCACTTGCAAGAACTGAAGCTACAGGCTACGGACTGTGTTATTTTACAGACGAAATGCTTAAAGCCAATGGATCAGGGTTTACAGGCAAAACTGTTGTGATTTCAGGTTCAGGAAATGTAGCTATATATGCAACTGCTAAAGCTACGGAACTGGGAGCTAAAGTCGTTGCTTTATCTGACAGTGAAGGCTACATACATGATCCGGACGGGATCGATCTTGAGTTAGTAAAAGAGATCAAGGAGGTAAAGAGGGGAAGGATAAAGGATTACTTAAATAAGTACCCCAACGCTATATTTACCACCGGTTCTTCAGGGATCTGGACTATACCTTGTGATATTGCTCTTCCTTGCGCAACACAGAATGAGATCGACAAGACGAGTGCAGAACTACTTGTTAGAAATGGCTGTATAGCTGTGGCTGAAGGTGCTAATATGCCTTCAACTCCTGAAGCTATTGAAGTGTATCTTGCCAACGGAGTTTTGTATGGACCTGCTAAAGCGGCCAATGCAGGCGGAGTGGCTACATCGGGGCTTGAAATGAGTCAGAATTCCGCAAGATTGTCCTGGTCTTTCGAAGAGGTGGATAGTAAACTTAAGGATATAATGACCGGGATATTTAAAGCCTGCGATGATGCAGCAAGAGAATACGGCATGGAGGGCAATTATATGGCAGGAGCCAACATTGCAGGATTCCTGAAGGTGGCAGAAGCGATGAAGGCTCAGGGTTGCGTATAAGCAACCATCTATACACTTGAACTGACCTATAACGCCATTTTCGAAAGAAGGTGGCGTTTATGCTTATCAGGCGTTAATGTGTTTTTTGATATATAATCGATATTGAATAAATTGTTACAGGGGAGGAAATGACGATCATGAGTATAGGTTATGCCTGCGTTAACCCTGTTTTACCCAATACCGGATTTCGAAAGTGCAGAAAATCACAAGTGACGGATGTGATACTGTCAGAACTCATATCCCGGAACCTGGATGCACTTGAGAGACTCATTGAATATAATATTTCTAAGAATATCAAGCTTTTCAGGATCGGATCGGATTTGATCCCTTTTGCATCTGATCCTATAAACACTTTGGACTGGAAATCGGAGTATAGAGAGAGATTCAGAGCTATCGGAAATAAAATCGTATCTTCCGGAATGAGGGTTTCGATGCACCCCGGTCAGTATACTGTTTTGAATTCTCCTGACGAGAAAGTTTACACCAATTCAGTGCTTGATCTTGAGTATCATTGTTCAGTGCTTGATCTTCTTGAAACAGGTCCTGAAAACAAGATCGTATTACACATCGGAGGAGCATACGGAGATAAGAAGTCAGCTATACAAACGTTTGGGAAAGCATTTAAGACTCTTGACAGGAGCATTAGGAACAGACTTGTTATCGAGAATGATGACAGGATATTCAATATCGAAGAAGTGCTTGAAATAGGAAATGAACTCTCCATCCCTGTAGTATTCGATAATCTGCATAATAGCATAAATCCATCACAAACCCATATGAGTGAACACGAGTGGATGATCAGATGTTCCCATACATGGTTGGGAAATGATGGTGTGCAGAAAATACATTATTCGCAGCAGGATAAGAATAAAAGACCCGGAGCACATTCAGAGCGGATAGATATCAAGGAATTTATGGGTTTTATCAGCAGTTTTAAAGACAATGTTCCGGATATCATGCTTGAGGTAAAGGACAAGAATCTTTCTACAGTCAAGTGTATTCTGAGTACTGCAGAAGGCAGAAACAGACAAATCAGGAATCTTGAAGAAGAATGGTCATTATATAAGTATAAGATCCTTGAACTATCAGCACAGTCATATAAAAGTATCAGAGAACTGCTTAAGTTGAAACGCGAATACCCGGTCACTGAGTTTTATGATTTGATCGATAAATCCCTTGAATTGCCTTTGGATCCAATGAATGCCAGAAATGCAGCATTGCACGTCTGGGGATACTTTAAGGATAAGGCACAAGATAAGGAAAAAATCAAGTTCTTCAGAAGTCTCAATGACTACTGTGATGGTAAAATCAAAACACCGACCTATAAGACATTGTTATATGATCTGGCAGTTAAATATCAACAGGAATATCTTGTTAAATCATACTATTTCTTTATATGACTTTCCACTTTGTCAAAGTTTGAATCCTCGCAATCGTAAAGCATTAAGAACTACCGAGACCGAACTGAAAGCCATAGCTGCACCGGCGAAAACAGGATCAAGAAGCGGCCCCCCGAATGCATAGAAAACACCTGCAGCAAGTGGTATCCCGGCTATGTTATAAATGAAAGCCCAGAAAAGATTCTGCCTGATGTTTCGCATAGTTGCTTTGCTAAGTCTGATAGTAGATACGATACTCGTAAGATCACCACGCATCAGAACTATATCTGCAGACTCTATAGCTATGTCTGTACCTGTTCCGATCGCTATTCCAACATCTGCCTGCGTAAGAGCAGGCGCATCATTTATCCCATCGCCTACCATAGCTATTTTCATCCCCTTCGCCTGAAGAGAAGCGATCTCATCTGCTTTTCCGCCCGGCAGTACATCCGCCAAAATATTGTTTATCCCTGCCTGAGCAGCGATAGCTCTTGCTGTATCACGGTTATCACCGGTTATCATATAAACACTAATTCCAATCTCCTTAAGAGCAGCAACTGCAGACCTGCTGGTCTCTTTGATAAGGTCGGATGCGGCTGCAAGACCTGACAATTTTCCATTCACAGCAAAAAACATTATCGTTTTACCTTTACCCGAAAACTTAGAAGCTTCAGGTAAAGCCTCCGTTACATCGATCCCCGACTCGTCCATAAGCACTTTACTGCCGGCGATGATCTTCTTGCCTTCAATATCAGCAGATATACCTTTCCCGGGCAACGCTTGGAAGTCGGAAGGTTCGAGCAAAGACAGGCCTTTTCTCTTCGCGTACTCAACAAGAGATGCAGCAACCGGATGTTCTGAACCTCGCTCTGCAGAAGCAGCTAAAACAAGTGTTTCAGATATGTCAGCTCCTCCGAAAACGATGAAATCCGTTACAGCCGGCTTTCCTTCAGTAAGGGTGCCTGTTTTATCGAGCACAACCCCGTCTATAGAGTGAACGACCTCAAGAGCTTCTCCGCTCTTAAACAAAATCCCTGCTCCGGCACCTTTCCCGGTGCCGGCCATGATAGCGGCAGGAGTCGCAAGACCAAGTGCACAAGGACACGCAATAACCAAAACGGTAACGAAAATATTTAAAATGAAATCAAAATCGACGGGTCG
>JAQVYV010000095.1 GCA_028708525.1 Eubacteriales bacterium
GAGGTCAATAGAATAAGTGAAAGCAATATAAACATGAAAACAGCGCGGGCAGAAGAAATACACACAACATTTTTCATTGAACACCTCCTGATACATAACAAATTATAGTACTTTTACTACATTTCTTGAAGTTATTTCAATAAGTGTTACAATACATTAGTTGAGCATTAAATGCGTTTAAAATAATTAAGGAGCGCAATATGGAACTGATGATAATAGTACTGAATAAAACAGAGAAGATGGATACTTTTCTTGAGACCCTGCTCGAGCGTCGTATTTGCGGTGCTACTATACTTGACAGCATAGGCATGGTTCGCGAATTGTCTAAGAAGAGTGAGGATTACCCGATATTTGGTACTCTGAATTTTCTTGTAGATACAGGTCATCAGCAGAGCAAGACGATTTTCATAGCTCTTTCCAAAGCTCAGGTCGATGAGGTCAAGAATATACTGAGAGATATCGTAGGTGATCTTAACGAACCTGATACTGCGATAGTTATAACTCTCCCCATCAGTTCAACGGAAGGGATCGTTTGCTAAATGGCTCCTGATGTTATGTTCTATCTCGCGATCATACTACTCGGAGGTCTTCTTGCAGGTCGGGCTGTGAAGTACCTTAAGCTGCCGAATGTAACCGGCTATCTGCTTGCGGGACTTCTTCTCGGTCCCTATGTTTTAGGTATATTACCTTCAGATCTTGTCCTAAAACTGGATATCATCCCGGAAATAGCTCTTGCCTTTATTGCTTTCATTATCGGTTCGGAGTTCAAATACTCGTATTTCAAACAAGCCGGTCTTAAAGTCGTCATTATCGCTCTCATGGAATCTTTGGTAGCTTCAATTATTGTATTCGGAACACTGATGTTGTTCGGGACAGATTTCCAGACAGCCATTATACTCGCAGGTATCGCTGCCGCTACAGCTCCCGCCGCAACCGTAATGGTCATAAAGCAGTACGGAGCCAAGGGACCTCTTACTAAAACTCTGTTAAGTGTTGTAGCTTTGGACGACGCAGTAGCTTTGATCGCGTTCGGTGTCGCTTTGAGTATAGTCAGCACGATCAGAAACACATCCGACATCGGTCCGGTAATGTCCGTTCTTGCTCCATTAATAGAGATCATCGGATCATTGGCAGCAGGCATTATTTTAGGATTGCTTTTCAGACTTGTACTCAGATTCTTTAAGAAAGAGTCTAACAGACTTATAATAACCACAGGATTTGTGTTCATGGCTGCTGCTTTGTCAAACCTGCTGGGATTGTCATCTTTGCTGACATGTATGGCCCTCGGAGCAACACTGGTCAATATTTTTGCCGAATCCAGATCGATCTTCACTCTCGCCGATACAATTACTCCTCCCATTTTCCTGATGTTCTTTGTTGTATCCGGAGCACAGCTTGACATAACGGTTATACCGAAGATAGGCCTTATTGGACTGGCTTACCTCCTGGCAAGAGCAGCAGGTAAAATCCTCGGTGCATGGGGAGGTGCATCGATCGTTAAAGCACCTGCAACAGTCAGGAAATACCTTGGAATAACACTTATACCGCAGGCCGGTGTTGCCATCGGACTGTCGTTGCTCATATTTAAAACTTACCCGGATATAGGTGTTCAGATAAAGACAGTAGTGCTTTGCGCAACATTTGTTTACGAGATATTCGGACCTGTACTTGCGAAGATAGGTTTGAAGAAAGCAGGAGAAATTTGAATGGAATTTACTAAACTCAATATCATACCCGAGATCCTTCAGGCGCTGAAGGAAGAGGAGTATACACATCCGACAGATATACAGAGCCAGGCGATACCTTATATATTGAATGGGCATGATATCTTAGGGAGCGCACAGACCGGAACGGGAAAGACAGCGGCTTTTGCGGTACCTATACTTCAGCTTCTTTCGGGATCGGAAAACGAGAAAGGGGTCAAAGCATTGATCCTTACACCGACCCGGGAGTTGGCAATTCAGATTTTCGAGAGTTTCAATAAGTATGGGAAATACACCGGTATCAAGACCGCAGCGATTTATGGTGGTGTGTCTCAGAAACCGCAGGAAGCTGCATTGAGAAGAGGTGTCGATGTTCTTGTAGCTACACCCGGGCGGCTTATGGATCTGATGAATCAGAAGATCATAAATCTGAAGAAAGTACGGATCCTAACTCTCGATGAAGCTGACAGAATGCTTGATATGGGATTTATCCATGATGTCAGACGAATCGTTTCATCTGTTCCTGCACAGAGACAGACGCTTTTCTTCTCTGCTACCATGCCACCTGTCGTTGCAGAGATCGCCGGCAGTATACTGAAGGATCCTGTTAAGGTTGATGTAATGCCTGATGCCCCTACAGTCGATCTTATCGGACAGTCTTTATACTACGTAGAGAAAGAGGATAAGAGGCAATTGCTTCTGCATCTTCTCAAAGGATCGGATATGGAGTCTGTGTTGATTTTCTCCAGAACCAAACATGGTGCCGACAGGATCGCGAAAGATCTGAACAGAGCAGGTATAAATGCTCTTGCCATTCATGGCGATAAAACACAGAAAGCTCGTCAAATGGCTCTTGAGAGCTTCAAAAAAGGCAAAGTGCGTATTCTCGTAGCTACCGATATAGCTGCGAGAGGTATAGATATCGACGATTTGTCGCATGTTATCAACTATGATCTTCCTGAAGATACTGAATCATATATACACAGGATAGGAAGAACAGGGCGTGCCGGTAAAGCCGGTAAGGCTGTCTCATTCTGTACTTACGATGATAAAGGACTTCTGTTTCAGATCGAGAGGTTGTGCGGAAAGCCAATTCCGGTGGTTGCGGATCACCCTTTCGAACCACTCTTCGCCAAACCTGTTCAGAGGGTAGAGGTCCGAAGAAGGATCAGACATTTCGGGAATAAACGCAGGTTTTAAGTATGAGAATATAAAAAAGAGCCGGGGTCTTTCGATCCCGGCTCTTTCTGTTAGCTTGCTGGTCAGCAATTATCTGCGTCCCTGGTAGCAATCTCTGCAATAAACAGGCTTGTCTCCGCTGGGTTCAAAGGGAACCATGGTCTGAACACCGCACTCCGAACATGTTGCCGGGTACATCTGGCGCTCTCCTCTACCATAACTGTTTCCTCTGTTTCCGCCTCTTGCCTGCTTTCTTGCGGATCTGCATTCGGGGCATCTCTGCGGTTCATTCTCGAACCCCTTCTCCTTGTAGAATGCCTGCTCGTTTTCTGTGAAAACGAAATTAGCTCCGCAGTCTTTGCAATTGATCGTCTTATCAGCCATTTCTGATATTCCTCCTCGATTTGTCCGGACTTGGATTTTTAGAAGTATATCACCCAAACAATCGAGGATATCTTTGTCTAAAAATTATGATCCATCTCTAAAAAATTATTCTTGCGGCTCATTGCAGTTTCTGCAACTTGCACACAAGCGAATATTATTCCAAATACTTATCTTTGTCAATACATTTTTGAAAAATCGTATTGAAATTTGTCAAAACTGTTAACTTTTTTGACGAATTTCCATAAATAAGCCGCTTGACATAGTATGTATCATACACTATAATATATTTGTTATTATTGTGTATATCACTTTATCGGAGGATCATTAATGGCAACAGCTTTGGAGATAGCATCCGCATACGGAACCGAATTAAGACGAGGATCGATAGTTTTAGGAGTTCTGAGCAGGCTGAATACACCTAAATACGGGTATTCACTCGTACAGGAGCTGGGGCAATACGGTTTAATTGTTGAACCGGGAACTTTGTATCCTTTACTGAGACGACTTGAGAGTCAGGGATTGCTCATAAGTGAGTGGGAAACTGACGGAAGCAAGCCTCGCAAGTACTATTCCATGAGTGTTACAGGGAGCGAGGTCTATGATTTATTGAAGGCAGACTGGAAAGATATGATATTTTCATTGAATAATATGATTTCGGAGGATTAGATCATGGGTTCGAAAAGTAGTGACACCGGGAAATTGATCGAAAGATATATTTATGCTTTCTCAAGAAAGATACCTTCGTCTCAGAGAGAAGAAACAGTGCGCGAAGTAAGAGGCATGATCGATGATATGGCGGCAGATATGTTTCCTGATTCTCCGGATGATGCAGCTTCTGTTATAGCTGTTCTTGAAAATCTTGGAGATCCTTCATTACTTGCAGATAGATTTCTTGACAGAAAGAAATGTCTTATTGGTCCTGATTTTTTCCCTACATATCAGTTGATCCTTAAGATAGTTATTCCTGTTACTGCGGCCGGCTTAGCATTGGCTCTGATCCTTAAAGGAGTATTTGAGCCGTCGGATAACATATGGCTCGAACTCGCTGAAGGTCTTTCTTCAATGTTCTCCGCAGCAGTACAAGCATTTGCATGGGTAACTGTCATTTTCGCTCTGGTTGAACATTTTTCGGGAGTCAGTCCGGACAAGGCAGAACTTATAGCAGAAGGGTCGCCAAAACTATGGTCGACCGATGATCTCCCGCAGATCCCGGACAACAAGTCTGTGATAAAGAGATCGGAGCCTATTGTCGGAATAGTATTCATTGTCATTTTTATGATACTTCTGAATTTTGCACCACAATTTTTCGGTATTTACATCGCTGACAACGCTCCCGGAAGATTTATTTCTGTTTTCGAACCGGAGAACTTCCCGAACTTTATTCCGGCAGTCAACATTCTTCTGTGTTTAGGGATCGTCAAAGAATTTATCAGGCTTTTCGAAGGAAGGTATACACTAAGAAGCAGCTTTGCAATACTTTTCATCAGCGGGATATCTCTGGCCATGTTCCTTGTGATCATTAAGCAGGAAGCGCTTTGGAACAGTTCTTTCCCGGAAGAATTGAGAGCTCTCATAGGATCTGACAGCCCTTCCGTGTTCGATATTACCGAGATATTCAGAAAGCTTTATCTCTTTGTTGTTGTAATCGGCATATTCGGATTCATCGTTGAGAACGCAGTCAATTTCTATAAGTCACTGAGGTATAACTGATATGGATCACAGCAGCATCACTTACCGGAAAGCCCTGCAAGATGACATCCCGGATATTCTGCGGATCATTGATGATGCTAAGAGTTTTCTCCGTGCAAGCGGTGTTGATCAGTGGCAGGATGGATTCCCGGGTAAAGAAACGATTCTGGATGACATTTCATCCGGCCGGGCTTATCTTATGACAGATAATGATGCGGATACGATGCATGAGATAGCAATGGGATTCTTCGTCTTGAGCTTCGAAGCTGAACGATCATACATCAATATCGAAGGCACCGGTTGGCTCAACCGAAAATCACAATATTCTGCCATCCATCGGGCAGCAATATCTTCCGGATACAGAGGCCATGGATTGGCCGATATGATATTCCGGATCTGTGAAAACGAAACACGGATGCTCGGGATCCCAAGCATCCGCATCGACACACATATAGATAACCACATAATGCAGCATCTTATTCTCAAGAACGGATACACCTTCTGCGGAGTTATAAGGCTGTCAAGAGACAATGCAGAAAGATTAGCATACGAGAAACTTGTCGTTTAAGGATCATCCCTCCTGAGCCATAGATATCACTGTTCCGAGGAAAACAGGCAGCCCTGTTGCATTGTCTATGATAGCGTATAAGAAAGGTCTGTCCAGTCTTACGATCTTGGTTTCTGTATAGGATTCATCATTTACTTCGACCTTTGTTACAGCACCGGCTTTCGTGCCAAGCTCGTCAACAGAAATGAATGTCTTATGCAATACTTCTCCAACATAGAGATTGCCTCTCGAAGATTTCCCGAGTTTAGAAAGATCAGCTTTGCTCGCATCGAACGCATCCTTCATTCCGAGTTCCTTCAGCATATCATTCATTTTGATTTTATAATCATAAGTAAATTTAGGCAGGTAGGCTGTTACAGTATCATCAGTCGCATTATCTAACAGTTCCAGGAATCTCTCTCCGTTAAGATCCGCCACCAGTTTCTCAAGGCCGTTCTCTTCATCAGGCAGGATCGCTGCGAAACTATATGAGCCGCCTGCATACGGCTTTATGAAACCTGTCGCACCTGATCCTTTTATGTATTTATATTCCTCTGACTGCATCAGTTGAGCGTCCTGAACACTTCCGTTTGCTGCATGAAAGTCCGCTGCAAAAATATTGTTCTTGTTATATACGGTCTCCCATTTCGCGTCCATAACAATTGCGTTTATCAGATACATGACCGTATCATCCTTGATTTCATCGAGTATCTTATCGATCATTCCGTCTGTGTTATCGTCTACCCAATTATTAATATCCTGAAGTGTCTGATCATCGAAATCACCCTTGAAAGCATCAGCCATATAATAATCGGCATTAGTCTGAAGAAAATCCTTCTCAGCTATAAATCTCCCCTCATCCTTACGAAACCAAATTGAATTAGCTATCCTGAGTTTCGCTGAGTCTGAACTTGGGAGACCTTTAGCGTAAGTGTACAGGTATTTATTAAGTTCAGTTATCGCGATATCACCACCAAGCAGAGTTTCCATTTCGCCAAGTGTCTGACCGACTGCTCCATTAGCTGTCATTGACAACGCAAGCATGACCGACAGAGGTGAAACCATCGTATTGACGGCATCATCCAGCGAGCCTTTCAATATTTTCACGGCAAAATCCGCCATCTGTGTTATGAAAACCTGATCCGCAACTTTACCTTCAA
>JAQVYV010000096.1 GCA_028708525.1 Eubacteriales bacterium
CAGATATCTTTTACACATTCTGAAGAAAGATTTCAGTTTTCTTATATCGGTAATATGATTCACCGTATCCATAAGAGAAATCATCACGTCAACGGTTCCGAACAACTCCATCGATGAAATGTCCTGACATATAAATTCAATTCCTGTGTCAGGATATGACTCCTTTGCTTTCCTTAGCATTTCCGAGGAAGAATCTATCCCTAAAACATCATACCCTCGCTCAGCCATAAGTGCCGAAGTCTTGCCTGTCCCGCATCCCAGATCTGCCAGTAGCAGCCTGCCGTCTCTTCCTTGTCCCTCATTGATACCGGAATACTGTTTTATAAGATCATCAGTATACGATGCCCATGTACCAGGATCACTTTCTTCCTGCCATCTGTCATACACCGATGCCAAAACGTCGTATGCCTCACTCTCACAAAGCATATCAGGAGCCCCCCTTCAGCTCCGTGACGGCCCTTTGCAACACCGTATCCTGCTCTTCAGTAAGTGTTTCAACAGACATGTATATAAACTCATCAGCCAGGACTTCGCTTATATCAGGTTCTATACCTGTTCCTTCAACACATACACCACCGGGGAGATAGTATTGAAATATCGTTAGATTAACAGCAGAACCATCCTGAAGCTTATAAGTCGATGTTCCTGAACCTTTTCCGAAAGTCTTCTCTCCTATGATGACAGCCTTGCCGTTGTCTCTGAGAGCTCCCGAGAAAAACTCTGACGCACTTGCAGAATATGAGTTGACCAGTATCATGTATCTCATGCTTTCAGGAACACTCATATCAGCTTCCGTTTTCCACTCAACAGTAAATTCTTTCCCCTTCTCTCTTCCTTTAATTGTAGAGAGCAAAGTATCCTTAGGGAGAAGGTAGTCCAGCATATCCAGCATTACTGCAGCACTTCCCCCGGAGTTGAATCTCAAATCGAAAACGACATCTTTGGCACCCTGCGACTGCAGATCATTCATCGCACTTCGGAAATCATCATTGACACCGTTAACAAAACCTTTGACGTGGACATATCCTATCTCCGGTGTCAGCATCCTGTGCCTGACATTCTGAACTTCTATGGTCCTCCTGGTAAGTTTTGCTTCAAAAGTACTGGCATCCGATCTTCTAAAGATCTCAAGCACTACCTGCGTACCTTCTTCGCCTTTAACTTTGGCTGCTACCTCAGCTATATCAACAGCACCGGTAACATCTTCACCATCAACTTTGACTATAAGGTCACCGGTCCTCAGACCACCCTCCTCAGCAGGACTACCTGCGTAAACTTCAACGATTTCTGTTTCCCCTGAAGCAGACAAACTAACGGTACACCCTATCCCGACATAGTGACCTGACATAGACTCCTCTATCATACTGTTCTGTTCAGCAGTCAGATAATAGGTATAAGGACTTCCCAGTGCACCGGGTAAACCGGATGAAATAGCTTCAAGAATATCCGCATCTGAGAGCTCAATGTAATATTCACTTCTGATAAGATCGATTATTCCGTTAGCTTTATCCAATGCACCGGCTGTATCAGGATCATCATCAAATTCCAGCGCAGCACCATGATCATTGTTATTCAACATCTCCCTATAGATCGGAACCGTTATGAAAGCAATTATCGCAAGAGTAAGTATGAATGTAAGAGATATGCTTATTAAAGAAACTGCCAGTGTTCTTCGCGAAAGCGCTTTCTTGTGTTCTTCCGGTGAGACCCCCTGAAACGCAATAGGATCTAATGGTCTGCTCGGATCAAGATCCTTGTGAGTATAATTTGTATCCATATTCCCTCATATATAAATATTTATTCAATATCGTATCAGACATACACGCCATAACAGCCTTTGCCTTAAGGAATATAATAGCACAAGCACCGTTTTATACATCTGTTTATTTTCTGACTCCAAGGTATTTCTTCTGAAGAGGGTCTACCGGCGAACCATTTTCTCTCACTTCAAAGTGAAGATGTGCTCCTGTAGAAGTTCCCGTACTTCCGGTAACAGCGATCCACTGCCCTGCTTTAACAACATCACCGGTCTTAACTTTCAAAAGCTTACAGTGAGCGTACAGAGTCGATATCCCTCCGCCATGATCAACAATAATATAATTGCCGTAGCCTGATCCGCCGTAATTATTTCCTGTCGATGAATTGTATCCGCTTATCGTCCTTACAAGTATCACCTTGCCTTCAGCAGCTGATACGATCTTAGAATTGAAAGGAGCATTTATGTCTATTCCGTTATGCATTCTCCAATACTTATAAACAGGATGAAGTCTCATGCCGAAATAGTTCGTAGGATTGATTCCCGTATACCCGGGTGTCGGCCAAACCATAGTTCCGCCATAATAGGCAGCTGCAGTCTGAAGTTTCTTGATTTCATCTTTTATCTTTTCTGATTCGGCAAGTAAGGCCTTTTCTTCCTTTTCAGCAACAGAAAGCTCCTGTTTCCTCGTATCAAGCTCATTTGCTGCGCTTGAGATACTCTTCTTCAATGCTTCTATCTCATTCTTCTTTTCGTCAACATATTCCTGCATTTCTTCGCAATAAGTCTCAGCCTTTTCTCTCTTAAGAAAAGCCTCAGCTTTGGCTGAATCAAGCTCATCGATAGTATTACGGTCATTCTCGGCAATGATTGATATCAACTGGATATTGGCAAAGAATTCTGACATGTCTTCAGCCTCAAAGAGCATTTCAAGTGTGCTCTTGTTACGGTTCTCGAACATAGCCTGAAGCCTGTCTCTGTATTGCTCCTTTTTCTCTTCAAGAGCCTTCTCTGATTCAGAAGCCTCTGTCAACGCGGCATCCATCTCAGAATAAGCCGAATTGAGTTCTTCGACAAGTTCAGAATACTTCTGCCTCTCAGCTTCCGTCTTGGAATTCAACCATGAAAGTTCTCCCTGAAGATCCTTTGTCTTGTTCTTCAGTTCTTCCTTTTCCTTCTTGATCTGTTCCAGTTTCTGTGCGATCTCCTCCTGCTTTCCGTTGAGGTCAGCGATCGATGAAGCAGCATGAAGTTGTCTATTTTCTACGGAAAAGAGCGTCATTGCAGTTACCACAAAAGACAATATAAGTATTGCGGCCCAAATATTTCTGCCGTCTCCTCTTCTCCCGATCACGAAACTCCTCATATGTTTGCTGACCATCCTCATATATTCACTGAGCACTTGAATAAGCACATATATAACTTTATCACAGAACGATTTATCTTGTGTTACCTTTGTTTTACATTTATAGTATCCGGCCTATCAGACCTTTATGTACTTTCTGACTGAAATAGCGCTGCCCAATGCACCAATCAATATACCCAGAAGGAAGTTTATCATTATGACTTTACCGGATATCTGATCCACAGGCATAAGTTTCAGAAAAGAAATCCCATTCATTGTTTCAGCAGTTCTGTTAAGAATCGACGAATATACACCCAGCGAAACAGCACAGGCAGCCATAGCTCCAATAAAACCAGCAATACTGCCCTCGATAATAAAAGGAACACGTATATACAGATTAGAAGCGCCAACATATTTCATGATCCCAATTTCCTCACCACGCGCAAGAACAGTTACCCTGACCATATTGGATATAATGAAAAGAGTTACTCCGCAAAGTATAACAAAAGCTATAAGAGTTACTGAGTTCACTGCCAGCCTGATACTGTTGAGAAATTCTGTAACAGGCTGACTGTATTCCACCTTACGAACACCGGGCACTCCCTCCAGCTCCAGCTTAAAATCATCGGCCAGCGATGCTTCTTCAAGTTGAACAGTAAAAGTATACGGCAAAAGACTCGGGTCAAATCCGTCAAGTACTCCGGCATTTTCACCAAGCTCTTCCCTGAACATCTCAAAATTCTCCTCAGGGGTCTGCATCGAATAACTTTTAACATTTTCATTACCGCTGATCGCCAAATCGATAGCAGTAATTGTATCTTCGTCAGCATCATACTCAGCCCACACAAGTATAGGCGGCTGCTGACTTACTCCTTTGGCAAGTTCTTTCGCATTTTCAGAAAAAATAAGGAAAGCACCCATGACAGACAACATCAGTGTGATCGTACTAACTGTTGCAAGCGAAGCCAAAGGGTGTCTGACGATACTGACGATACCTTCTTTCAGGGAATGTACTGCTGCAGCAAGCCTCATTTTCTTCTCTCCGTTTTATCATCAGAGCGGATCCTTCGCGGTTTGATTAGATTGATAAAATCGAGACCGGGCTCACCTATCTCAGGATCCTGCACAGTAACTTTCTCCGGATCCGGTTCTATATCCGGTTTCGAATCTTCTGGAACACATTCTGTTTCGATATCCTGATACTTTCGTGCTTTCCTCATATAGTACTCAACCGCTATCCTCAGCGCTTCTTCAGCACTATTATCGGGAGACGATCTGTCATAAGCATCCTCCTGCTGTGATGCATCCTTTGATGCTTCGGCAGCCTTATCGACCAAAGCCATGATCTGCTCTTCCTCTTCGGACTTCTCTTCAGTAATAACTGAAGCGAGCTCATCTTCGGATACGAGTTCAAAATCACTCAGTTTAAGTTTGACATTTCTAACGAACGGAGACTCGGCAGAGTTACCATGACGATCTCCTGCAGGTCTTCCTCTCACAGCTCTTTCTGTTGTGTCGCTTCCGGCCCCCTTGCTTTTCTTGATCTCGCAGGATAAATTATACTCACCCAGCTTCTCATCCCTTACAAGTCTTCCGCCGGATATCTCAATAACTCTCTGTCTGAGCTTATTGACCATAGTCGCATCATGTGTACATACAACTACTGTTGTACCGCTATCATTGATTTCCTGAAGCAATGCCATAACAGCTTCACTATTTATCGGATCAAGGTTGCCTGTAGGTTCATCAGCGAGAATAAGTGCTGCACCATTTACCATAGCCCTTGCGATAGCAACTCTCTGTTGTTCTCCTCCGCTCAGCTGGTTCGGATACATATTAGCCTTGTTCCGAAGTCCAACAATACTAAGCACCATAGGAACACGTTTCCTTATCACACTTCTGCCAAATCCGATGATTTCCATGGCAAAAGCTACATTCTGGTAAACTGTTTTAGACTGTATAAGACGAAAATCCTGAAAAATCATACCGATATTACGACGGAGATATGTCACATCTCGTCTGCTGATATCGGTTATATCATAGTTTTCAAGAAATATATTTCCGGAAGTCGCCCTTTCCTCGCATGTCAGAAGTTTCACTATCGTGGACTTGCCTGAACCGCTTCTTCCAATAATAAAAACGAATTCACCTTTCTCTATTCTAAAACTGACATTCTTAAGAGCATGTATTCCGGGCTTATATGTCATACTGACATTGTTGAACTCTATAAACATTTATGTCAATTGTTCCACCATTTACCGGCTGATGGTTTATAAGTGCCCTTCTCTTGCTTTTCAAGGTATCTTCTGACCATTGAGGCCAGTTTAAAGAGAACTGCGTCATCAAAGTTTCTCAGATCCAGCCCTGTGATCTTCTGCACCTTATCCAGTCTGTAGACAAGCGTATTTCTGTGTACAAAAAGCTGTCTCGATGTTTCGCTTCCGTTAAGATTGTTTTCGAAAAACTTCTGAATGGTCAGAAGAGTTTCGTTGTCAAGAGATTCATATGCCCCTTTGGTGAAAACTTCATCAAGAAACATATTGCAGAGAGTTGAAGGAAGCTGATAAATAAGTCTCCCAAGACCCAGTCTGTCATACCTCATAACACAACTTTCTGTCTCAAAAATGCTGCCTACCGTAAGTGCCAGCGCAGCTTCGCGATATGATTTAGCGGTATCTTTAAGAGTATCAGCATACATACCTATTCCGATACGAATCTTAGTCATCGATTCAGAATTCAGATTGTCCTGTATTATTTTCGCTGTACTGCTTATCTTATCAGCCTCATCACGTCCTATCTCAGACAATAGTACGATCGTTTCCTCATCCATAGCAAAAACATGATCGACCTTGTTATCGGGAAACATGCTCTGCATGATCTCAATACAATCAAGGCTTTCACTCTGATCGACTTTAACGATAAAAGCAACTCTCGTAGCAGCATACGGGATCTTGAACTCTCTTGCTTTCAGCGGTATATCACCCGGAAGTTCATTTTCAAGAATAACCTTCTTCAGAAATGATTCTCTTTCAGCATCAGTATTACGTTCTTTCAATGCTGCATAGATCCAGTTTACGAGCAGTTCCAGATATGTTCTGCTTACCGCGTCCGTTCCGTCAATAAAACAAACATAGTTGGTCTTGTCTCCTATTGCCAGTTTCATGTATGTCCTTCCGGAAGTGATCGACATCTTCTCGTCGGACATGAATACAGCTCTGACTGAAGGATCTTCAATACCTTCACGCTTCTCATCAGTACATGCTATTACACTTCCGTCATAATCCAGAACTCCTGCCACATTACTGAAAATTTTACCTGCCTCTTTAATACATTTCCTGATCTCTTCCATAATTCACCTTCCTGAAATGATGATCTGATACCATATCTATCTTATTATTTTAACACTAATACTTTAATAATATAACAAATAATATCATCAAGTAAATAACTTTACGCTAAAAGGGCTGCCGTTATTAC
>JAQVYV010000097.1 GCA_028708525.1 Eubacteriales bacterium
TCAGATGAGAGTGCTTTCTGCCAATAGTCCCAAAGCACATCGCGATATTCGGGTGCAATGATATCATTGAAAGCAAGGTCTCTGTTCCCGATCAAAGCCTCCGGACCATATCCCGTCAACCCCAGGCACCCTGCCGAAACGAACTCCATCGACCAGTTTCTGTCAAGCTTACACCTGTATTCCATACCGGGCAAATGCGACAGAAGGACCGACTTGCTCCGTTCGCTTTCAGCAAGACCGGCTTCAGCAGCTTTCCTCTGGCTAATGTCCTGAATGAGACAGATGTGGTTGTATTTCTTGCTAACGTCATTTTTCAGAGCAGCGACAACCATATAGACCCAAACGAGCGAACCGTCAGGCTTTATGTATCGCTTCTCCATTGAATAACTCTCGATTTCTCCGGCCTGCATCCTTCTGTTGTTTTCAAGATCAGCCTCTACATCATCAGGATGCGTGATCGAAGCCCACCCGATCCTTGTCAGTTCATCCCTGGTCCTGCCGGTTATTATCTCGTACATGGGGTTTATCGCAGCATATCTGGTATCACCTGTCGAGAAAGGATCGTCGTTGTATGATATCGCGATCCCGATCGGAGCCTGCTGAAAAATCGAACTGAATATGAGACTCTCTTCGTCAAGCTTGTCCGATATAAGATGATGCAATCTTAATAGCTCTTCATGTACTGCTATTCTGGTCTTAAGGGACTCCATGTTGATAGGTTTACGAATATAATCGACTGCACCGAGATGCAGCGCTTTGAGCTCATTTTCCAGTTCGTCCGAATTGGTCAGAACGATCGTCCTTATTCCGCTCAGACTTTCATCTGCACGGATAGCCTCGAGAACCTCAAATCCGTTCATCTCAGGCATGAAAAGATCCAAAACAATGATCTCTATCCCTTTATTGTTCCGGAGGATATTCATGGCTTCCATGCCATTAACAGCAGTCAGAACATCGTGCTGTTTCAGCATGTTCCCGATTATTAACCTGTCGGTCGCTGAATCTTCTGCGATGAGGATCTTCATCTTCATATTATTTCTCCGCATGTTGTTAACTATTCCGGTCGCGATTGCAGATCAATAAAACAATTATACATTATTTATAGTTGTTTTGGCAAAAATATTGACTTTCTCTTTTTTTGTCATATAATAAATATGAACATATGAACAAATATTCATATGAATCCGAGTGAAGTTAGCAGGAGGACCGGTTTTTGAAGAAAAATGATCTGAAAAGAAATGATGAAGAGGATCAGGCATTGGATGATCTCACTGAACTGTTCAAGATACTTGGCGATCACACAAGATTGCGTATACTGCGTGCTTTGGTTGATTCGGAAATGCAGGTAGGGCAGATCGCGGAGAGGCTCGATATGACTGCGTCGGCTATATCTCACCAACTGAGAGTGCTGAAACAGGCGAAGCTTGTCAGAGGGAGCAGAGAGGGTAAAGCTATCCGCTATTCTATTGATGACGAGCATGTGGAGCTTATCCTCAGACAAGGGCTGGTGCATGTAAAAGAAGGGAAGACCCATTAAATAGGGAATCGATATGAGAAGTGAAAAGGGACAGATCATAAGGCTTGTGACGGGCGGAACGGTTTTTGCCATAGGAGCTGCCTTGAAACTGAATGACAAAGCGGAATTTGTTGTTTTCCTGATAAGCTACCTGATATTAGGGATACCTGTTATCCTGAGCGCTTTCAGATGGATACTTAAAGGGCAGATATTCAATGAGTTTTTCCTGATGAGCATTGCTACTATAGGTGCTTTTATTATAGGTGAATACCCTGAAGGTGCGGCAGTCATGCTTTTCTATCTGATAGGTGAAATGGTGCAGGAACACGCAGTCGGTCGATCAAGGAGATCGATCAGCGCGCTTCTGGATATAAGACCTGATCATGCCAATTTGCGAGAAGAAGACGGGAGTGTTGCAGTTGTGCCGCCCGGTGATGTTCTTGTCGGGGATCATATCATCGTCAGACCCGGAGAGCGGATACCTCTTGATGGTGAAGTCGTTGAGGGGAGTGCGTTTGCGGATATGTCAGCGCTGACAGGTGAGCCGATGCCTGCGGAACTTAGTATCGGGAGCAGAGCTTTAAGCGGATCTATCGATTTGAATGGTGTGATCATCATCCGGGTGACTGAAACATATGAAGATTCGACTGTTTCCCGGATCCTTGATCTTGTTCAGAATGCTGCTGAAAGAAAAGCTCCTACTGAGCAGTTCATAACTAAATTTGCGAGATATTACACTCCTGCTGTGGTTTTGGGTGCTTTGCTTCTGGCTTTCATTCCGCCGCTTGTGATCCCGGGTGCGGGTTGGGGCGACTGGGTATACAGAGCGCTGGTCTTTCTTGTGGTTTCATGTCCTTGCGCGCTTCTGATCTCGATACCGCTCGGATATTTCGGCGGGATAGGAGCAGCTTCCCGAAGAGGTGTCCTTGTTAAAGGAAGTAATTATCTGGAAGCTTTGAATAACGTAGGAACAGTGGTCTGGGATAAGACAGGAACTCTGACTAAGGGAGGGTTTGTTGTTACAGATGTACTGGCTGCTGAAGGATATACAGCTGAAGATGTCGTTTACTATGCTGCATACGCGGAAAGCCATTCGAACCATCCGATCGCATTATCTGTAATGAGTCACTTTGACGGTGAGGTCGATGCCGGAAGGATAGCGGAATATGAGGAGATAGCCGGAAAGGGGATCAGGATCGTGCTTGACGGGAAGGTCGTTCTTGTTGGGAATTCGGCTTTGATCGAGTACCCGACAGTTGAAGTGAGCGGAACGGCTGTTCATGTGGCGATCGATGGTCGATATGCCGGTACGATCGTGGTTGCCGATGAGGTGAAAGATGATGCTGCTGAGGCGGTGTCCGGGCTCAGGAAGCTCGGAATCGGACGCATCGTTATGATGACCGGTGACTCGGTGGGGACGGGGGCAACTGTTGCACGTAAGCTTGGTATCGATGAGGTTTATGCGGAACTTATGCCGGAAGACAAGGTACAGATCATGGAACGGATCGAATCGGAGGAAAAGGCGATAGTTAAGCATAGGGGGCAAAGGCGTAAGATAGCATTTGTCGGAGACGGGATCAATGACGCGCCGGTGTTGGCGAAAGCGGACATTGGGATAGCTATGGGCGGACTTGGATCGGATGCTGCTATCGAAGCAGCAGATATAGTTCTGATGACAGATGAGCCATCAAAGTTACTGACTGCGATGCAGGTTGCGAAACGCACAAGGCTGATCGTCATACAGAACATAGTTTTCGCGCTCGGAATAAAGGCAGTGTTTCTTCTGCTTGGAGCTCTGGGTGTCGCTTCGATGTGGGAAGCTGTATTTGCTGATATGGGGGTCGCGTTATTGGCGATATTCAATGCCATGAGGGTGGGCAAGGAACGAATAAGCAGAATCAGTGGCAAATAGATATGTTTGCTTGTAATGCTGAGAGCATAAATGTAAAATGGAAGAGCGCGCTGTGAACTTGGATTTATAAGAGGCAACGGTGAGATTTTTCCTGTTGATTGCAGTTCGGCAATTTTCTGCGATACTGAAGGCAGAACCTGGACAGTTATTATTTTGCGGGATATCAGCATGCTTAATGAGATCAGAGAGAAGGAAAAGTTCTACGCTGATTTTGATTATCTGACCGGCATATTAGGATTAATGCTGCAGTTGAGTTCGATGGCAGGCATATCGGAGTTACGATAAGCATCGGAGTGAGCACTTTTACTGTAAGACAAGGGCTGGGTTTTGACGAGATGCTATCCAAAGTTGACGATTACATGTATATCGCGAAGAAGAAACGAAATCACGTTTACGGGCTGGATTTTACACGATAATGTGCGAAGAACCTCAGTTCTAAACCTTTTGCCCATAGTTTCGTAACAATTATTTTGCAAATTCATCAAAAAAGGTTGTCAACATTAATTGATTTGTGTAAAATATTTATAACTTACAACTGCATACAGACATTAACTTCGAGGATGGTAACACGCTATGAGTCTACGCATTAAACGGACAGTTCTGTCCGCAATTCTTGTCCTTGGTATTTTTACACTTGTCTCCCCGAATCTGATCAGAACACATGCTATAAGCGATATCGAACATGATATTTCGCTTGAAAGTCTTGTTATATCAGATAATATGACATACATTGTCAGCGGGACGACAACGACCAACACGATAACGGTTTCATCCGGCTGTTCACCTACTGTCTGGCTGAACGGTGTTGATATCGATGTCAGTGCGATATCAGATAAAAGCGCATTTCTGATCGCGGAGGATTCACCGGGCAATGTTAGGATCAGGATAGCTGACAATACCGCTAACTCACTGAAAAGCGGAACCAACAAAGCCGGGATCGAGAAGAGCAGCAGTCTGGGTTCAGAAGCAAATATGGTCGGGACTCTTACAATTGACGGAGGGCTGGCTACCAATCCGAACACAGGTACATTATATGCTCAGGGAGGCCTGAATGCTGCCGGTATCGGCGGTGGCTCCCAGAAGAGTTCCGGTGAGATAATCATTAACGGCGGAAAGCTGACAACGAGATCGAATGGTCTGAATTACAACGTCGGTGGAGGTTGCGCAGCATCGATCGGCGGTGGTGGAGGAGGTTCGCTGAGTCCGAAATATGCTAAAGTTACGATCAACGGCGGTTATATCGATGCAACGACCGGGTCATTCTCAGCGGTCATCGGGACAGGTGACTGGAATGCAAACGGTTCCGGGATCGTTGCTATAAACGGCGGATATTTGTATGTAAATAATCAGAACGGTACAACTTACAACTATTATGCAATTGGCGGAGGATATAACAGCAACGGTGACGTAACTATCACGGGCGGAACGATATATAACATGAACGAAAATCCGTCTTATTTTATCGGAGCTTCACTTGTTTTGGTTAAGAACATAACCGGAGGAAGCTATAATGCCGATGTGTCGCAGCTTCTTGATGCAACTCAGTATAAATGCAGTTATTCTGTTCACAGCGGATTGTGGACCGTGCTGCCGAATGACATGTTCATTCTGACATGTTTCATGGACGGTCAGTATTTTGAATCATACGGACTTCAGATGGGAACTTCGCTTGACACGATAGATGAACCTGAGATGGCAGGATACTTTTTCGACGGATGGTACCGGAACGAGGGTATGACCGAGAGTATAAGTGTCATGCCTTCTGAAGATACTGTCATATACGGAGCGATGATAGGTAAGTTCATCAAACTCGGTGAGGCTACAGACAAGTCGGGATATGATTACCGTTATGCTAATGCCAGTCTTAAAGGTGATGCGCTTACCATACTGAATATAAGTGTTCCGACAGGGTATTTCAAAGTTACAGATACGGCTGTTTCGGGTACGCAGGATTATGCCGCTATGACATCGGCAGGAGTATACTCTTCAACTCTAAGCACATCAGCACAGTATAAGAGTCTTACTCTTCAGGGGCTTTTCATTGATGAGGATCTTCAGGATTTTCTGAGAGGTCTTACTTTTACGATGATACCGGGAGTGAAGCAGGTCGTTAACGCTTCTGTGTTTTCTAATGAACTGAACGAGAATATGACTGTTATTGTAGATCCCGACGGAACTGCTCACTATTATGAGTATTTCGAAGGATCTATTTCCTGGGAGGATGCATATAACGCAGCTAAGACTAAGAGATATAATGGTTTGTACGGATACTTGGCAACGATCACGAGTTCAGTCGAACACGACTATATATATAAGGTCTTAAGTGGTTCCGGCGGATGGATAGGCGGTATGCGTGTCGGGAACACATATACAGGTGAGTATGACACATTGACCGCAGGATATAATACAGGCGGGAGCGTTAGCACATCGAGATACTGGTACTGGACCGCAGGTCCTGAGGCGGGGAAAAGGTTTTTCACACAGAATATATCTGTCGGTGGCGGAACCAATTACACCGATGACGGTCTTAACTATTCCAATTGGAATTCGGGTGAGCCGAATGCCGGAGGCGGGACGGAGTGCTATGCTCAATATGGGTTTGGTGACAGTAAACTCTGGAACGATCTGGGGACGAATTATTCAGGGAATATTTATGGGTATTATGTTGAATACAGTACTTATCCGATCGCGGGTGTGGTGAATGAAGAAGAGGATAAGCCTTTTACAGCGACCGGATTTTACGGAGGTTCAGAGCTTATTCTGGATGCTGACGGCGGAAGTGTGACTCCGGGTTCAAAGGAGATCGTGCTGGGCGGAGTTTACGGAGAACTGCCGGTACCTGAAAGAGCAGGATATGCTTTTGACGGATGGTTCACAACGATCGGCGGATCGTCGCAGGTCAGTGCGGCAACATCTGTAACTGATACTGACGGCAGTACGGCTTACGCTCATTGGGATCTGAATGCTCCTTCGGTAACTGCCGGTGCCGGATATTCGGGAGTTTATGACGGATCCGGACATGATATATCTGTTGTTGCGGGAAGCCAGGCATCGGTTACATACTCATATAAGTGGTATAAAGATGGTGTACTTGTTGCCGGTGAGGACGGAGCTTCACTCTCGCTTAAGAATGTTGCCGATTCAGGAGTC
>JAQVYV010000098.1 GCA_028708525.1 Eubacteriales bacterium
TTTGATACTCAAAGGTCTGCCGTGCGGACAATGTGTGTTTCTTCCTGATTCTTTCAGTCTTGTAATCAAAGTGCTGATTTCATCGGGTTTCAGTTTATCATGAGCTTTTACAGCTGCTTTGCAGGCCATTGAATAAAACATATCGGATATTCCTTGTTCGGAAGTTAATGATACTTTGTCAAGCATGTCGACAACACTCTTAAGACCTTCAACAGGATTAAGCAATTCAGTCCCCAGAGGTGCTGACCTTAAGATTATTGTGCCCGGACCAAATCTTTCGCATTCAAATCCAATTTCTGACAATAAATCAAAGTGCTCCTCAGCTTTCTGTGCAGCACTATAAGGAAATTCTATGATTTCAGGCACAAGTAATTGCTGTCTGACAACTTTCTTATCAGCGTGCCTGGTGACGAGTTCTTCGAACAAAATCCTTTCATGTGCAGCATGCTGATCGACAAGTACACAATTGTTTTCAGATTCAAAAATCAGATACGTATCAAAAATCGTTCCGGAAAACTTCATTTCAGCGATATCCGGGATAAGCATCTGCTCATTTGTGTTCGGGAAAAGATCCTGTTGTTGATTTGCATATGCTCCGAGACTTCTTTCGGTATCACAGGCATCAGATAACTTTATCGATTGATTATTGCTTATAAAGCTTGGATAAGATCCTACAGAGTTATTGGTCTGTATATCGTTATTCCTATCATTATATTTATAGGGGATTTCGGCGGCAACGGTCTCTTTATCGGCAATCTCAGGTATTGTGATCTTGCTTTCGATCGCTTCTCTAATAGCATGTACAACATACCTGAATACTTCACTTTCATTTCTGAATTTTATCTGAGTTTTCTGGGGATGAACATTAACATCAGTCTGTGCAGGATCAACACCTATATTCAAAACACAAAAAGCAAACTGACCTTTCATCAATAATGTTTTATACCCCTCCTCAACAGCCGATGAAAGTGTTGGAGACTTGATATATCTGCCATTAACGAAAAAACTCTGATGCTGACGGTTTTTACGGCTTACGGAAGGCATACCTGCATATCCCGATATATCGACTCCTGCCTGAGTATACTGAACGGGCACAAGTGCTGTGGTGATTTCTTTTCCATACACGGCGAAAATTGCACTCTTAAGGTCATTATTTCCTGGAGAATGAAGTATTTCTTTACCGTCACAGATAAATCGGAAAGAAACATCAGGACGGGAAAGAATGAACCTTTCAACAATATCGGCAATGTATGAGGTTTCAGTTGTGTCCTTTTTCAGGAACTTGTAACGTGCAGGAGTATTATAAAACAATGACTCAACAGTTACACTTGTACCTTCGTTGGAAGATGCAGGTCCATCACTAATGATCTCTCCGCCTTCAACAATAATATAATATCCCTTCTCGGCCATGACCCTTCTGGAGCGCATCGTCACTTTTGAAACCGACGCTATGCTTGCGAGGGCTTCACCTCTGAATCCCATTGTCATTATTGTCGAAAAATCTTCAACAGTATTCAATTTGCTTGTTGCATGACGGTAAAAAGCAAGACCAAGCTCATCTTTATCGATGCCTGAACCATTGTCTATGACTTCAATAAGACTAATACCTCCGTTTCTTATCTGAACACTTATTATAGACGCACCGGCATCAAGTGAGTTTTCACACAACTCTTTAACAACTGAGGCAGGTCGTTCAACAACCTCACCTGCAGCTATCTGATTAGCTGTGATCGAATCGAGTATTTTGATATTAGACATTATGCATCTCCTGTTTTAAGTTTTCTTGCTTTGTCAGAAAGATCGTACAGTTTATTCAACGCTTCGACCGGTGTCATTTTCTGAACATCAAGCAATTTGAGTTCTTCGATTATATTATCAGTGTTTTTCAAAGCTAATGATGATGTAAATATGTCTAGTTGTCCATCCATTACTTTAAGATGTTTTTTAAACCTGATGTGATCGTTCATTCGGTCTTTTTCCAGTATTGCTAATATTTCTCGTGCCCTTCTGATAACATTACTTTGAACACCTGCAAGTTTAGCGACCTCTATGCCATAACTGTCATCACTCCCGCCTTTAGCGATAGTATGCAGAAAAACGATTTCTTTATCAGCTTCTGCGACCTGTACATGGAAATTGACGACTCCTTCCAACGAAGACTCTAATTCAGTTAGTTCATGGTAATGTGTTGCGAACATGGTTCTGCATCCTATGATATTGATATCAGAAAGATATTCAGTAACAGCCCATGCGATCGCAAGTCCGTCATAAGTACTGGTACCTCTTCCTATCTCATCAAGAATAAGAAGACTTCTGGGTGTTGCATTCTGCAAAATCCCGGCTACTTCACTCATTTCTACCATGAACGTTGATCGGCCTGACGCCAGATCGTCTGAAGCTCCTACTCGAGTAAAAACCTTATCAACTATTCCCGCTCGCATGCTTTCAGCAGGAACAAATGAACCTATCTGCGCTAATATTACAAGAAGAGCATTTTGTCTCATATATGTTGATTTACCGCCCATATTCGGTCCGGTTATAAGAATGAAGCGATTTTCAGATTTATCCATACTAACAGAATTTGGTACAAATTCACCATTCTTTAAAGTTTTCTCAACAACCGGATGCCTGCCATTGCGAATATCAAGTTCAAAACCATCAGATATTTCAGGTCTGCAATAGTTCTCTCTATCAGCCAGATCAGAGAATGAAGTCAAAATGTCGATTACGGATATGCGGTATGCTGTATCAAGGATCCTGTAAGATGCTGCCTCAATTTCTTCTCTGATTTCACAGAAACACTCATAATCTGCCGAAATAAGTTTCTGCTCCGCTCCAAGAATCGTTTCTTCCATTTTCTTAAGATCTTCGGTGACATATCTCTCTGCATTTACCAATGTCTGGCGTCTGATAAAACTCTCAGGAACAGATTGTTTGTTCGCATTGGAAATCTCTATCATATATCCGAAATTATTCGTGTATTTGATTTTAAGATTTCTTATCCCGCTCTCATCCTTGATCCTGCTTTCGTATTCAGCTATCCATTTCTTGCCATTAACAGAGGCATCTCTTAATTCGTCGATGTGTTTACTGTAGCCTTGTTTAATTATGCTTCCTTCTTTTAATCCCAGCGGAGCATCAGGAGAAACAGATGATTCTATCAGAAGCGAGATATCTTCAAGCGGATCGAATCCTGATAATGTGGCAGTCATCAAAGGCGAAGAAAGTGAGCCGGCAGCTTCTTTCAGAGCCGGCAGCTTTCTGAGAGCATTCAGTAGTGTCAGTAGTTCCCTCGGATTCACAGACTTTACTGAAACCTTGGCAGCAATACGTTCCATGTCCGATATTCCTGAAAGGATATCGATCAACTCCTGTCGTGAAAGAAATTTATCCTTTAATTCTGCAACAGCTTCGAGTCTGAACTCTATATCTCCGATATCCATAAGAGGGTGTTCAAGCCATCTTCTTAACAAACGTCCACCCATGGATGTCCTGGTTCTGTCTATAGCCCAAAGAAGAGAGCCCCTTTTCCCTCCATCTTTAAGCGACTCGAATACTTCCAGGTTTTTCGCAGCGGTAGAATCCAGAAGCATGTACCCTTCAACGGAATACACTTTGATATTCCTCATGTGTGCAGGAAAATCGTTCCCTGCTCTGCAAAAATATGAAGCGAGTGCAGCCACCGGGTGTACAATAATACCGATATCCTCATCGTGCTCCGGGAAATTATGCCTGAAAGTTTCCTTTGAAAAATTCTCATCATCGAGGCAGGTAATTACTATCCCTGACTCTTTAATGATCAGTTCTGCTTCATTCGTAGAGAAAAATGCTTCGTTACACAGTATTTCAGCAGGTCTTCTTCTGAAAATCTCATCTGAGAGCTTCCGTGAAGTGTTCCCGTATACGATCATAGCCGCTTCAAGCATCCCTGTAGAAAGGTCGGCAAATGCGACAGAGTAGACCGACGACATCTTAAATACAGAACATATATAATTGTTTTTCTTTTCCTCAAGAATACTGGATTCAGTAACGGTGCCGGGAGTAACAACTCTGACTACCTCTCTCTTGACTATTCCTTTAGCCAGAGCAGGATCCTCTACCTGTTCGCAAACAGCAACTTTATACCCTTTAGAAACGAGCTTAGATAAATACGATTCAGCCGCATGATAAGGGACCCCGCACATGGGAGCTCTTTCGTCAAGTCCGCAGTCTCTTCCGGTAAGCGCGAGTTCAAGTTCTTTGGATACAAGTACAGCATCGTCGAAAAACATCTCGTAGAAATCGCCGAGTCTGTAAAACAAAATGCAGTCAGTCCACTTCTCTTTCTGTTCGATGTACTGTTTCATCATGGGAGTTATGTTGTTTCTGTCTACAGAGTCAAGAAGAGAATTATCCATGTCATCCCCCATTTCCTGAATTAAAGGAAAGAAATCTTCCATTCAAAGAAAAGGTTTTAACTGAAGTGATATCAACATCGACAATGTCACCTTCTTCGATTGCTTTGTCACATGTAAAATTTACAAGACGGTTATGCGGTGTTCTACCGGCGTACACCTTGTCTGAATTCTGACTCAAGCCTTCCACCAGCACGGTCTGTACTGTGTTAAGAGTCTTCATCCCTGATTCGAGCGTGCATTTGTTCTGCAACTTCACAAGACGTGAAAACCGTTCTCTCATGACATCATCCGGTATCTGATCATCCATATCCGCTGCCGGAGTACCTTTTCTGGGAGAAAACATAAACGTAAAAGCATTGTCGAATCTTATACGCTCCATTAATGAAAGTGTCTCCGAGAAGTCCTCTTCTTTTTCTCCCGGAAATCCTACGATTATGTCAGTTGTGATAGAAATATCGGGTATGACCTTGCGTGCATACTCAACTATATCTAAATATTGCCCGGCAGAATATTTTCTATTCATCAAAGCAAGTACTCTGTCCGATCCGGATTGCATAGGTAAATGAAGATGAGGCATTATATTTCCGCCATTAGCCATAACATCCAACAACTTTCTATCAGTATCTTTAGGATGAGATGTCATAAATCTTATCCTGGAAATAGCATCGATCTTCGAGGCGTCACTTAACAAATCTGCAAAATCATAGCTGTCGAAATCTTTACCATATGAATTCACATTCTGACCGAGTAGCATTACCTCTTTAAAACCTTGATCGCCAAGCATTTTCAACTCTTTAAGCACGTCTTCCGGAGCCCTGCTTCGTTCTCTTCCACGAACATAAGGCACGATACAATATGAACAGAAATTATTACAGCCATAAATGATAGTAGATAGTGCCCGAAATTTCTTCTTATGAGTGACCGGCAGATCTTCAATAATCAAATCCTCATCACCTATCCCGCAAATCAATCCTCCTTCATTCATTCTGTTGAACAACAATGCGGGCAATTTGTAAATATCCGAAGGGCCAAAGATAAGATCGACAAATTTATACTTCGACTTTACCTTCGTAACATTATGTTCCTCCTTCATCATACAACCACAAAGTATTACGATGACATCAGGAGATTTTCTCTTAATACCTTTAACGATTCCAAGATTTCCGAATATTTTATCGTTAGCATTTTCGCGAATGGTACATGTGTTAAAAACTATAACGGACGCAGCATTTATGTTATCAGTATTTGTCATTCCCTGTTCGTCAAGGATCCCGGAGATCTTCTCTGAATCGTTTTCATTCAGCTGACAACCATATGTTCGTACATAATACTTTTTTCCGGCAAAAAACGATCTTAGTTCAACTAAATTATTATTGGTCAATATCCTTTACTCCTTAAAAATATATAAGGATATTTTAACATATTTGATCAGATATCTATGCTGTATCTGCGAAGCTTTGTTCTTCGCTCTTTCCAGTCAGGCAAATAATATGACACCAGGTTCCAAAAGTATTTATTATGATTAAGAACTTCAAGGTGTGAGAGCTCATGTATCATAATATATTCGAATAATTCATCAGGCAATGCACCCGCAAAAGAATTGATTGATATCGTTCCTTTACTGTTGCATGTTCCCCACACAGATTTTCTTGGACGTACCTTGATTGCATTTGGCATTTTCCCGGGATAATTCAACATAAAATCATCGATCCTGGACTTTGTCTTTTCTGAAAGTTCTGCCAATGAATATGGAACCGATTCTTTAAGAACGATTCGATCGGCATTTCGCTCAAGCACCGAGCTTATCCAATTCTTCTTACTTTCTACAAAGCCATCTATAGTTCTGACAGGAACATTCAAAGGAGCCTTAACTATTACCATGCCATCCGGTCTGACCGTTAGTGAAATAGACCTGCGTTTCGATCTTTGAATGACATAATCAGGCATTTGATCCCTCGACGGGAAGATTATAGCCATATTCGATGCACCTAAGAGCTCTTTCTCTTGATTTACCGCCGGCTTC
>JAQVYV010000099.1 GCA_028708525.1 Eubacteriales bacterium
CCTGTGAAACATGTCCTCATTATTTCACACTGACTGAAGAGGCTTGCATCGGATTCGATCCAATGGCTAAAGTAAATCCTCCGCTGAGGACTTCAGACGATGTATCAGCTATAATCGAAGGGCTGTTCGACGGTACGATCGATATGATAGTTACCGATCACGCACCACATCATTCTGACGAGAAGAACAAGGAATTTGCTTTGGCTAACAACGGGATAGCAGGGTTTGAAACGGCTTTCGGACTTGCGTTCACTTATCTTGTCAGGGAAGAAGGAATGCCGGTCAATAAGCTCATATCTCTAATGTCTGTTAATCCTTCAGACCTTCTCAAACTAGGAAGGGGAGAACTTAGTGTCGGCAGTCCGGCAGATATCTCGATATTTGATGTAGACAACGAATATGTTTTCGACAGAAACAAAGCCTCGTCCAAATCACGAAACACCCCTTTCGACGGGTGGAAGCTTTACGGACAGACATATGCAACTATTGTGGGGGGAAATGTAACTTATGACAAATTTCGCTGACAGATTATCTGAAAAGATAGATGAATTTCAAAATCCTACCGTTATGGGTCTGGACCCGCTTATGGAATATGTTCCTTTACCTATCCTCAGAAAGTTCGGATTGGATAAGAGCACCGATCCGTCATTGAAATCTCAGGATCGATTTTTTTCGCTCGCAGCAGAAGCGATACTCGAGTTCAACAAGTCTCTTATCGATGCAGTCAAAGACATAATTCCCGCGGTAAAACCTCAGATAGCATATTATGAACTCCTCGGAGCCGACGGGATTAAGACTTACAGAGAAACTATCGAATATGCAAAGAACAACGGAATGATTGTAATTGCAGATGCTAAGAGAAATGACATTGGTTCAACTGCAGCGATGTATTCGGCAGCTTATCTCGGACGCACCAACACTAATAATGGATCCGATATGCCTGCATTTGATGCGGACGCCCTTACTATAAACGCATATACCGGAACCGACGGAGTAAAGCCATTCATTGAGGATTGCGAGAAATATGGCAAAGGAATATTTATACTTGTCAGGACATCAAATCCTTCAGCTAGAGATTTTCAGGATCTGATTCTTGATAACGGACAATTTTTCTATGAAGCTGTAGCCGAAAAAGTCTCGCTTTGGGGTTCCGGACTAATCGGAGAAAACGGTTTTTCATCTGTTGGAGCTGTTGTGGGAGCAACATGGCCGGATCAGGCAGAGAAACTTCGCATTATGATGCCGAATACATTTATTCTGGTACCCGGATATGGAGCACAAGGGGGAACCGGTGAGACTGCAGCACAATGTTTCGATGAAAACGGAAAAGGTGCAATAGTTAATGCTTCAAGAAGTCTGATGCTGGCATATCGAAAGGCAGGAATATCGGAGGATGATTTCCAGCAGGCGGCATATGAAGAAGCATTAAGAATGAGGGATGATCTAAATAAACATATATTTGCATAAATAGCGAGATTATGTGTATAATGTACGGTAATATGCATTTATTATGCATATATAACTTATAGCACAGTGTAGACAGACAGTGTAACGGAGAAGAAAATGCCAAGAAGAAATGATATCCGAAAAGTAATGGTCATAGGTTCAGGACCGATAATAATCGGCCAAGCAGCAGAGTTTGATTATGCAGGAACGCAAGCATGCAGAACTCTTAAAGCTGAAGGATACGAAGTAGTCCTTGTAAACAGCAATCCTGCCACAATAATGACAGACAGTAACATGGCGGATAAGGTTTATCTAGAACCACTGAACATCGATGTGATAAAGAATATTATGCTCGACGAAAAGGTGGATTCTTTGCTTGCTACGCTTGGAGGTCAGACGGGTCTTAACTTCGCGATGGAGTTATCTGAGTCCGGATTTCTTGATGATAACTGCATTACAATGCTTGGAACATCAGTCCAGGGGATCAAAATGGGCGAGGATCGGGAGGAATTCAGAAACGCAATGGAGAGGATCCATGAGCCTTGCGTTGCTTCAGGCATAGCGACCAACATACGTGAAGCAGCCAAACTAGCCGAATCGATTGGTTATCCTGTAATAATCCGTCCTGCCTTTACTCTTGGCGGCAGCGGCGGAGGTATAGTTAGCGATATAGAAGAACTAACGGATATTGCAGAGAAGGGAATAGCCCTTAGCAGGGTACACCAGGTACTCGTAGAAAAGTGTATATCCGGATGGAAGGAGATAGAGTTTGAAGCTGTAAGGGACGCTGCAGGAAACGCTATCACTGTCTGCAGTATGGAAAATGTTGATCCTGTAGGTATACATACCGGGGATTCTATAGTCGTTGCTCCGGCTCTGACATTAACAGATATCGAATACCAGAAGCTTCGTACGGCAGCATTGAAAATAGTTACGGAACTTAAGATAGAAGGTGGTTGTAATGTTCAGTTCGCTCAGCATCCAACTACGGAGGAGTATGCAGTTATTGAAGTAAATCCTCGTCTTTCAAGGTCATCAGCTCTCGCATCTAAAGCAACCGGTTATCCGATTGCCAAGATCGCTACGAAAATAGCCATCGGTTATACACTTGACGAGATACCGAACCAGGTGACCGGAACGACCTCAGCTTGTTTTGAACCGGCTGTGGATTATGTTGTCACCAAGATACCTAAATGGCCTTTTGACAAATTCGTTAAAGCGAAAAGGCGGCTCGGAACTCAGATGAAAGCTACCGGAGAGGTAATGGCCATATCCAACACGTTTGAATCTTCACTGATGAAGGCTGTAAGGTCTTTGGAGCTCAACATCTATGGGCTGGATGTACCTGTGATCAAAGCCTTGAGCACTGACGAACTGCTTCAGAAAATCGTGAAAGTTGACGATATGAGACTTTTCGCACTTGCTGAAGTTCTCAGAAGAGGTGTTCCGACAGACAAAGTCTATGAACTCACGATGGTTGATAAGTTTTTTCTCGGGAAAATACTAAATATAGTTTCAGCAGAGGAAGAACTGAAAGTTTCCGAACTGAACGAGGAACTGCTTCAAAGAGTTGTGAAACTTGGATTTATTGACAGTTATATATCAAGACTTTCAGGTGTTTCAGACGAGATGATCAGAGAACGCAGAAAATCGCTGGGGCTTTGTTACACATATAAAATGGTAGACACTTGTGCAGGTGAGTACAGTGCTGTAACACCATATTTTTACTCAACGAATGATACGACGAATGAAGCCGTGAGAACTGACAGAAAGAAAGTTCTTGTTATTGGGTCCGGACCGATAAGGATCGGGCAGGGTATAGAGTTTGATTATTGTTCTGTTCATTCTGTCTGGGCTTTAAGAGAGATGGGCTATGAAGCGATCATTGCCAACAATAATCCGGAAACAGTTTCAACTGATTTTGATACTTCTGACAGATTGTATTTTGAACCTCTGACACAAGATGATGTCAGAGCTATCATCGAGAATGAGAAACCGGACGGAGTAATTTGTCAGTTCGGCGGACAGACCGCTATCAAACTTATAAAAGCTGTTTCAGAAATGGGGGTCAGGATCCTTGGCACCTCAGCCGACATGGTAGACGCGGCAGAGGACCGAAAAAGATTTGACGCCATACTTGAGGACTCGGGAATCAGGAGACCGCAGGGCGCAACTGTTTTCACAGAATCGGAAGCACTGGAAACAGCAAGGGCACTTACTTATCCTGTTTTAATAAGACCCTCATATGTTCTTGGTGGTCAGGGCATGGTGATCGCATATAATGATAATGATGTTATCGAATATATGGAGATCATAAACTTGCAGATCCAGGAACACCCGATTCTTATCGACAAGTATCTTATGGGTGTCGAGCTTGAAGTGGACGCTGTATCTGACGGTGAGGATGTTCTTATACCCGGGATAATGGAGCATCTTGAAAGAGCCGGTGTACACTCCGGTGACTCAATATCGATTTTCCCGGCATATATTTCTGATAAGATCAGAGAGAAAATCGTCGATTACACCCGCAAATTGGCTTTAGGGCTTAAAGTGATCGGACTTCTGAATATTCAATTCATATTGTTCAACGATGAAGTCTATGTGATCGAGGTCAACCCCAGATCAAGCAGGACCGTGCCATACATCAGTAAAGTTACGGGTATACCGATCGTTTCTGTCGCTACTAAGGTTATGCTGGGTGCTAAGCTTTCCGATTTCAAGTACGGAACAGGATTGTATGCCAGGTATCCTGCTGTTTATGCTATTAAGGCTCCGGTATTTTCTTTTGAAAAACTGCATGATGTTGATACGTATCTTGGTCCTGAGATGAAGAGTACCGGCGAGGTACTCGGATTATCTGTAAAATACAGTGAAGCTATGTATAAAGCGATACTTGCTTCGAATTTCAAATTTCCGGTCAGGGGCGACGGTATATTACTGACAGTTAGGGATAGTGATAAATATGATCTTGTTCCTTTGGCGGATAAACTCCATTCACTTGGATTTGAGCTTTACGCCACCGGTGGCACAGCCAACTATCTGAACAAGCATGGAATTCCAACGAATGCAACAAGAAAACTTGATGAACAGGCTCCTAATGTCGCTACTCTTATCTCATCCGGCAAGGTCAAGTTGCTTGTAAATACGGCAACACGGGGTAGGCAACCTGAGCGTGACGGGTTCAGACTAAGAAGAAAATGCATCGAGATCGGAATTCCTACGATCACATCACTTGATACACTACTTGCTGTTACTGATTGTCTTGCCGGCGGAATGCAGCCTGCTGATGTTAAGCCATGCGAACTTAAGACTTTCGAGAAGATCGTGGATACGACCAGAAGCAACCATTTGCCTTTAAATGAAATGCCCGGTCACAACCCAATGCTAAAGAAATGAGGATTTCAGATGCCTGTCACTGATCATATACATAGAAACATTGAACATAAGTGCCGGATAATTTCGAACAGGCATATCAATGATGACGTCTTCATTTTGGAGATAGAAAACAAAGTGATAGCAGGGTCATCAAAACCCGGACAGTTTGTAAATGTTGATTGCGGATCTTTTCTGAAGAGGCCGATCAGTATCTGCGGAACCGATAAGGATAAAGGCACTTTTTCAATCGGTATAAGGATCAAAGGAGAGGGAACAAGGAGACTTTCAACCAAAATAGCAGGAGACGAATTAACAGTGATCGGACCTTTAGGTAATTGTTTCGATCTTTCCGGAGTTTCATCACTTGTCGCTGTAGGAGGCGGAATAGGCATCTTCCCCCTGATGTTCCTGATCGAAGAAGCTAAACGCATGGGGATAAAGAGTACTGCAGTCTGCGGGTACAGATCGCTGAGCGAGTCTTTCTGCACGATCGAGCTTTCCGGAAAAGCTGACAGAACATGCTTTTCTTCGGACTGCGGAGATATGGATTTCCATGGCAATGCTGCTCAGGCTCTGAGCACACTCGAACTGAGCCGCGGACAGACTGTTTTCACATGCGGACCTATACAGATGATGAGAAGTGTTTACAGTATTTGTGAAGCACATGACGTAAAGTGCTTTGCTTCTTTAGAGGAACGAATGGGATGCGGCACAGGGATCTGTCTCGTTTGTGCCTGTAAGATAAAGACCATAGACAAATCGGGAAATAGTGATTATGAATATAAAAGATGCTGCTATGACGGACCTGTATTTGACGCATCGGAGGTAGTATGGGATTAAATACAGAAATCAGGGTAAATGGTCTTATATTCAAGAATCCCGTGATACCTGCTTCAGGAACATTTAATTTCGGCAGAGAAATGGCGGAATTGTATGATCTTTCTGTCCTTGGAGGAATGGTCTCTAAGGGGTTGACACTTTCTCCGAGAAAAGGCAATCCTTCACCGCGTATTGCAGAATCATCTTCCGGAATGTTAAACAGCGTTGGACTGCAGAATCCCGGAATAGATCATTTTATCGAATATGATCATGATTTCTTTTGTTCTCAGGGGTGTATCAGCATAGTCAATGCAGCCGGAAGTACTGAAGATGAATACGTGCAGGCAGTCATCAAATTGAATGAAACAGATTGCGACATAATCGAACTAAATCTGTCCTGTCCTAATGTCACAGAAGGGTGCATGATTTTCGGAAGCAGTCCCAGAGCTGTCGGATCGGTCGTAAGCAAGGTCAGAAAAGAAACGTCTAAACCTATATGGGTAAAGCTGACACCTAATACGGGAGATGTAACTGCTGCTGCTCTGGCTGCAGAAGCAGAAGGTGCTGACGGTATAAGTCTTATCAATACATTACTTGGATTAGCTGTAGACACAAGTTCAGGACGTCCTGTCATCAGGAATAATTATGCCGGGCTATCCGGGCCTGCAATCAAGCCTGTAGCTCTAAGAATGGTCAAT
>JAQVYV010000100.1:0-2625 GCA_028708525.1 Eubacteriales bacterium
TGAATCTGACATATTAATGCCCCTCCTTTTTGGCAGGAAAATTTCTCAGATTCAATTCTATATTATTTTCTTTCCATATTAAATTCTATATGCCTTTCCACTGTGGAATTTACTTTGGGAGTTTACCGGGTTATAAAATGTATCTTTTATCGTTACAATTTGTTGTAACTGCGGCGGATTTGTGGTAAAATAATTTCGTTAAGGTTAAGTGCCCTGTTGTTATTTCTGATACTATTTTGATACTGAAAAATCTATCCGACATAAATGATAGGGAGAATAGCTATAGCTGAAATAAAAATGTATAATAATCCATAAACAAATTCGTTTAATATTGATTTAGACTTGGCGAGTGGGAATAAGAGACTTTCCATCAAGTCTATCCCATGAAAACGCAAAGGAGAAGAACGCTTAGCGTTCTTTAAGAGACTTTCCATCAAATCTATCCCATGAAAGTCTCTTGCTTTGGCACCATTTCCATAATGTCACCAATATTATTTATCCCTCGCGATCTGGTTGTATCCATTCATAATAAAACGGACGATCACATCTGATTTCACTTTCATGTTGACTAGCTTTAGTGTCTTACGGATGTCCTGTTCCTCCAGCTTTGGAACATGCTCTATAAGCAAAGGATCAAACTCAAGCAGTTGATTGAAAAACTTGACCAGAACATCATTTTTACGCTCGATATTACCCGGATATCCTCTGGATATGAGCGCTATATTGTTGTCAAAGTTTGGCGCAAGTGATAGAACTTTACCGGTTTCAACATCTCGTAACAGTCCGAAATTATTAGTATGTCGGTCTGGATTAGCAACGATCGTATCTAAAAAAACCATTTTCACATAGTCGGGAATGGTATGAGGTGCGATTTCCCGCAGCTTTTCAACCACAGCGATGTAATTCTCCTTATCATCCATAAAACTGTACGCTGATTCAAAATTGACAGCGGCATTATCTGTGAAATCCCTTGTTTTCACACATTTGTCACCGATCATATATTCAGCCATGCTAAAGCCGAGTATCCGTCCCAATTCATAAATGAAGATTTCTGAAAACTGCTGATTATGATCGGCTTTCTTGTACATCCACCACTCGCCGTCTATTAGCTTCCAACACTTTTCAAAGCTACCGATGTTAGTAAGCTCCGGTGTTCGGCTGCGGTTACTGTTTGCAGCTTTGTTGAAGCTTCCATATTCGCCTCGCAGAGCAAGATTCGCAAAATAATCGTTATCAAAACGTACATCATCATATATCAAATCACTGCCCGGTGGCTTGACCCAATAGTTGTCGGTTATTGTGACTGCGTTAACACTCATGACCGTAGAAATATCATCTCTTTCGGTCAGGTGAAGTGCCTTCTTAAGCAGACGAGAATTAGCACGATGCTCATCGATCGCACGAGTCTCAAGCCAATGTTCTACATTGCCTGTTCTCACAAGATAAAGCGGTGCAAGATCACTTTTCAGCAAAGTAAACTGCCGATTTTCCCACTTCGCCACGCATTCATCACGGTTCATTATATCAAAATCCATCAGTCTGCCTCACATACGCTTCTCGTTTCTCAAATCCTGGATTTTAAGGATAAGGTAAAAATATTGTAACATATTATATGATAGGATGTTATCGTGTTCATGGACAGGAATAATGAGGATGGAAGATATCCATGACTGTCGGTGCGCTCGTCAGATGCGTAACTCGCTGGGCGATACGCCTGTTTTCTTCTTAAATTGACGTGAGAAAAAGAAGACATCCTTATAGCCGCATTCAGCTGCGATATCGGTAACTGATCTGTCAGAATACAGGAGCAGACCTTTGGCTTTCTTGATCCGGGAATCGATCTGAAATTCCTTAGCACTCATACCGGTCGTGCTTCTGACCATTCGGTTTATAGTTGCCGGATGGTAATTGAATAACCTGCCGGCTTTCTGTATTGTAGCGGATACACAACTGTTATCAGTAAGATACTTCATGATCCTATCTTTGGAGTCCGGCATTATTTTCTCATTATGTCTGAAATAAACAACATTCATCATGAATGCTTTTAGTAATGCATTGCAGTATTCTATTGAGATGTTGCCGGGATAAGAGAAAGAACGGATCATCTCTCTAAGAAGTTCCTCGTGACCACTGTCAGTTGAAAGATCTGTTAACGGAGCAAATATACCCTCTCCGATATCGCACTCGAAATCTATTCCTGTAAGTACGAAAGGATCTCTCTTGTCGGCTGATATCATATTTGGTACATTAGCCGGACAGAAGAACAGATCCTTGCTATTGGCTTCGTAAATTGTGTCGTTGATCCGGAACAGACCTTTTCCGCTATAAACATAAAGAAAGTAAGGATTACTCAGGATTCTTTCATTAGTGCAAAAACCATGTCTGCAATGATAGTAATTGACATATAATATCTTTGGTTCTATTGCTCTCATGGTTCCATTTTACATCATTATCGAATATATTCAAGCAATATGTTCGAAAAATGCAAATAATGTCATAATAGTAAATTGTGATCGGCTAAATATATTTATATGATAAATAGTAGGAGGATAATTCAATGCAAATCAACAAAGCCAAAGAAACTATGACTGCGCGGGAAAGAGTGATCAAAACATTTAGTATGGA
>JAQVYV010000100.1:2725-6330 GCA_028708525.1 Eubacteriales bacterium
AATAGTAAATTGTGATCGGCTAAATATATTTATATGATAAATAGTAGGAGGATAATTCAATGCAAATCAACAAAGCCAAAGAAACTATGACTGCGCGGGAAAGAGTGATCAAAACATTTAGTATGGAGAAGACAGATAGAGTGACGATTGGATATGAGGCAAATCCTGCTATCCATCGCAAAGTTGCTAAGGCTTTCGGTTTTTCAAGTAATGAATATGAGAAAGTCCTGGAAGCGCTCGGTGTTGATTACAGAGGAGTTAATGCTCCTTACATCGGACCTAAGCTTTTCGAAGATATACCTGACAGACAACGCGACCCGGTTGACGGGTTTGTCATGAGGTGGGCAGAGAACGAAAGCGGCGGATACTGGGATTTCTGTGATTTTCCGCTTCAAGGTGCTGAGCCTGAAGAGATAGCAGCCTATCCTGTGCCTGATGCAGATGATTTTGATTATTCTATAGCACGTGAAATGATCCGTTTTCAACGTGAACATGCTCTGTGCATAGGTGGTCCGGGTGTTCCGGATGTTATCAACTCCATGGGCAGGATCATGGGGATGGAAGATATTCTTGTTGATCTTGCGACTGAAAATGAAGCGACGCTCATCTTGATCAAAAGAAGAATGGATCTTCAGCTGAAAATCCTTGAGCGAATTTTAGATCAGAATAAAGGTGAGATCGACTTTCTGTGGCTTGGTGAGGATCTTGGAACTCAGCATGCTCCTATGATTTCAACTGACTTGTACAGAAAAACGATCAAACCGATACATAAATCATTTGCTGATCTTGCGAAAGCCTATAATATCCCGTCCATGATTCATACATGTGGCAGTTCAAGCTGGGCATATGAGGATTTTATCGAGATCGGAATAAATGCTGTAGATACTTTACAGCCGGAGGCAGCTGATATGTCTCCGCGTTATCTTAAAGAGAAATTCGGAGGACGCCTTGCTTTCAGAGGTTGTATATCTACTGCCGGACCGCTTGCATACGGCACAGCAGAAGAGACCCGGAATAATGTCCGGGAGACCCTGGAGATCATGATGGATGGGTACGGGTATCATTTTGCCCCGACACATATGATACAGGACAATACTCCTGTGGAAAATGTTATTGCTATGTACCAGGCAGCTCATGATTTTGGGAGCTATAGTTGAAACATCTTAGATTTTTGACGAATATAGACGAATAAATATGATAAAATAGTGGCTTGGGACTGGGGACGGGGGTAATATGGCAAACAAACTAACGGTTTTGGCTGAAAAAGGAAACTGGTACAAAGGTAATACTCATTGTCATACCATCTTGTCTGACGGTAAATGGTCGCCGGAAAAGACAGCTGCTTTGTATCGAGATAACGGCTATTCATTTCTTTTCTTAAGTGATCACAGGATCTATGGTCATCACAGCGATCTTTCTTCAGAAGAGTTTCTTGTAATACCGGCAACGGAGAGTGATATCTCTGTGCCGGATACGGTTTTCAAGTGCTTCCATATAGTTGGCGGGTATGATCCGGGGTTAGCCAGAAAGTCTTTGGCGGATTCCGATAGATCAATGAATATGCCGTCATGGGACGGGATCGGAAGTGTTCAGAGGATCGTAGATGATTTGAATGATCACGGGAATCTTGCGATACTTGCGCATCCGGTCTGGTCGCGCAATAACGTTGCAGATATTCAGCAATTAAAAGGTTTGACCGGGCTTGAGATATTCAATAATGTATGTGATCATGAGTGGAATTGCGGGGATTCCGTTCTTGTCTGGGATCTGCTGTTAAGTGAAGGGCATAAGCTGTGGGGATTTGCCTCTGATGATACACATGATCCTGCTGTGCATGCCCTTGGCGGCTGGATAGTGGTAAAGGCTGCGGAACTGACTCCTGCAAATATAATGGAAGCTTTACGCAAGGGGAGTTTCTATTCATCCACCGGTCCGGAGATATATGAGTTTTACGTTCAGGACGGTGTTGCTTATGTAGAGTGTTCGGATGCTAAGGCTGTGCATTTTATGACTTATGATAATCTTGGTAAAAGCTTCCGTGCTTCCGATGGTGCGACACTAAGTAAGGCTGAACACAAATTGGCTGGCTACGAGAAATATGTCAGGGTCGAGGTAGTTGATGCGTTTGGGAAGAGGGCGTGGAGCAATCCGATATGGATAGAATAGAAGAAACGATTTGGGCTAAAGGGTTACGAGAGAAAATGAATCATACCGTTGCGTTTTATCTGCATGTCGACAGTGGGTCACTTGCCGATGATAAGGCGGACAGATTGCAGATCGAAATAGCCGCTTCAAATGTTAACAGCTTCTATACGGTCAATGAATTGCCGTTTTTCGGTGCTGAAGTTACTGAACTTTCTGAGGTTGCTGCTGATGCCGGACAAGTGGTCGCTACGGCAAGTGATTTTAGAGCGTTCGAGATGATCGACAGAATTGCGAAAGTGCAGAGATTCAGTTTTCAGAGGACTTTTGCCGAAAGTTACAGAATGCGTATTTGCCGGTCAAAGTTTTATAATGGAGACCTGACGGTTTTCCCGGAATGTGAAACTGGGCATGTGACGGGCAATAAGCTTATAAGCAGAAATGTCGGATATCCACGGTTTGAAAAGATCGGATATACGGAACTGATCGCTTCGGGTGCCGTTAGCATCGATATGTCTAAAGAAACCTGGAAAGACAGGTCTGTCTCAGGTATCAGCGATAAGCTTCTGGGGTATAAATACGAAGAACTGGAAGACAGACTGAGCGATGATGCGAGTCGGTTTGTGTTTGAGAGTGTTTCAGGCAGATCGTCAGAGGGAAAATCAGACGGATCCGGAATCGATGAGATCATCAGTGAGAAGACCTTCAGACGGTTTGCTTTCGGACGAACCATTACGGGATTTATCGGGTTGAAAATAGATGTTGTTGAACCGGCGGTCGTTTACCTGATCTGGGATGAGATACTTAACAGCGACGGAGAGATCTCCTTTGAGAGAAACACGACATGCAATGTTTTGAAATATGATTTGGCAGCCGGGAGTTACGATCTGCTGGCTTTCGAACCTGTATCAGTGCAATATGTGGATGTCATCATTGTGAAGGGTGAGATACAGCTTGATGAGCTGAGTATTGCAACTTATGAAAATGCATTGACCGACGGGTTCAGGTTTTTGCATGAAGATAAGGAACTTGAGGCGATCGTAGAAGCGGCGAAGAATACTTTAGCGCAGAACGCGGTCGATGTGCTGACTGACTGCCCTTCGCGTGAAAGGGCAGGCTGGCTTTGTGACTCGTATTTCAGCGGGCGTGCGGAGAGGCTTTTTACCGGAGGAAACAGTGTCGAAAGAAATTTTCTGGAGAACTATATGCTTGCGACACAATTGAAGGAGCTTCCGGACGGGATGATCCCGATGTGTTACCCCGCGGACCACTATAATGGGGTGTATATCCCGAATTGGTCGATGTGGTATGTACTGGAACTGCGAAACTATCTGAATATGACCGGTGATGAGGCGCTTATTGAAGGCAGCAGAGAGAAGGTATATGGGCTGGTTGAGTTTTTCAGGAAGTACCTTAATGAAGATGGGTTGCTTGAGAATCTTGAGAGCTGGGTGTTTGTGGAG
>JAQVYV010000101.1 GCA_028708525.1 Eubacteriales bacterium
CTTGCTATCCCATCTCGATCCGCTATCTATATCTAACAGATAGAACGCACCGATCTGTTCCGCATTTGTTTGAACATACAACTGATATTTCCCTGATTCTGCAACTTTCTGAAACTGACCTCCGGAATACGATCCGACATCAGAATTCTCCGTGATATCTCCTGACACCGATCCGAAAGATCCACCTAGGACAAATACTACTCCAAGGATCAATATTGTTACTTTTTTCCTAATACGCAGAATCATTATCTTTTAGCTCCTTATAGCCTAAACAAAATTTCGTTGTATAGCGTCATCACAAATATTGTCAATTGCTGGATCAAACTGAATACCAGTATCATAACAAAGGCAGCGATCATCATGGATATTCCCGAAAGAGCCAATGATGCAAAAGTTTTCGAAACAGTATATTGGTGTGATTTCATGTTTCCGATGAAAAGCATGAGCATTGAATACAACAATACAAATGTCAGTGCCCACTCAAGCAAAGCTCCTTCTTCATACACGATGAAATTTGATATTATCGTCTTTATAAGCAAAGCCAATACATATGGGAAAATCGCGCAGGATGTAATATTTATCAATTTGATCAAGGATGCTTCACCTTGATTCAGACTTCCCACTGCCCAGCTGCAAACTACGAAAAGCAAGAATATACCCGCCGTTTTGGCTGCCATAAGCAATAGATCAAGACCTTCAGGACGATCAAGATTGAATATAAATCCTGTGCCCTGCCTTTCGATTATACTTATCAGAAACCAAAATACTATGATCACAATCGAAACGAAAAACTGCCCTTTTCCTTTCTGACTTCTTACCTCTTCCAATCCATCAATGGGATGCAGCATTACTCGAAATGGATTTACGAATCGGCCTGATGTTCCTGAATCCGGAAAATGCTTACGTATTTTTCTCCTGATCTTATCCCAGAAAATGAAGATCAAAGCAGTCAGAGCTGCAAATGACGCTATGAAAGGAAAATTTTCGCGCACTATCTGCGATCTGTAATAACCAAAAGCTTTCGAATAACCGGCTCTATCCTGACCATCTTTTAAGTATTGCAACGCCTTAGAATAATCTCCTTGCTGCAAATAAGCTCTGCCGATACCTCTGTAAGCAAGCTCAGAATTATGGTTTTGCATTATTACCTTGTCCCATTGATCCATAGCTTCGCTGTACATACCTTCGTTATACATTACCGTTGCGTCCAGAACCAACTGTCCGTATTCCGTAAGTTTGAATACTGTAATAGAAGCTTTATCAGAGTCAAGAACCAAAACATCATCTTTAACAGACTCTATGGCTACCGGCATCTTAAACATACCGCTCTGACTTCCCATCCCACCAAAGACAGATAGCAGATTGCTGTCCTGATCATACTGGAATATTCTTCCGTATGTAAAATCAAGGGCATTTATGATACCTCTGTCAGAAATATCTATGTCATTGAATCTTGTATCGATATATGAACCGTTGTACCATAGTTTTTCAAGTTCACCGTAATCGCTCTTATTCAACGGATCATATGTGATTTCCGCCTGCAGGATATTAGAACCAAGCGGATTGAGTTTCTTTATCTCATTTCGAGAATTGGAGGTCCTTGAACACGTGTATATAAAGTCTTCATTGTCAATATCCATCGAAGAGTAATCGACCGGAACATATTTAGACACAAAGCTTTTCTGTGTACGGGTCATAAACATCCGCCAGAACATATCAGATAGTTGTTGTAAAGAAACATCAACAAGATTTGCTCCGAAAAATCCGGCGAACCTGTCCTTTGCATCATAAACGACAGCACCATAATAGAAACCTGTACACAAAACGTAAATATTACCTTGTTTATCTGATATGACTTTCTCAGGCTTGAACTCGAGACTTTCAGGGAATATGTCACTGTCCGGTCTCGAAAGAGTCCGTAGTATATTACCCTCCTGATCACAAATAATCACACGGAGAGCATTTGTATCTGCAATGATCAGATTACCTTCGGCATCTACGAAAATACTTTGCGGATCTTGTAGAATTTCTTCACTTCCGTCGGATGAATGGAAAACATTTATTTCTTTTATCAGATCATATTCGCTGTTAAGTATAAGAACTCTGCTGTTTCCTGCATCAAGGACATAGAGAACACCATCCTTATAAAACATATCAGAAGGCTGCAACAAGGGAACTGTACCCAGCGAACTGCCATTGATGATCGCATTTGGTGAGTAAGCATTCGGAGCAGGAACAGAAACACCCCACGAGTTATAGTTGTATCCTTCATATGGCTGAAAAGCCATAACACTGCTTCCAATTATCAGCGGTAATACTAAAACAAGAATTAACACAAACTTTCTCACTCGACTACTCCTTAATGCCGGAATGCGCCATGGTCTCGATTATATTCGACTGACTTAAGATAAAGATAGTGATAGGCGGTATCATTAGTAATACAGCTGCTGCGGCTGCCGCACCTGATCTTGCTATACCCGATGATGTTATCTGTCTTAATACAGTCGGAAGCATCTTCAGTTCCTCATTATATATAAACTCAAGACCTTCACGGTTCCAAACGCCTTGAAAGCTGAAAATGATCAGTGTAAGCCAGGCCGGCCTTACAGAAGGCATGACAACCGAGAATAGAGTCCTGAAATTGCCTGATCCATCTACCCTCGCTGCCTCAATAATGCTATCCGGCATTTGTTCGATGAATTGCTTCATAAGAAACAATCCCAGAGAGCTTGCCACAGGCGGAAGGATCAACGCGAGATAATTATTTATCATCCCGGTTCTCGACATAAGAATGAAAGACGGGATCGCCGTTACTTCCCCTGTGAAAAGAAGTGACAAAACAATTACATTAAAAATCATTTTCGAACCGGGGATCTTAAATTTTGCCAAAGGGTATGCGCACATGGAAGCAAAAACAACATGCAATACCGTTGCTGTAATACTAACAAAAACACTGTTGAAGGAATATCTGGAAAACGGCACCCACATATTTTTCGTAAGCTGAGACAGAAGATAGTAATTCTCCAGAGAAGGCCTGTTAACGAAAAAGCGCGGAGGAAAAATAAATATCTCATCAAGCGGCTTGAAAGACTGTAATATTGCAAAAATAAAAGGAAGGATACTGAACGCCGCCAGAAGAAGCAGGAAAACAAGAACAAGCAGATTCCCCCACCCTGAGCGGCTTATCTTCTTAGTGTGATTAGTGCTGCGATGTCTTAATAATTTCAGATTCAGAGCCATTTTTATCCTCATCACCAATTTATTACCAATTTATTATCACTTTAGTATCATTAGTTATATTTTCTCAATACACGTCTGATAAAAGAATTCGTTATAAGCATCAGCATAAATAGAACTGTTGCTATTGCAGACGCATATCCCATTTCATATCTTATCGTTGCATAATCTATAACATGTGTAATTATTGTATTGGCAGCATAGTCAGTTGATGGATTTCCTGCAAGAGCTATACTTATCCTTCCGGCACTGAACGAAGCACTGATCTGCATCACAGCTCCGAAGAGGAGTTGGGGTCCCATCGAAGGCAAAGTGATATAGATCAGTTCCTGCCATCGGTTTCTTACCCCGTCTATCGATCCTGACTCATATAATGTTCGGTCTATACTCTGAAGCCCTGCTATGAAAGCAAGAAATCCGGCACCCATGCTCATCCAAAGCTGCACCAGCATGATTATACTAAGACTATAACGTGAATCATTGAGCCACGCGACAGGTTCATTGAGAATTCCCGTGTTAATAAGAAATCCGTTCACCCAGCCATATATATCTCCGCTGAATATCAAACTCCAGATAAAATACATCGTCCCCGAAATAGAAGGAGCATAAAACATGAAAGTAAAAAGAGTTCGGATCTTAGGTGATAGATCATTGACCATCCATGCAACAAATAGGCTTAGGAAGTAACTCAGCGGTCCTGTCAGCAATGCAAATAACAGAGTGTTTTTTACTGTTATAGTAAAAATCTTATCCTCAAGAAACAACTTCACATAATTGTCCCAACCAACAAAAGAAGGCCATTCAAGAAGATTAAAGTCCGTAAAACTCAACAGAACAGAAGACATTACAGGTATAACTGTAAACATCAGAAACAGGATCAGAAACGGTGCCATCATTAAGTAAAGGTCACCATTACTGAGCATCAAACGAATTTTTGATTTTATTAGGTCCATCATATAATTCCTTCCATACTCTTGACTCTTAATCAAGTCCGAACTCCGTCCTTTTACGTCTTATCTCAAGATTGATCTCCTTGTTGTAGTCAAGAAGAACTTCACGCGGATTTTTATGCAAAAATACGACCTGCCGGAATGCATTTGTCAGATTTCTGTCAATATAATATCCGCCCGGTACCTGTGGAAGTTCGATTATCTGCTCCCATTGTTCGCTGATCATTTTCTGTTCTTTAGCTGACCAAGGAAGATTTCTGAAGGAATTTCGGTTAGCAGTATTATATCTGCCCGAAGCACCTAACAGCGATTCCATCTGCAGTCCAAAATCCAGTTGAGTATCATCAGATGTAAACCATTCCATAAACTTCCATGCTGAATCGGGATCATTAGCTTTACGGAGCATTATCATTGCTGATCCTGAGGCTATCGACTGGTTATTTATCTTCCCGTCGTTATCCTGAACTCCCGGTATTGGGAGCATTTCCCAAAGCCCTTTGATCTCAGGTGCACCTATTGCAAGCATATTAAACATTGTATAACTGCTCAAACCTATCGGCATCTCTCCTGTTCTGAAACGGTTAAAAAAGTCATACTGATAAGGGAGACCGTACTTCGAATAAAAGCCTGTCCATTGCTTAAAAGCCTCAACACCTATCACGGAATCAAATTCTGTCGAACTCCTATCATTGTTGAAATACGTTCCGCCCATCTGGTAAATAAGCATTGCAAATATCCCTGTGTTCGTTGACATCTGGCTGTCAGGAGGCATATTTGGTATCCCGGCAGACATATTGTTTCTCTGTAGTACCGACATTACTTTGTAGAAGTCTTCCCAAGTCTTCGGCGGTTCGATCTCCAATTCGTAAAATACATCTTTTCTATAGTACATCATCAGAAAATCTTCAGTAACAGGAAGTGCATATACACCGCCATTATACTGATAAGGTATTATCGCGTTTTTATGGAATCTGCTAAGAGTCTCTTCGAATCCCGGGAAAGAACTTATATCAACCAAAGCATTCCGGGCAGCGAGATTAACAGGCTCATTCTGGCCTACGAATATTACTACATCAGGGCCCTCATTAGACAAGGATGCCTGCACAAGGCTTTGTTGAACAAGCCTTATATTAACCGGTATTCCTGTCCCGGGAGTAAACATACTATCTGACATTGTCTTTATGACCTGAGTCTGATCTCTTCCCATATTCACCCAGACATTAACAGGTTCTTCACCATCGTATTCAACACCTATGGATGAATAATCTTCGAAAAAAGAACCAATAAATGATTTTAAGGAAAACCACATTTTGTCTACTATAGATTTGTTTTCACGAAATATTTCATTGCCCGAACCAACAGTTAGATAGTCGATCTCGAGCGGCTGATTTTTCAGATTGATTATCAATGCTGAAAGACTGCTTATATTATCACGAAGTCTGGAAACGCGCACAGCTATAGTTTCCGGTTTATCAAGAAAGCTTGAAAACTGTATAACAACGCGATCCAGCGCTGATGTCGTTGCTGCTGTATTTCTTCCGGACAATTCCGTGAGTTTGCTTATTGAATTCTGACAAGATGCTCGTATTGACGAAATCGACTCTATCAATCCGGGAATTTCTTTCTCCAATTGGTAATCTCTGTTCGGATCAGCATTCACTCCTGTGATCATGATTATTTTCCGGTATATATTATTCATCTCGAAAATCGTTTGCTCTAAATCTGCGATCACCTCACCAACCGGACCGGGAACTGCTTCAAGAGTTATTTCATTTTGTCCCTTATCAAGCAAAATCTGCCATCCGTTTCCGATGATCCCGGTCTGCCATTTGTCAGAAAACTCGAAAGCAAGTGCATCCGCTTCTCTAAAAGGGACTTTTCCATTTATATACAATCGCCTGTATGAAGTAACATTTCTCATCAGATTCTGCTGAAAACGTATTCCCAGATAGTAATAGCCTTTCTCCGGAACATTGATCTCCCATGTTATCGACTGTCCGTGCATACTCCAATTACTCTGCCCTATAGTATTGAGGCGAAGTTTTACAGGGTCAGAAGGACTGGTATCAGGTCCGCTTCTGTCAAATGTCGGATATAATATACTATCCGTAACAAATATCGGATCTTCTCCTTCAATTAGG
>JAQVYV010000102.1 GCA_028708525.1 Eubacteriales bacterium
GAAGATATTCAGCTTCATGTATCTTATATGCCGTGTTTACTGTGACCAAAACTGCCCCTATCCTGCCACAAGCAAAAAGAGTGATTATCCATTCAGGACAGTTTGTTGCCCATATTGCAACATGATCGCCTTTTCGTATTCCAATGGAATGAAAAGCTCTTGCATACCTGTCAACAACTTCTCTAAATTCAGAATAGGTGTATCTTATTGAGTTTTGCGGAAATATGAATGCCTCTCTTTCAGGATAGCTGTCAGCCATTATATCTATAAGATCGGCCAGCGTCACATCTATAAGTTTATCTCTTTCATAAGGATATTTCTTAATAGTATATACGTCACCTTCATCTTCTTTAGTATTATCCGGCAGATATCTCTTCATATAGTTTGCAAATTGCGGAAAGACGATATATGCATCTTCGAGGTCATTGCTCCAGCGTTTTACCCATTCAAGTGATACGAATCCTTCATATCCCATATCCTTAAGCAGCTTGAGGGCCTCGTCAACAGGCACATCACCATCTCCAAGCATTTTATATCTGATTTTACCTGTGTCATCCTTTACAGAATCTTTAATGTGGACATATCTGACCCACTCTCCTATATTCTTAATCGTTTCTTCCGGCTGCTCACCGAAATATCTGAAAGGATGGTGTATATCCCATAAAACACCAACTTCATCCGGGCCAAAGTGCTGCAGTAATTTTCTAAGTCTCACGGATCTTGCGTAATATCCATTAGTTTCAATAAGTATAGTTACATTTTTGCCGTCAGAATATGAAATAAGTTCACGCAATCGCTCTATGACTGCTGATTCATCAGGAACAGAAGTTTCATGAGGTTCAACATCAGCCAAAACTCTAACAAATCCGCTACCGAGTTTTACTGCAAGATCAATAGAGTTATATCCTTCATTAAGAGTAGCATTGATATGCTTCTCATCTTTTATACAGCATGATGATGATATACATGGCACTGTGATTTCAAGATTTCTTAAGCGTTCTACAGTCGATGTTATTTCATTATCCCGGAAAGGTTTACTTCTGTAAGACGATATTTCACTACCTACTCCTCTGAGTTCGATTCCGTTGAATCGAAGATCTTTAGCCATTACGCATATATCTTCCCATGTAAAATCAGGACACCCTAATGTTGAAAACGCTATTTTCATATAATTTCTCCAATGCTAAAAAATATGATTTCAAAATAATAGAAACGATTATACTATATGTGTTTGATCCTATCAAACAGGTTAAAGGATTTGTCAATAAAAAAAGCACCGCATTGCGGTGCTTTACAAATTATCAGAGAAAAATATTATCTGGCAGCATACATTTCTTTCGAAGCCATATACTCCATTCCTATAGGATGGCTATCGTCCATCAGTGATACATTTCTCGGAACAGTTACAAATATCATCGGAGATACTTTGTGCACTTGTCCATCTATGGCGTATGTTGCACCGGTGACAAAATCCATAACTCGTTGTGCTATCTTCTGATCGATCTTCTCAAAATTACATATGACCGTTCTTCCGCCCCTAAGATGATTACAGACTTCTTGGGCAGATTCGATAGAAGATGGCTGTATAATTACTACCTGTTGTCCTGAATGACTTGTTTTAGCAAAATCAACTACTTTAGCTTGCCTGCGAAATAATCCGGTTCTGGTATCTTCAGGAACATTTATTTCCTCTTCTGTCTCTTCTTCCTCTTCATATTCCTCGTAATCTTCATACTCATCATCGATGTCATATCCTCTGACCTTATCAAGGAACTTGCTCAGAAAAGCTGCCATTTCTATATCCTCCATCAACAGTAATACATTAAGTCAAAATAATTATACCGCCGTTAATGCACAGCATATCTCACATTTCCAAATTAGTAAGGGATTTGTAACGCCACAGCAACATAACAGGTCGTTATGACATCATATAGTAAAATCACGGACTAACTATCATCTTCTTCCGAATATCGCAGTTCCTATTCTAAGATGAGTCGAGGCATACTTTACAGCCATCTGATAATCATTGCTCATGCCCATCGACAAAACATTAAAGTCATCATTTGAGAATATTTCCGACAAACTCAGAAAAACCTCTCTGGTTTTATCAAATACCTTCTCTATAACATACTCAGAATCCGTAAAAGGGGCCATTGTCATAATTCCCCTTGATTTGACTCCGGGTAACTTCGATAGCATGATTTCAGTTATCTCATTTAACTGTGACGGCAAAAACCCGTGTTTACTTTCTTCTTCAGCGATATTCAACTCGAAAAGTATGTCTGTTACCACCCCCGCTGAAACTGATTTTGTTGATATTTCCTCAAGCAGTTTTATGCTGTCAACCGAATGGATAAGACTTGTCACACCAATCAATTGTTTTACTTTTCTTCTCTGTAAAGTTCCGATCATGTGCCATTTTGGAGCTAATTTCAGATCCTCAAGAATCAAAGCCTTATCTAAAAGCTCTTCTGCCCGGTTCTCTCCAAGGTCAGTCAACCCTTCATAGAGAGCAGCTGCTGCAGCTTCTGCGGGATATGTCTTTGAAACCCCTATCACTGTTATACTATCTGGATCTCTGTTATATTTGATAGCAGTCTTTGATATTTTCTCACGGACGGTCTTAATATTTTCTGATATGTATCCATACTCTAAAACCCCATCATGTTCCAAGATTTTCACCCTCCTCCACCGATGACGGATTTTTCACAAGATACCCGTTCTGCAGCATCTTTGCGTCAGTCTCTTCAGAAGCCTCTATTATTGCATAATCACTGTCATGGACGACTATGTTCACATTGAGCTTGCGCGCATATCCGTTGATCACTATCATTATTTTACCGTTTTTCCCATCATCACTTATTTCAAATATGGCTGAATACGGGATCCTTGATCCTCGTGTAACACTAGTGCTGAGTGACACGCCGATGGTTCTGTAATCTGAGAATCTTGATAGTTGCCTGTCTGTTTTGAAAATGACCAGAACATCATCACCCTGGACAAGCTTTCTTACGACCTTGCATCCATCGATCACTACACCTTTATCCGGAACATTTAAAGTGTGTATAGTTTCTTCAGCAAAATCACTGTCTTGAGAAGCAGGCAGCGACACTGCTATATGTTGATATATTCCGGTAATAACTTTAAGAGCAGCATCATCAGTTTCTAAATACTTCCCTATAGTTGACTCTTTGCTTGTATTCTTGAGATACTCTTTATATTCATCAATACTTAGCTTATCCGAATCCGGTGGTATAAGGACTTCTTCAAGTCCGTCAATACTGTAAGATACGATCCCGGGAGTCTGTATAGTAATATGTCCGGCAATTATCTCAAGCTTATCTTCAAGCTGCTGTTTCCGGCGTTTAAGTTCATCAAGCCTTGAATCTTTAAAATCGATACTTACGAGTCTGCTTTCTCTTCTCTGCATTGCAATCTCTATCGACGATTTATTAATAGCTGACCCTGCGAAAACACCGTTGAGTACATCACGTCTGATTATATCGATCTGAGCCGAAATATCCTCATTGGCTTCATCGTAAATCTCTTTCGCTCCCGGACCTTTACCATCAAGCATAAGTTCATTTCTAAGTTCAGCGATTTGTTTCTCATAATTCTTCAAAGTAACCAAATTCTCATCACTGCCTTCTTTCATCACCGAGGCAGCCGTCTGACCGAAAGCAACTCTGTTACCTGCTTGTATGACCGGCTTCAAGTATCCGTTATCAGGTGATTTGAGTATCATTTCATCTCTTATGAAAAGCGCTTCTGTATTGATGGAATTTTCTATAGTGCCTTCCTGAATAAACATAAACTGTGGTTTAGGAGCACTGCTTTTCATAACGCGCAATATTATCATGACAGTAATTATCATTACAAAAACAACAAATATGCTCATAGAAATAGATTGAGATCTGCTTTTCTTTCTTTCTACATGCTCCAGCTTACGACGTTTATCTATAGTGCTGTTATCAGTTACATGCGGTTCACTTGCAGAAACAGGTTTTTCAAAACTTGCATTTCTTTTCATTGCTCAAGTCCTAAACTCCGCAGATCCGACATCGCGATCATAGCTGCCAGTTTAACATTATCGAATACTATCCCTCCCTGGAAATATGCTCTGTATGGCTCTCTCAGCGGAGCATCACAACTCATTTCAATGGAAGCACCTTGCGTAAAAGCTCCTGCAGCCATTATCACTTCGCAATCATATCCGGGCATATCCCATGGTATCGGTGTTACATGGGCGTCTATCGGAGAAGCGCTCTGTATGCTTCTGCAGAAAGCAATCAGTCTCTCTTCGCTTCCAAGTTCAAATGATTGAACGATATCACCTCTTCTTACTAAAGGTCCCGGATCAGATTTTATTCCGAAATGTTCCAGGTATGCCGAAGAAAATACTGCACTTTTCACCGCTTCGGACACAGTATGGGGAGCCAAATACATCCCGAGAGCTATCATCCGGTTCATACCGGCTGTTGGTCCGATATGTGAACCTACACCGGGCGCATTCAGTCTGCAGGCAGCCATTTCAACCAAATCAGTTTTCCCTGCAACATATCCACCGGTAATAGCAATTCCTCCACCCGGATTCTTGATCAGAGAACCGCAACATAGATCTGCACCATAACCGCACGGTTCAGTAGTTTCTACAAATTCACCGTAACAGTTATCTACGATTATGACTGCTTCACTACCGGAACGCCTGACAACATCACTTATCCCGGCTATTTCTTTATTAAGAAGAGTTCTCCTTGCTGCATATCCCCGGGATTTCTGAATGAAGATCACTTTAACTTCCGGAGAAATGGCTTCTTTGATACCTTCAAGATCAGGATTCCCGTTTAAATCAAAATCTACCTGACGGTATCCGATCCCGAATTCAGCAAGAGATCCGCTGGTTCCTTTTCCGTTGATACCTATAACACCTGTAAGGGTGTCATAAGGTTTCCCTGTAACGGAAAGCATTATATCGCCCGGTCTTAACACTCCAAACAAAGCCAGTGATATAGCAGTTGTTCCCGAACTTATCTGCCACCGCAATAATGAGGATTCAGCTGACATGATATTCGCAAAAGCCTTTTCCAGCTTATCTCTTCCGACATCATCGTATCCGTACCCTGTAGTTCCGGCAAAATGAGATTCCGATAATCCGACATCGTGAAAAGCAGAAACTACCTTAAGCTGATTTGCTTCTCTGATCATATCTATCTCTTTAAACCTGTCATTAAGTCCGGATAGTATTTCTTCGGCTTTTAAATAATCATCCCGACTGATGCCTAAACGCGAGTACAAACCACATAATTTGTCAATGGTTCCATCCGTCAAAGTCCGTAGACCTCCTTGGAATCTATTACCCTGACTCCGGCATTTTCCAGTGATCCTATTGCACCTTCCGGATTCTCAACTCTTATGACTACAATAGCATCAGTTGACGCTCGCCCTACAAAAGCATACAGATATTCGACAGAAATGCCCCCGGTGCTAAGTACCTCAAGAGCATCATCTAACGTACCGGGAGTATCGGCTATTGCGATCGCAATCACATTGGTCGTACTTACGGTAAACCCTGATTTCTTGAGTAGATCAAGTGCCTGATCGGGCTTATCGACAATCATACGCAAGATCCCATATTCAGTAGTGTCGGCGATATAAAGAGCCCTTATATCGATTTCATTGGCACTCAAAGTTTTAGTAACTTCAGCAAGCCTTCCGGACTTATTCTCAAGAAAGACGGAAATTTGTTTAACAAGCATAGTACACCTCCCGACGATATGATATCACGTACCAGGTAATGCATTAATTATATCAGATGTTTCTACCCATTAGAAATGCATTCCTGTTTATTTCACGAAGTTTACCGGGAAAAATCTCATCTATTGAAGCGAACCATTCTGATTCCTCGATGTCTGTGAATTTTGACAATATACCTGCCATGACCATATTTACAGAACGTTGATTTCCGGCCTCAGAAGCTAACCGATCCGCATCAACTGAGATTATCTCCGTACCCTCAAGAGTTGATGACGACAACCTGCTGACAATATCATCAGGATATTTCCCCTTGCTGATCCTTATAGTAACAGGTTCGATTCTTTTTTCATTTACAATCATTTTGCCATTCTTTTTCAGAAACCCTGCATATCTCAAAGCTTCGATTTCTTCAAAAGCCAAAACAAAATCTGCTCCGCCTTTCTCAATAACAGGGGAATAAATCTTTT
>JAQVYV010000103.1 GCA_028708525.1 Eubacteriales bacterium
CACGCCGGGATAGGATTCATACTTTCTTTGATAAGTTTTGACTTCTCGTCGATGCTTGGGTATCTTATGGCATATATGTTTGTTTTTACGATTCCCTCTATACTTTTCAGTTTCGGTATGATAGCTGAAAAATTTGAGTGGCTGCTTTTCGTATCACCGGCACATTCAGCATCTGTGCTTATCGGATCAGCGATAACAGGCGATGGCGAACCATGGAAAATAATTTTCGCTTTATGCTTTCTGACCATTCTTTCGGGAGTATTGCTCAGATTTGCTGTTTATCCGAAATTCAAAAGAGGTTCGATAAGAAACTAAGAAAGGTCCGAAAACCAGGAGGTCAATGATGAACAAACATCTTTCACTTATGAGATACGAGGCAAGAACTTTGATCCGTGATCCTTTCCAGGTTCTTATGCTGCTCTTTCCGTTTCTTATGCTGGGTCTATCAACACTGGCTTTCCCTGCTATAATCAGAAGTATAGGCGAGGGGAATGAAGCGGCTTCAAGAATAACAATGTTACTACTCCTGATAATGATCATGTCTTTCGGGACACTTATAACAGGTGCGATGGGAAGCTTTATGCTTCTTGAACAGAAAGATGAGAAGACGATAAACACTATTGCTGTGACACCTGTAGGGATTTCCGGTTATCTTGTTTTTAAACTCATTTATCTGTACTTACTTGCCGCAGTAAGTATTATGCTGGTAATGTTCGGTACAGGCTATTTCGCCGGAGAAACATATTCGGTCGGAGGCATTTCACTTTTCGATAATATCGAAGACTGGCAGTTGATCGTGTACTCATTCGTAGCAGCTCTTTTCGCTCCGACGCTTGCTCTTCTTCAGGCTTCACTGGCGAAGAACAAAGTCGAAGGATTCGCGCTTATTAAAGGCACCGGGATAGTGGCACTCCTGCCGATGCTGATCATACTTGATTCATTTAAAGGCGGACTTCAGTATGTATTGGGGATATTCCCGAATTTCTGGAGCACCAAAGCATTATTCAACGCGTTTATGCGAACGAATACTCCAAGTGATCTTGATTTCATCTGGTATATGGTTATCGGAGCGGCTTACAGTCTTGTGATCCTTGTATTTTCATACAGAGTGTTTTTGAAAAAAATACAATACTAGGTTATTATACTAAAAGGATATTACAGCATATCGACTGTAAAGTCGGTATGTTTTATTGTGTGCGGAGATGTTTTGGGAAAACTGCTTAAATACATAAAACCATATATATTGATGATGTCGCTCGGATTTGTAATAAAATTTGCAGCGACCATACTCGATCTTGTCATACCTTGGGTCCTGGCGTATATGATCGATGAAATAGCTCCGCTTAAAGACATGAACAAGATATTGTTCTGGGGTGCTGTGATGGCCGTTAGTGCGATAGCAGCACTTGGAAGTAATATAGGAGCCAATACTATGGCGGCAAAGGTATCTTCAAAGATTACAAGAAAAATCAGACATGACTTGTTTTCTAAAACTATGAACCTTTCTTCAAGACAAATAGACATGTTTACCATACCATCTTTAGTTTCAAGACTTTCATCAGATACATATATAACTCATCGCATGCTCGGTATGATGCAGAGGATAGGTGTGCGGGCACCTTTACTGCTCATCGGAGGGATAATCATTACGATGATCATAGATATCCATCTTTCACTTGTTTTGATTTCCATACTTCCTTTTATAGCATTCTTTGTGTATCTGATCTCGGCTAAAGGTATCCCTCTTTTCGGTAAGCTTCAGAAGTCTGTTGATCGGCTGGTAAATGTAGTAAGAGAAAATATAACCGGTATCAGAGTGATCAAAGCTTTGTCAAAGGGTGATCATGAAAAGGAACGATTCACGCAGTTCAATCAGGGTTCTGCTCTTAGAGAGATAAAAGCCAGAACGACAATGGCTGCGACTCAGCCGCTGATGAACTTTCTTATCAATCTGGGACTAGTTCTTGTAATCATAGCAGGAGCATTCAGGATAAACGCAGGCATATCCAAGCCCGGTGTGATAATTGCTTTCATGACTTATTTTGTCCTTATTTTGAATTCAATGCTCAATATAACCAGGATATTCGTTATGTACTCTAAGGGTTATGCTTCTTTCAACAGAATAAATGAAGTCCTCGAGAGTCCCGATGAAATAATTACCGGTCCTGAAGATATCATTCAAAGCGATCATCATATCAGCTTTGACAGAGTCTCTTTTTCTTATAATAAAAAGGAACCGGATCTGCAGGATATTACATTTTATATTGGTCATGGTCAGACATTAGGAATAATAGGCGATACCGGTAGTGGAAAATCAAGCATCATCAAACTTTTGATGAGATTATATGATGTCGATGAAGGCTCAATAAGGATAGACGGCAGAAACATAAAATCGTTCAGGAAGGAAGAGCTTTATCCGAAATTCGGTACGGTGTTTCAGGGTGATGTTCTATTTGCTGACACGATAGCAGGCAATATCGATCTGGATCGAGAGTTGGATCATGATATGATCGAGAGATCTACTTTTCTGGCTCAAGCGGATGAGTTTGTAAACTCGCTTGATGAACTGCATGAACACAGGCTGACTTCAAAGGGAAGCAATATCAGCGGAGGGCAGAAACAAAGGATTTTGATTTCAAGGGCAATAGCAGGGGATCCGGAAATACTGATTTTGGATGATTCTTCAAGTGCCTTAGATTATAAGACGGAGTATGAACTACGCAAAGCTTTAAACAAAGAAATGTCGAAAACAACCACTATAATCATCGCTCAAAGGATCAGCTCCGTAATGAATGCCGACAAAATATTGGTTGTCGATGATGGAAGATCTATCGGTCTCGGGTCACACGCGGAGCTTATGACTTCATGTGAAGTTTATAAAGATATGTACAATATCCAGCTTGGAGTCAATTGATATGGAGCACAGAGAAAGATCGAAAAAATCAATAACACTTAAAAGGCTGTGGGTATACATCTCAGAATACAGGCTGACCCTCCTGATAATTATGACTTTGAACATCGCAGCTAACATGCTGATGCTTACCGGACCTTATCTGGCAGGTAAAGCTATGGGAACTCTGGGCTCGGGACCGGGGCAAGTCGATTTCGATAAGCTCATATATTATTGTGTGCTCATGGTGATAATGTATTTGTCATCGAGCATTTTATCCTACTTCATTGCCAGGATGATGATCAGATACAGTCAGAAAATAATAGTAAATATGCGCCGCGATGTTTTTAATAAGTTTTTAAGTCTCCCGGTTGATTATTTCGACAAAAATCAAACAGGCGAGTTATTGAGCCGAATTACTTATGATGTAGATACGATCAATACATCACTGTCAAATGATGTCATTGCCGTCAGCACAAGCGTTGTCACTGTTATCGGATCTCTCATAATGATGCTTGCGATCTCACCGGTACTGATCCTGGTTTTTGCCGTCACAGTGCCGATGTCTTTTCTTTTTACGAAATTCATAACAGGCAGGACCAGACCTCTTTTCCGTAAAAGATCTGTGAAACTCGGTAAAATGAATGCATACATGGAAGAAATGATCAGCGGGCACATGACAATCAAATCCTACAACAGAGAAAATAATGTAGTGTCTAAATTCGACGAGAAAAATGATGAGGCTGTAAAAGCTTATTATAAAAGTGAGTTCATGTCCGGCGTCGTAGGACCTTCGATCAATTTCATCAACAATATTTCATTGACTCTAATAGGTCTGTTCGGCACGATAATGTTCATGAACGGCAGAATCAATATCGATGCGATCTCATCCTTTGTTCTGTATTCCAGGAAATTTGCCGGGCCTATAAATGCCGTAGCAAATGTGATCGGCGAACTTCAATCTGCTCTTGCAGCTGCAGACAGAGTTTTTTCATTGCTGGACGAAGACAATGAACCCGCAGATCCGTCCGATGCTGTCGAGCTGGCCGAAGTTAAGGGGGAAATCGAATTCAGAAATATCTATTTCGAATATGAAAAGGATAATCCCATCATTACAAATTTTAGTTTCACAGCAAAGCCGGGGAGTGTCACAGCTATCGTCGGTCCTACCGGCGCAGGTAAAACAACAATTGTAAATCTTCTGATGAGATATTATGATCCACAGAAAGGCCGGATCTTTATCGATGGAAAGGATGTTACTAAAATCAGAAGAAACAGCCTGAGAAAGGCATTTACAATGGTTTTACAGGAAACCTGGCTTTTCAACGGAACTATTTCCGAAAATATCGGCTATGCGAAGAAAGACCCTTCGGATGAGGAAATCAGGGAAGCTGCAAAATCTGCCAAAATAGATAAGTTCATAAGCAAATTGCCTGATGGTTATAACACCTTGATAACTGATGACGGGCTCAATATTTCAAGCGGACAGAAACAACTTATCACGATAGCACGAGCTTTGCTGGCTGAAGCAAAGCTTCTTATCCTGGATGAAGCTACTTCTAACGTGGACACCAGAACAGAAGTACAGATCCGGAAAGCTATGCTTGAACTTATGTCAGGTAAAACCTGTTTTGTTATTGCACACAGACTTTCTACTATAAAAAATGCTGACAATATACTAGTGGTAAAAGGTGGGAATATAGTAGAACAAGGAACACACGATGAGCTGATAGCCGGAAATGGTTTCTATAAAGAAATGTTCGAAGCACAATTTATGGAAATATGATCTGAAGAAATGTATCGATCAAGTAATGGTGGGGATGAAGGGAATCGAACCCTTACTACCTCTCAGTAACCAGATTTTGAGTCTGACGCGTCTGCCAGTTCCGCCACATCCCCATGTACTAATCGAAAAAATATTAGCAAAGGTATTGCGTTTTGTCAATCAATAGTTTATTCTTACCTAAGCAGAACCTTTTAATCAGTCCTGTGAGTCTGGAAGGGTAATTAGAATAAACAAGGCAGCCGACGGCAGCCTTCATGTTCGAACTTATATACTTCCGGACAATTGTTACGGAAGTATTTTTTTCGAGAGGAACGAACATGACAGAGAAAGCGATATTACTTGACGAAGCCGCAATAAACAGGGCACTTACCCGTATTGCACACGAAATATTGGAAAAGAATAAAGGAATAGAGGATCTATGTCTGATCGGGATCCAGCGAAGAGGGGTTCCTTTGGCAGAAAGGATAGCGGAGAAGATCCTGTCCATCGAAGGCACTAAGCCCCCTGTCGGGATTCTTGATATTACATTTTACAGAGATGATCTGAGCATGCTCTCGGAACATCCGGTGGTCAACGGAACATCGATCGATTTCGTAGTTAACAATAAAACTATCGTGCTCATCGATGATGTTCTTTACACGGGAAGGACATGCCGCGCGGCAATCGAAGCAGTTTTCGATATGGGAAGGCCGTCCTGCATACAGCTTGCTATCCTCATCGACAGAGGACACCGGGAACTACCAATTAGAGCAGATTATTTCGGCAAAAATATACCAACCTCCAGATCAGAATCCATACATGTCAGATTGATCGAAATCGACGGAGAAGACAGCGTAGTTCTGTGTGAAAATCAGGGGGAATCGTAATATGAACTTGAAATGCAAAGATCTTCTGGGATTGCGGGAACTTTCTGAAGAAGAAATAATGCTTATTCTTGATACTGCATTCGTAATGAAAAACGTACTTGTATCAGGAAATAAGAAGACAGCGCATCTTCAGGGTAAATCAGTGGTAACCCTCTTTTATGAAAACAGTACAAGAACACGATTATCATTTGAAATGGCATCCAAATTCATGGGTGCTTCTTCTGCTAACATTTCAACAACCGGAAGCAGTGTGAATAAGGGAGAAAATCTTGCTGATACAGCAATGACAATAGACGCGATGGCTACAGACATTATAGTCATGAGACATCCTGTGTCAGGTGCACCGCATTATATATCTGACAAAGTCGGAGCTTCTGTTGTCAATGCAGGCGACGGAATGAACGAGCACCCTACACAGGCACTGCTTGATATGATGACCATTATCGAGAACAAGAAGAGCCTTTCAGGGCTGAAGGTAGCAATAGTAGGAGATATATACCACAGTCGTGTTGCAAGGAGCAACATATGGGGAATGGCTAAACTGGGAGCCGATGTTTATATCGCAGGTCCGTCTACTATGATACCGGTCGGGATCGAGATGACAGGAGCTAAGATCTGCTCTAATGTTCAGGAAGCTTGCGAAGGTGCTGATATAATCATGGCACTTCGCCTTCAGAC
>JAQVYV010000104.1 GCA_028708525.1 Eubacteriales bacterium
TTCTTTCGGGTAGAACAAGATCTTCTTCGTATAACGCTTTAGCTCTTTCTTCTCTTATGTCAATGTCCATAAGATCTTGCGCAAAAACCTGCGGCTGGCCTCCGCCGCAAACACAGCCACCGGAACATCCCATGATTTCAATAAATGTATATTCGGGTGCCTCACCTTTCTTTATTGCGTCAAGAAGATCCCTTGCTTTAGCTGTGCTGTGGGCAACCGCTACACGTAGTTTATGACCGCCGATCTCGAGTTCGGCTTCTTTCACCCCTTGAATTCCTCTGACATCTTGCAACGCTATCACAGGCATTTCCTTTTCGTTGAGAATATCCGCCACGGTTCTAAGTGCAGCTTCCATAACGCCGCCTGTAGCCCCGAAAATAACTCCTGCTCCTGTGTATTCGCCAAGAAGATCATTATCCGGTCCTTCATCAGGCAATCTTGTGTAATCGATACCTGCTTCTTTTATCATTCGCGCAAGCTCTCTTGTAGTAAGCACGGCATCAACATCTTTTAATCCGTCTTTATTTACCATTTCTTCTCTGTATGCTTCAGTTTTCTTAGATGTACAAGGCATGACAGAGACAACATAGATATCTTTAGGATCGATATTATTGATTTTGGCATAATATGACTTGATTATTGCTCCCATCATCTGATGAGGAGATTTACATGTGGATAAATTGTCAAGAAATTCAGGATAATAAAACTCAGCAAAACGGATCCAACCCGGTGAACAGGATGTTATCATAGGAAGAACACCACCATTCTTTACACGGTTCAGAAGTTCTGTTCCTTCTTCCATTATCGTCAGATCGGCAGCAAAATTTGTATCATATATTTTATCTGCTCCCAATCTTTTCATTGCTGCAAACATTTTCCCTGTGGTTCTTGTTCCTATTGGATATCCGAATTCTTCTCCGATTGCAGCACGAACAGCAGGAGCTACTTGCATAACAACATGCTTTGTCGGATCGTTGATCGCATCCCAGATATCTTCTGTGACCTCTCTTTCATAAAGAGCACCTACAGGACAAGCTATTATACACTGACCGCAATAAATACAAGGTGCGTCAGCCATACTGATGTCATATGCAGGTCCAATTTTAGTTTCGAAACCTCTGTTTATAAAAGAGAGTACACCAATTCCCTGCTTTTCACAGGCTGCAACGCAACGACCACATAATATACATTTGCTGGGGTCTCTCTGAACAGAATAAGATTTAGTGTCCGGAACACTTTTGCTCTTAACACCTTTAAATGTAGTCTGTCTTATCCCATATTGTTCAGCAAGTGTCTGCAGTTCGCAGTGTTTATTCCTGATGCACTCAAGGCACTCTGAATTATGGTCTGATAAGATGAGTTCAAGTGTGGATTTCCTTGTGCTTCGAACCTTATTTGTATTAGTCCTGACCACCATCCCGTCTGCAACAGGTTGAACACATGAAGCTGCAAGAGATCGCGCACCTTCGATTTCAACAAGACAAACTCTGCAGGCTCCCACTTCATTTACATCTTTCATATAGCAAAGAGTAGGTATTTTCACCCCTGCTTCATGAGCAGCTTCAAGAACAGTATAATTTGAGGGTACAGTGATCTTATTTCCATCTATTGTCAATGTAACTTTGTTCACGTTGTTGAGCTCCTTTACTATATATAGCTATTTCCTAATCACCGCGCTGAATTTACATGCTTCTTCACATGCACCGCATTTGATGCACTTTGCCGGATCTATCTCGAAAACAGTTTTACCTACTTCTCCGCTGATACAGCCTACCGGACATTTCTTAGCACATAATCCGCATTTTCTGCATTTATCGGCGATAATGAAAAAATTCGTAAGTGCTTTACATACACCGCATTCACATTTCTTGTCGACGACATGCGATATATATTCATTTTTAAAGTAATGCAGTGTAGACAAAACGGGATTAGGTGCAGTCTGCCCCAGTCCACAGAGAGAACCGGCTTTTATTGCGACAGCAAGTCTTTCAAGGTCATCCAGATCTGACAGTTCGCCCTTCCCCGATGTGATTTTCTCAAGTATCTCAAGCATGCGCTTTGTCCCTATACGGCACGGAGCACATTTACCGCATGACTCTTCAACTGTGAATTCAAGGAAAAATTTAGCGATGTCCACCATGCAAGTATCTTCATCCATTACGATCATTCCGCCGGAACCCATCATTGAACCAAGTGCAATCAGGTTATCATAATCTATAGGTGTATCAAGATGATTTGCAGGTATGCATCCGCCGGATGGACCGCCTGTTTGAACTGCCTTAAAGGCTTTATCATTTGGTATCCCTCCGCCGATATCATAAACGATCTCGCGAACGGTAGTGCCCATTGGTATCTCAACTAATCCGACATTGTTTACTTTTCCACCTAAAGCAAAGACTTTAGTTCCTTTACTTTTATCTGTTCCTATCTTAGCAAATTCAGCTCCGCCGGAATGTACGATAACAGGAATATTCGCATATGTCTCTACGTTGTTCAGTATAGTTGGTTTACCGAAAAGACCTTTGATCGCAGGGAAAGGAGGTCTTGGTGTAGGCATTCCTCTTTTACCTTCTATCGATCGAAGTAGTGCAGTCTCTTCTCCGCACACAAATGCACCGGCACCAAGTCTGATCTCCATATCAAACTCAAATCCCGTCCCAAGTATGTTCTGCCCTAATAACCCATACTCTTTAGCTTGGGCGATAGCGATCTTCAGACGTTTTACTGCAGTTGGGTATTCTGCTCTTACATATACGTATCCGGTTTTCGAACCTATTGCATATGCAGCTAAAGCCATTGCTTCTATAAGGCTATGCGGATCCCCTTCTAATATAGACCTATCCATGAAGGCTCCGGGATCACCCTCATCAGCATTACAGCAAACGTATTTTGTTTCATTTACCTGCTTGGCGGCAAAATCCCATTTATTACCTGTTGGAAATCCTCCGCCTCCTCTTCCTCTAAGTCCTGATATCTTGACCTCGTTAATAACATCAGCCGGTTTCATTGTGGTCAAAGCCTTAGCTAACCCCTGATATCCATCTCGTGCAATATACTCTTCAATGTTTTCAGGATCTATCAGCCCGCAATTTCTCAGTGCTATCCTTCGCTGCTTTTTGAAAAAACTTGTTTCCTCAACATTGACAGGAAGCTCAGCTTCAGCTTCAGATCGTTTGACCATAAGTCTTGATAAGAACCTGCCGTTTATTAGATGCTCGGTGATTATATCTTCAACGTCTTTCAAGCTGACTCTATAATAAGTAACACCTTCAGGGTATACTACTACGACCGGACCATCCTCGCAGGCTCCGAAACAATCTGTTCTGATCACTTTGATCTCTTTCTCAAGATTATGTTTGATAAGAGAACCGTTAAAAGTATTGATGATCTCCACAGAATTCGAAGCAGCACAATCTGTTCCGGTGCACACCAATACATGAGCTCTGAAAATCTCCATTATCATGCCTCCCTGTATTTTCTGAGTATATCCGGTATTTCATCCGGTTCAAGTCTGCCGTACACATCCTGATTTATGGTGATTACAGGAGCAAGTCCGCAAGCACCTATACATCTGCATGCATTTATGGAAAACTTTCCGTCATCTGTACACTGTCCTGCTTTGATTCCAAGAATCTTTTCGATTTTATCAAGTATGAGATTTGATCCCTTAACATAGCACGCAGTCCCAAGGCAAACGCTTATTTCATATTCACCTTTAGGTTCAAGCGTGAAGAACGAGTAGAAAGTTACTACACCATAAACTTCAGCAACCGGAATGTTCAATCCTGTTGCTACTTTCTTCTGAACTTCCAATGGTAGATATCCGAATATATTCTGCGCTTCCTGAAGGACTGCGATCAGAGATCCGGGATTTTCCTTGTTCTGACAAATAAAACTATCCAGTTTGTCGAACTTCTCTTTCTGAGTTTCGGTAACATGGCTTGGCATCTGGCATCACCCCCCTAAATAAGTTAGCACTGTTCCAATTTACTATCAATAAATTACTTTCTGAAAACTGACGATTTATACAGTAATTTTACTTTGTTTTTGTTACTTATGGTACAAAAACAGCGATTTTAATATTTCTGTTATAATAATATCTTATAATTTTATTTTATTGATTTAGTTTTGCAGGTATATTATGAAAATGACTTTTAAGGTTGAGAATAAGGATGACGGAAAGAGGATCGTGGATGTGTTGAAAGACACATATGGGATGTCCTCAATGCTTACAAAGAGAATAAGGCTATACGGTTCTCTCAAAGTTAATACTGTTGACCACAGGATGATCGATCCGGCCTATAACGGAGATATCATCGATGTGGCATACGACGAAAGACCGGAAGAACCATTTGAAGTACCTGACCGCGAAGGCGTACATATAGTTTACTCGGACAGGAACATAATTGTTGCTTCTAAACCTTCTGGGATGGTTACACACCCGGTTTCTTACCATCAAAGCGGAACGCTTACTGATATTTATAAAGATTTCAGGATCCATCCGGTCAGTCGACTTGATAAAGATACAACCGGATTGATACTATTAGCAAGAGACCCCTATTCACACTATGCACTTGCCTCGGGTCATAACTCCGGAGAATTTTACAAAGAATACCGGGCGATCTGTCATGGTTCTTTTGATCCACCCTTAGGTATTATCGATTCACCTATCGGAAGAAGAAGTGATACCAAAATGCTTCGCAGAGTAACAGCCTCAGGTGCCGGAGCCTGTACTGAATATGAAACCATAGATAGTTATCACGGAGGTGAGATCTCATATCTAAAATTCATACTGCACACCGGAAAGACACACCAGATAAGAGTGCATTGTTTGTATTCGGGTCACCCTATTGTCGGAGATCCTTTATACGGACCGAATTCTAATGAAAATGCTCATTATTGCAGCTCAATGGATCATGACAGTAAGATAAACAGACAAGCTCTTCATGCTTACAGATTGTCTTTCAGGCATCCGATAACCGGAAAAGCAATAGATATAACGTGTGATCTTCCTGATGATATGTTGTTATTGACCAACCCTTAGCATTTCTTCTGCAAGTTCAACGGCCTTTGCATTAGAATTGTCCCCGGAAAGCAATCTTGCGATTTCTTCAGCACGATCATCCATATTTATATATTTGATCTTTGTAAATGTTCTTTCGCCTATGACTTCTTTCTCGATTTTAATGTGATTTCCGGCTTTAGCGGCTATCTGAGCCATATGTGTAACACATAATACCTGATGGTTTCCGGATATGTGTACAAGCTTATCCGCTAACAAATCACCGGTTTTCCCACTTATTCCTGTGTCTATCTCGTCAAATATGAGTACCGGAACAGAGTCGATTTGAGCAAGAATAGCTTTAATAGCAAGCATTATTCTGGAAGATTCACCCCCTGAAGCGATTCTTGAAAGAGGCTTAAGATCTTCTCCAACGTTAGGAGAAATCATAAACTCTACAGTATCCATACCATTATTTACGAAATCCTGTGAGTCATCATGATTCAGTAATATCTTGAAAACAGTACCCTTCATACCGAGCGATGCAAGTTCGTTTGATATTGCATTCTCAAGTTTATCAGCAACCGTTGATCTTGTTTGAAATAATTCAGCAGAAAGAGAAGATAACTCCTTAGACAGATGATTTCGCTTATCTGTGAGTTCCTTTACTTTCTCTTCGCTGCTAATTATTTTGCTGAGTTGTTTTACAGCTTTATCAAAATACAATAAAACCGATTCAATACTTCCTCCATACTTATGTTTTAGATCCTCGATCAGATCAATGCGCTTGTCTAGAGTTGAGAGTTTGACAGGATCAGCATCGATACGATCAAGCGCCATTAACACTTCAGCGTTTACATCTTCAAGGCTGCATGCGATATCGTCAAGAGATTCGCTGAGTGAATTGAATTCTTCAAATCCCGAAAGATGCGAACTTATTCTTAATGAAGCTTCCTTGACCGCAGGAATCGCCGTGAGATCATCCTCGCCATTAAGTACCTGGATGACAAACTCAAGAACAGTTCTGATTTTCTCTGCGTTTGCAAGTA
>JAQVYV010000105.1 GCA_028708525.1 Eubacteriales bacterium
AGTTTTCTGTTTTGCATATATCAACACCGTTTTTCCCTTCAGATAAGCTTTTCAGACTTGGTAGGCTTATAGCGATGGCTGCTGAAAGGCTTGACAGAAAAGCAGTATATCTGGCAAGCGGAGACCTGTCTCACAGACTTACTCCAGACGCTCCGGCAGGGTACAGCGTTAAAGGGATCGAATATGACAACAGACTGACAGGATACCTGCGAAAAGCTGATACTGCAGCTGTGCTTAGTATAACTGAACATGATATGTACGAAGCAGGTGAGTGTGGGACCAGATCCTTCATCATGGCTTTAGGTGCCTTGGCAGAAAAGGATATCCGAACGGAGATATACTCATATGAAGGACCCTTTGGCGTAGGTTACCTGTGTGCCGGGCTGCTTATTTCCGGTGACAGACAAACTGCCTGTAAACCATATGCTGATCTTGCACGTTATACTGTGGAAAAGCATGTAAAAGAAGGAGTGATGATCCGCCCTGAAGAATTTACAGCAGAGAAAAATCTGACCTGTGATGCGGAGTTTTCGAAGAGTGCGGGAGTGTTCGTTTCGATCAAGAAGAATGGCGAACTCCGCGGATGTATCGGCACGATCTCTCCTACTTGTGATAATGTGCTGGAAGAGATCATTCAGAATGCGATATCTGCGTCATCATCTGACCCGAGGTTCGATCCGGTAAGAGCCGCAGAACTCTCGCAACTTGAATTTTCGGTGGATGTGCTTGGCGATCCCGAGCCGATACAGTCTGAAGAAGAGCTTGATGTAAAGAAATACGGTGTTATAGTCAGCAGGGGATACAGAAGGGGATTGCTTTTGCCGGATCTGGAAGGTGTCGATACAGAGCATGAACAGGTTTCAATAGCACTCAGGAAAGCAGGGATCTCTCCGGCAGAACAGTATGAAATGCAGCGATTTGAGGTCAAGAGATATCGTGAGGGAAACAAATGATCAAATGTACGCTTTGTCCTCACAGATGTTCGATCGAAGACGGGCAGTCCGGATTCTGCGGTGTTCGGGTAAACCGCAATGATATGATCGTTTCCACAAATCACTTCAGATTCAGTGCAATAGCACTAGATCCGGTCGAGAAGAAACCGTTCTATCATTTTCATCCCGGTAAGATGATCCTTTCACTCGGTTCGACCGGGTGTAATCTGGCTTGTTCTTTCTGCCAGAATTCTGAGATTTCGAAGGAATTCGGAAATGTACGTACCTTCAGTCTTAGTGTTGATGAGATAATCGAACAGGCCATGCTGTTGAAGGATGAAGGGAACATCGGGATCGCTTTTACTTATAATGAACCCGTAGTCTGGTACGATACCGTTATGGAGATAGCAAAGGAATGTAAGAATAACGGGCTCGAGACAGCTATGGTCACGAATGGGTATATCGAGCAGGAACCACTTAAAGAGCTTATGCCATTTATTGATGCCTGGAATATAGACCTCAAAGCCTTCAGTGATGAGTTTTATCGTACGATCGTCAGGGGATCTTTAAAACCTGTTCTGGACACTATCCGCACAACAGCTTCTGAAAGCCACGTTGAGATCACGACTCTTGTTATTCCGGGACTCAATGATGCGGATGAGGAGATGGACAAGGAAGCCTCATTTATTGCTTCTGTTGATGAAAATATACCTTTGCATATTTCCAGGTTTTTCCCCAGATATCACTTGCAGAACATTCTGCCTACACCGGTTTCAACACTCGATAGCCTTAGAAGGACCGCCTCAAGGCATCTTAAGAACGTGTATATCGGAAATGTGTGATATTCAGTTGAACAATCCGGAGAAATCGAAAGTTGCAAAATAATCGTCAGGAGTTTCGGCTCTCCTTATAAGACTGACAGACCCGTCTTCTCGCAGCAGTAATTCAGCTGATCTGAGTTTGCCGTTGTAGTTATAGCCCATCGCGGACCCATGTGCTCCGGTGTCGTGGATATAAAGAAAATCACCCTTCTGTATTTCCGGAAGATGCCTGTTGATAGCGAATTTGTCGTTGTTTTCACATAGTCCGCCGGTGATGTCATATACGTGATCGCAGGGTTCAGATTCTTTCCCGAGAACCGTTATGTGGTGATATGCTCCGTACATAGCCGGCCGAATCAGGTTGGCAGCACATGCGTCAACTCCTATGTACTCTTTATATATATGTTTCTCGTGTATCGCTGTTGTGATAAGCGCGCCATATGGTCCCAGCATGAATCTTCCGAGTTCAGTATATATAGCGACATCTTCCATGCCGGCCGGAACCAACACACTTTCAAAGGCTTTGCGGACGCCTTCGCCTACGGTAAGTATGTCTGTCTTGTGTTGTTCGGGACGATAGGGGATGCCAACACCGCCTGAGAGATTTATGAACGTTATTTTCGCTCCGGTTTCCCGGTGGAGTTCGACTGCGGTTTCGAAAAGGATCTGTGCAAGTACGGGATAGTACTCATTGGCTGTGGTGTTGCTCGCAAGGAACGAATGCAGACCGAAATTTCTTGCACCTTTACTCATCAGGAGTTTGAATCCCTCGGTGAGCTGTTCGCGGGTAAATCCGTACTTTGCTTCACCGGGAGTGTCCATGATAGCGTTATCGATAGCAAATGCTCCCCCCGGGTTGAAGCGGCATGATATAGTCTCAGGTATGCCGCAGAGTTCCTCCAGAAAGGGTATGTGCGTTACATCATCGAGGTTGATAACTGCACCAAGCTTGTGTGCAAGCAAATAATCTTCAGGTGGGGTGACATTAGACGAGAACATTATATCCTTACCTGCTATGCCTGCAGCATCTGAAAGGAGCAATTCCGTGTATGATGAACAGTCCATCCCGCATCCTTCTTCTTTAAGGATCTGCATGATAAAAGGGTTAGGTGTTGCTTTGACTGCGAAGTACTCCTTAAATCCCTTATTCCAGGAGAAAGCTTTATGCAAAAGTCTCGCATTCTCTCTTATTCCTTTCTCGTCATATATGTGAAACGGGGTTGGATATTCATTTGTTATTCTTTCGATCTGTTGCTGTGTTACAAATGGTTTCTTCATATCATTTCTCCCTTAGTTCGATCAGCTTGATCTCATTCTGCAAGGCTTCTTTGAATACATCAACAAGATTGCGCTTTCCTGAAAGCAGGCATGTGGATTCTTTCCCGTGATCAATATCACCGGTCAGGACCCTGCGTGAATCAGTTATCAGTCGTAACTGATTACCTTGTCTGTTTGAGTGATATATAATAGCACCCGACAGATCGAATGGAGGATTTGTTATTATAACGACTTTTCTTTTATTTTCCGTCAAAAAGCAAAGTTCCTCTGTGAAATGTCCGATAATACTGCCTGACACCGATATATAAACCCTCTTCTCTGCCTTTAAAAGCATGCTTCTGGCTGTATCAATTATATTGCGGTCTCCCTGTATAGTCAGATATCCCTCTGACAAAGGATCAGATACATCGGGCATGTTAGAGACTATAATGTCCATGCTCTTTCGCATTCGACGGATCCTATTTCCGCAAAATTCATCTGCCGGGACCGGTGAGTATCTGTTAGGCATACCCTCGAGAAGCCTTGCAGCTCCTTTGTCCGTAAGACTTGAGAGTGCAGCGTAAGCATTGGACCTGGATATACCCGCAAGTTTAGCGATTTCGTACCCGGTGACGTCCGGATTTGAGTACAAAAGCAAATATACAGCTGCTTCCTGCCTTGTCAGATCAAAATCAGTAAGTTTATCGAGCATTGCTCCTCCGTAGTAGTACTAAACAGTAATACTATAATCCCGCAGAAAGTAAATGTCAACGATCGTGTGATGCTTTAGGGAAAGCTGATCTGAGTTTAAGTACTGCTGCAGAAGCAACTGCACTCTTAAATATATCGGCGAGTATGGTTACCGCAAAGCCTAAAGTGAATATTCCTGAGAAGCTCGGTACATCGATTTTACCTGATCCTGCAAGCATAAACATGTAACTTATTCCGCAGATGTAAATGAGTATCACTCCGGCGACCCCGATGCTCCATCCCGACAGAAATGTCTTACGTCCAATATGCTGATAAAGCCATCCCATAAGCAGAGCTGAAGGGATGAATCCTATCAGATAACCGAATGTGGGGCTGAAAACATAAAATATACCTCCGCCTGAAGTAAAAACAGGAAGTCCCGCCAGTCCCATAAGCAAATATACTGAGACTGATATAGCGGATCTTACTGGTCCGAGAAACATTGCAGCGATGAGTACGAAAAGTGTCTGAAGTGTAAGTGGGACGACCGGAAAAGGTATTCTGATATATGCTCCGGCTGCCAGGAGTGCAGTGAATACTGAAATGAATGCTATATCTCTTGATTTGAACATGATTCGGTACCTTCCCTTTCCGGATGATGATATATGGTCGCAGGTATCATTGTCAACCGATTTGTCATAGCGTATAATAAATTTTATCTATCTGAACTGTGATAAAGGAGTGTGTTTGGAGCAGGAAGTTGTATCATACGATCAGGGGAAAGAACCTGAAGGAAGACAGCGTTCAGGAAAGGTTGCCGGACTGACAGGCCTTGCAGTAAATGCCTTGCTTTTTGCAGTTAAATTATTTGCCGGTATAGTATCGGGAAGCATCGCGGTAATTGCTGATGCAGTAAATAATCTGACCGATGCCGTTACTTCGGCAGTAACTTTTATCGGGTTTTCACTATCATCCAAACCGGCTGACAGAGAGCACCCCTACGGACATGCCAGGATCGAATACATTGCCGGGTTCCTGGTTGCAGTACTGGTAGTGTTTCTTGGATTTGAGCTTTCACGGTCATCTGTAATTAAAATAATTTCACCGGAAGAATTAAGAACTTCAGGACTGACGATAGCTATCCTGATATTTTCTGTTCTGGTTAAAGCGGGTCTATGGATCTATTACAAGATAACAGCTGTCAGGATATCATCTTTAACTCTGAAGGCTGCTGCTGCCGATAGCAGAAATGATGTCGCAGCAACACTTGCGATCCTGATTTCTCTCCTGATAAAACATACTTCAGGATTCAATGCTGACGGGATAATCGGACTTCTGATATCTTTTATGATCATATTTTTCGGGATACGTCTTGTGATCGATGCAGCAGGACCGCTGATCGGGTCTGCACCACCCGAGGAAACAGTTCACAAACTGGAATCAGGTATATTGAAGTACGATGGGATCGTCGGTATCCATGATCTTCACATACATACTTACGGATATAAACGATTTTTTGCATCGGTACACTGCGAGGTGTCATCTGACAATGATCTTCTTGCGAGTCATGAGCTTGCGGATGAAATAGAGAGAGAAATATCGGAGTCCATGGGTATAAACCTTGTCATACATATCGATCCGGTCCACTATGATGATGAAAGAACGAAAGAAGCTTACGAACTTGTGAGCGATATACTTAAAGATATATCCAAGGATCTTTCGATGCATGATTTCAGAGTCGTGTGGGGAAGAGTACACACTAAATTTATATTTGATGTTGCGGTTCCGTATGATTTCGATACAAGTCTGTCTGAGCTAAGAAAAGTAATCGAAAACGATATGGCCGGAATCGATCCGAACATTATTGCGATCATTACATTTGATCGTAAATGATCAATACTCATCGATGGTCCTGCATACAGGATATCCAAGAATCTTATCAAGCTCACTCGCTATATTAATGGTTTTGTCATCTGACCCGACAGCCATTTCTGCAGCTTTAGTGTAGCCGTAAAGAAATCTGACAAGATCCCCTATGTCTGCTCTGAGCACTGACGGCTCATCAGTGTGATCTCCGTTCAGATCAAAATTTCCGCAGTTTCCGGGCATAAAATCATCTGTTACTTCAACAATGAAGGACCTCAGGAGCTCATCAGGCACATATGCGGAAAACGCCAGAGCTTTGATGAAACTGCTGATAT
>JAQVYV010000106.1 GCA_028708525.1 Eubacteriales bacterium
CCGTCCTTCTCAAGAATGACCCGAACATGGCACTTCGATCTGGATATGTTCCGCTCGAAATTCCTGACCTTGAGTTTACTGCTGTTCTGTTCCTTGAGTTTGCCTCTGATCTGAGCAATACTGATCTTCTTATAATCCAGAGAGATCCCATATGTAGCAGAAAAAACAGATTGTACGTCCCTGGATATCTGTTTAGCTCCTCTTGATTCATCGGCAACGATATGTACTTCTCTTACAGAATTATCTTCATCCTCTGTTATTCTGCAATTCAGCACACCCTTCAGGTTCATTATCAGGTCTTCGATCTCATTTAACTGCATAACGAACTCCTCATCATCATAGATTTATCTGATGTATCAAAAGTTATTATACTTTATTCATATTGTGTTAACAAATGATATTTTAGTTACAGTTTCATAACAGAGATCTGCCCGCAAGCACCTCCGGGCTGTCTTCTCCGGTCCTGTTCTTGATAGGTGCGAACTCCTCTGATCTGTCCGCACGCATTACAGCGATATCATCAACATAATCAAACGAATCGAAAATAAAGCTTTCAAATTTCACAGCATTAGGCTTATCGGGCTCTATAAGAGTACCGTCAGGCATGCAGAAAGGGATCTTCTTGATTGCGGAATGATACGGCAGCGGTTTATCAGCAAGATTCTTTAGAAGTGCAGTATCATAAACATATGCTACTATGCCAATGTCACCGAATAGTAAATTTCCGTTCCGGTCAGTTGCAGCGGCCTTATCTTCCGGGATCTCTGTATACTCGATATAATAAGGTTTACCGTTTCTTCTTACGAAAACTCCCGCTTTCTCATCAAAGCTTCTCTTCAGAACCGACTTGCTCGTCAACTGCTTTCCATTCCTGATCGCATAACCAAGAAACACCGGATCGGCCATTCTGATAAGCGCGTTGTCTATACCGCAGACAAAGACCTTCTCCACCCCTGATCTCTCCATTATTTCCAGATTCCCCGAAGAGGCAAGCGCGGCAAATATCCCTCCGTTTCCGTCAGGAGCTCTGACGATGCAGTTGTCACGAACCAGCAATTTGCCATTAAGGTCAACAACAGGCACTTCATTCTGAGAGAAAAATCTCACTAGATTCTTATCGTATCCAAAGTATGAGTTTTCACGGAAAAAATCAACAGTAGCCTCGTGATTCCCCCGGCTGGTCATGATAAACCATGGTATCTGATTTCCGGCCATATCTCCAACACGTTTCAATCCCTCACATTGGATTTGGAACAGAGATCTCGGTTCTTTCAACGGTAGTACGAAAGTACCCTTCGGTCCATCATGCCCAAGTCGTGTACCCTGACCACCTGCCATCGTTACTGCTGCGAACCTGCCCTCTGCAATGAACTTCGATCCGGTGTCACTAAGCTCTCTTAGCTCTGCTTCAGAAACCTCATACTTCACCATGACTTCAGGTGGTTCGAGTAAGAAATCGGCATCTTCCGACTTTCCGGCTTTGATAATACTGTTATACGTCTTGTTGATGTTACCCATGTCCAGAGACAGTATATCACGCGCAAGGAAATCACTTTCAGCCTTGTGGTATGGCTTCAGGAATCTGTCAAGATGCCCCTGGTCATATTTAGCTGCAGTATGCGCCGCCAGTTTAACTCTTTCAGACAAATTCTTTACTCCTGCTCCGCTTTATCGTAATAAATTACTTTCTTCATCCTTTGCTCAGCATAGGGTCTGTCAGAAAAGTCGGTTTTAACAGCAGCGATATCATCGATTATATCTATCCCCTCGACAACTCTTCCGAAAGCAGCGTACTGCCCGTCGAGATGCGGTGAATCCTCATGCATTATGAAAAACTGAGAACCGGCAGAATCAGGAGCCTGTGACCGCGCCATGGAAATAACTCCTCTTGTATGTTTCAGCTTGTTATCAACACCATTGATCCTGAACTCACCTTTGATACTATACCCCGGACCGCCTGTCCCTTTACCTTGCGGACATCCGCCCTGGATCATAAACCCCTTGATTACTCTGTGAAAGACGAGACCGTCATAAAAGCCTTCCTTAACGAGCTTGGTAAAATTCTCTACTGTAATCGGTGCATGCTCCGGATAAAGCTCCAGTTTGATAACCCCGCCGTTTTCCATTTCGATCTTGATCATATCCATATCTCTCTTTCAATCAGTTTTCTGTATCCGCGTTTTCCTTATCAGCAGGAAAAGCTTTAGTTAAAAGTAAAACAAAAAGATACACTATAGTCAAGGCAATAAATATACCCAGCATCCCTTTCCCCATGACCTTTAGTGCTTCTATAAAATCGACCATATCCATTTTGCCAAACATAATGGTACCCCTTCCTTACTTGATCCTTACTTGATCAGATAAATGATCAGTCCGCCCGCTATTACAGAGGCTATCTGACCTGCGACATTAGCACCTACAGTATGCATAAGCAGAAAATTCTGAGGATCTTCTTTCAGTCCCATCTTATGTATAACTCTCGCGGACATTGGGAACGCCGATATCCCCGCAGCTCCCACCATAGGATTCATTTTATTCTTAGTAAACAGGTTCAGGAATTTCACAAAGAAAACTCCGAATACCGTATCGAAAACGAATGCCACAAGACCAAGACCGATTATCACCAAAGTTTCGATAGTAATAAAATCCGCTGCCTGCATCTTAGAGGCGATAGTAATTCCAAGAAACAGAGTCACGAGGTTGGCAAGCTCAGACTGTGCCGTCTTGGACAGAGAATTAAGAACACCACTCTCACGTATCAGATTACCGAACATCAGCATCCCTATAAGCGACAAAGAAGACGGTGCTATCAATCCGGCTATCAGAGAGACACCTATCGGGAAAAGGATCCTTGTTGTCTTCGAAACTTGTTTCGGCTTATACGGCATCCTGATCATGCGTTCTTTCTTAGTTGTAACTAGTTTTATCGCAAAAGGCTGGATTATAGGAACAAGTGACATATACGAGTAAGCTGCTACCATTATCGGGCCAACATATTTACTCTGGAAGAAATTTGCTACATATATCGAAGTCGGGCCATCCGCAGCTCCGATTATACCGATCGAGGCGGCGTCTTTTAAATCAAATCCAAGAGCAACGGCAAGGAGCAGAGTACCGAATATACCAAACTGAGCAGCTGCCCCGAAAAACAGCATCTTCGGATTTGAAAGAAGCGGTCCGAAGTCGATCATAGCTCCTATTCCGACAAACAATACAAGTGGAAACAATTCTGTCGCGATGCCTTTATTGAAGAGAAAATCTATTATCCCTTCAACAACACCATAGCCCGGAACGTTCTGATCTACCATGCTCGATAAAGGTATATTTACCAGTATCGCTCCGAATCCGATCGGAAGAAGCAGCGCAGGTTCGTAATCCTTCTTGATCGCCAGAAAAATCAGACCGGCTCCGATGATCCACATCAGAACCTGCTGGTAATTCAACGCTTTTACTCCATCCAGAAGGAATCCAAGAAATTCCATATTACCTCCAATTCAATATCAATTCCGGTTAAATGATCTGAGTATACCATCTTTAAGATCCCAAAGCTTCTGTGAGAGATCCACATAGTATGTCTGAGGGTTCTCGAATCTCTTCACTGTATCCCATAATCTGTCTGTCTCAACTTTACAGTAATCCCTTATTTCATGCACTGATTTCTTCTTATGTACATTGATCCCATTGCGGAAAACAGGCTCAAGAAGTCTTCTGGCTTCAAAGTTCTCAGCTAATTTTCGCTTCCATGTATGCTCCGGATCGAACAGGTCATATGGCTTACTGTCATCTATGATCTCATCCGCAAGAGTGATGACATCGGCGATCGCTATGCCCGTCGTCCTGTCATACAGCCTCCAAAGCTCCTTGTTGCCCGGATTTGTTATTTTACCGGGGTTCTCAGATATCTTCATTTTAGGAATAAGCTCCCCATCCCTCTCGATCCCGGAAAGTTTATATACACCTCCGAAAACAGGCTCTTCTCTGGATGTTATAAGCCTTTCGCCGACGCCAAAAGCATCGATCGACGCACCCTGATGCCTCAGATCCCTTATAATGTATTCATCCAGAGCATTGCTGGCTATTATCGCAGTATCATTCAGTCCGGCTTCGTCGAGCATTTTCCGGGTCTGAACAGAAAGATAAGTCAGGTCACCGCTGTCGATACGCACACCTTTAAGTTTCTTCCCCATCGGCCGGAGTATCTCCCTATCGACCCTTATCGCATTGGGTACACCTGATCTCAATACATTATATGTGTCGACCAGAAGCACAGTGTTTTCCGGATACATCATCGCGTACGCTTTGAATGCTTCATATTCATTGTCGAAAAACTGAACCCAGCTGTGAGCCATCGTTCCTGAAAGCGGTATATCGAACTGCTGCCCGCTTATCGTGCATGATGTCCCCTTCACACCGCCGATATAAGCAGCACGTGCGCCAAGCACAGCTCCGTCATACCCCTGAGCGCGCCTTGCGCCGAACTCCATTACACTTCTGCCCTTCGCAGCCTTTACGATCCTGGCAGCTTTAGTCGCTATAAGACTCTGATGATTGACAGTAAGAAGTATCATCGTCTCTATCATCTGGGCTTGAAGGACCGGTCCTCTGACCTTAACGATCGGTTCACCCGGGAAGATCGGTGTCCCCTCCGGAACAGCCATAACATCACAAGCAAATTTCATACCGGAAAGATATTCCAGAAAATCTTCCCTGAATCCGTATTTATCCCTTAAAAAAGCAATATCATCATCTGTAAATTCGAGGGCTTCAAGATAGTCTACGAGCTGTTCCACTCCTGCCATGATAGCGAATCCGCCCTTTTCAGGTACATCCCGAAAAAACATATCAAAGTATGCTATATCCTCGTGTACCTTATTCTGAAAATATCCGCCCGACATGGTGAGTTCATAGAAATCGGTAAGCATGGTCATATTCGTTCTGTTGTTCCACTTACTGGTCATAACACTCCACCTTCTGCAGCCCTCAGCTGCATTCTCAAATATTATATCCAAATAACCCGTCACTGTAAAAGACCTTTTCAAGATAAAGACCATATGCAGGTAATGTCTTACCGGTATTTCTCCTGTCACCCGATTCGATCATCCCGGAAACATCTTCCGCTCTGAATCTTCCGTTACCAACATAGAACAGGGTACCGGCTATTATTCGAACCATATTGTAAAGAAATCCATCGCCTTTGACCAGGATATCCACTCCGTTTTCAACAGATACGACATCCAATGCATATATTGTCCGTATGGTAGTTTTGACTTCACTTCCGCTTGCCATGAATGCTTTAAAATCGTGTGTGCCGACTAAAGACCCGGTTGCTTTCTGCATCGACGATACATCAAGTTCGAAGTTAGAGTGATACGCTCTGTTCCTGTCCAGCGAAGGTCGCGACTGCCCGAATATGATCCTATACCTGTACTCCTTACCTACTGCATCAAATCTGGCATGAAAAGAATCACTTACCTCCAGGGCTTTGAGGACAGAAATATCATCAGGAAGCTTGCTGTTCAATGCTATAGGGATCTTGTTGACAGGGACCCGGATATCGGATTTAAAATTTGACACATGACCCTTTGCATGGACACCTGCATCCGTTCTGCTGCATCCTGTAACTACCGGTCTATCTCCCGTTATCTTCTGTATCGCCCCTGAAAGCTCATCCTGAACGTTTCTTAGTCCTTTCTGGCTTTGCCATCCATGAAATCCGATCCCGTCATATTCAGTCAGCAGTGCGATATTTATCATGATCAGAACCTTACAAACTCAAGGAAAAGAACAACTGCAAGCACAAGCAGGCATACGCCGGTCATAATATAATCCGGCCTGACAGCCTTCATCACATTCAGTTTAGTCCGTCCCTGCGCACCG
>JAQVYV010000107.1 GCA_028708525.1 Eubacteriales bacterium
TGATCTGCGGTTGCATGACTGTGATATCGGTACCGGAACCAAATCGTATTTCGATCATGGGGGTATCTCCGGTGTCAACGGAGGTACTATACAGAGGTGTTATGTCGAAGGTTCGGTCCAAAGTGGCAGGATAAGCGGGTATTCAGGTGGGATAGCCGGCAGCAATTATGACCTTGGGAGGCTCATCAATTGCTATAATGATGCAACAGTATTCTGGAGCAGTAATGATACTGCTGACCGGTTTGGGTCATATAACGTACACGGTGGTATAACAGGTATCAATTACGGGTATGTCAATAAGAGCCTTAACAAAGGTACCATTTCATCAACCGGGTACTTCTCTACATCAAGATCAGGCGGTATTTCCGGCAAAAACTACGGAACCATCTCTTTTTGCGGGAATCAGGGCAGAATCGAAATCACGTCTTCAGGTAACGTGCAGGTTTTTGCCGGAGGAATATCTGCCCAGAACAATAAACTTATCAAGAATTGCTATAATGAAGCTGATTTTTACATAGCTGACTCAGGTTTGATCGAATTGCTTTTCGGAGGAATATGCGGCCCGAACAGCGGGTCGATAGGAAATTGTTTCAATACGGGTGCGATCAGGACCGATTTTCCGGGATATTTCGGGGGGATAAGTTCACGCAATAATGGCGATGTTTACCAATGTTACAATAGCGGTGAACTTGCGGCTTCGGAAGGAACTGCTGCTTATATGGCGGGGATCGTCAGACTGAACGAAAGCTCGATATCCGACTGTTACAATAGCGGTGTTGTTGCGGTTCCTTCAGGAAGTGCCGGCGGGATAACATTTGATAACAGAAAGACGATCAACCGATGCTATAACACAGGAATGATCACCGGTCATACGGATGAAGAAGTTGTGAATGAAGGTGCTATAACAGTTAAAACGAACACTTTGTCGGATATAAGCAATTGCTTTTATCTGGATTCTACCGTATTGCATGAAAATCCAAACGATCTTGATGCTGTATCCTGCAGTCATGAGGAGATGAGCGAGCAACTGACATTCGCGGGATATGATTTCAACGGGAAGTGGATCATGGATGCCGGTGAATATAGAATGCCGATAATTCGTGATCTTTATGTACCTCTGCAAAGCATCATTCTTGAGGATGCGGTTATGGTTACCGGTGAGTCGGCCAAAATCCTGCAGCCCGTCCCTTTTAATGCTTCGCTTACAGACTGTATATGGTCAAGTTCTGATGAAAGTGTTGCCGTCGCTGAACCTGACGGAACGATCCGTGCATTATCAGAAGGCAGCACTCAGATAACAGCGGTAAGCTATGCAGGCGGATTTACCGCAAACTGCACCATTATGGTATACCAGGGCATTGAAAAGATCCTTATCCTGTCTGATGTAATACTTGATGCCGGAGAAGGCTATACTCTGACACCTGAAATAGTACCTTCGGACAGTTATGATCAGAGACTTAACTGGCATAGCAGTGATGAATCAGTCGTTTCTGTTGATGCAAACGGGTGGGTCACTGCTGTTAAATCCGGGTCTGCTCTGATAACTGCTTCAGCTGCTGACGGGAGTTCAGTGCGGGCTTACTGCAAAGTCACAGTGAGAAGCGAAGTCACGAGTATTTCAATTCGCGAAGCACCGACCGGGATATTCATTGGTGACACATTATCATTAGCCGTTGATATTCTGCCCGTATCAGCAAGCAATAAGAATGTCGTTTGGTCGACATCTTCAGAATATGTTGCAACAGTCAGTGATGAAGGAGTCGTGATCGCAAGGCATCAGGGTACTGCTCTGATACGAGTAACTGCTGAGGATGGCGGGCTGTACGATGAGGTGATGATCACCGTGCTCCAACCGGTCGAAGGAATCGTTTTGATACACTGGTCGGATGTGGTGGCAACAGGAGGAAGATACAGATTTGAGGCTTTGATCCAGCCTGAATCTGCAGACAACCGGAATGTCATCTGGACGTCTGAAGATGATTCGATCGCTGCTGTTGATGAAGACGGGTGGGTAACGGGAGTAAGTCCGGGAACTACTCAGATAACAGCACGATCTCCGGAAAATGATCTGACTGTTTCTCATACTGTTACAGTGGGGAGAGGGATCGAGAAAATAAATGTCATAGCACCGGATGAACTTCAATACTTTACAGAAGTTCAGCTGGAATGCGAGGTGCTTCCGGCAGATGCTCTTAAGAAAACAGTGAGCTGGTCTGTCATAAATGGCACAGGTGAGGCGAGCATCACGAGCAATGGATCACTGTATCCAGAGAAGAAAGGTACAGTAACCGTTGTCGTATCTTCGAATGACGGAACGGATGTTGTTGGGACAGCAGAAATAAATATTATCGATCCTACTTTCACCGTGACGTTTAAGGATTGGGACGGAAGAATCCTCAAGACGGAGGATCAGGTCATATATGATACTGCGGCGATACCACCGGATGATCCGGTACGGGAAGGGCATGTTTTTACTAAGTGGAGCACAGTGTATAAAGCGATCAGGGCTGACCTTACGGTGTACGCTATTTATGATTTGCCGGTTTCGGATTCAATCATCGGTAAGTTCGAGTATAGATTTGAAGGGGATAATGCAATTGTTGTCAAAAATACCGGAAGCAGGGGCAGAGTCGTTATTCCGGACAAGATAGACGGGCATAGGATCATAGCAATAGATGGAGGTGCATTTATGGATCAGTCAGCAGTAACGGAAATTATTGTTCCTGAAACTGTTAACAGGATCGGAGATATGGCTTTCGCTAATTGCTCGAAACTTACATATGTATATATTCCTGAGGGTGTTACTTATATCGGGGAAGGTGCGTTCAGAGGATGTTCTTCGCTTCCGCATGTCGTTCTGCCGGACGGGGCCACAGAAATCAAAGAGGGTACTTTCGCCGGATGTGAAAATCTGGCTGAGATCGAGATACCCAACAAGGTCAGCATTATTGAGAAAATGGCTTTCGACGGATGCGCGAATCTACGGCAAATCGTATTGCCCGAAAATGTGGAGGCGATAGGATATATGGCCTTTGCCAACTGCACTTTTCTTGAGAGAATAGAAATTCCTGCCGGTGTTGAAAGCATTGGTGAAAGAGCTTTTATGTACTGTTCAAGCTTGACAGACATTAGGATCTCTGACTTGAACGCGTACTATTCAAGTTCCGGAGGAGCGCTTTTCAATAAGGATAAGAGTGAATTAATCTGTTATCAGAGTGTTATGTCAGATGAATATATCGTACCTGACAGCGTTGTGCGGATAGCGGATCGTGCGTTCTATGATAATAATGGACTGAGCAGGATCGTGTTTGGACAGAGTGTTGGTGAGATAGGAAAGCAAGCTGTTGCAGAGTGTCTGAAACTAAAGTCGGTGACTTTGCCTGACAGCCTGATGTATATCGGTGATGGTGCATTCAGCAGTTGTAGCAGCCTGACAGCGGTCGATATCCCCGCAAGTGTCGAGAGCATCGGGAAAGAGGCTTTTACCAGCTGCACATCTGTAAGAGAATTTAAGGTGGATCCTGAAAACGCTTTCTATCGGAGTATTGACGGTGTGCTGTTTAGCAAAGATGGCAAAAGACTTCTTTGTTATCCCGGAGGAAGACAAGGTGGATATGAGATCCCTTCGGGTACTGAAGTCATCGGCAACAATGCTTTCATTAATTCTCCGTATCTTTCGGAAATATGTATCCCGAACAGTGTAGTTACTATTGAAGACAATGCTTTTGCAGGATGCGGATCTCTTGATTCGGTTACGATCCCCGGAAGTGTCGGATATATAGGCGATAATGCATTCATTGCTTGTACACTTGAGAGCGCGGAGTTCCTCGGGAATGCTCCGACTGATACCGGCGGCTGGATATTTGGCAGTCCTGACCATTCAGGTAACTACTTCAGGATATTCTATCACGAAGGTACTGCAGGGTGGACGGATCCCTGGAATGGGTATGTGACAATAATGGTGGATGATACCAGGACCGCTACTTTTCTGAATTCCGATCTGTCGGTGTATCACGTTGCCGAGCTCCAGCGCGGGAGTCTTATTATGCTTCCGGATGATCCTCAGATGGAGGATAAAGTCTTTCGCGGCTGGTATACAGCGGACCTTAAGTCGATCTATGATTTTGATATTTTGCGGCTGACAGAGGACATGACTTTCTATTCGGGATGGATGGATAAGCGGATAGATGCTGTTTCGGCTTCGGCAGCCATGGAGGGCGGGGTAGAGATCTCGTGGGCTTCGGCTGAGGGTGCTGATTTCTATGAAGTGTTTTTTGCCGCAGGCTCAACGGATAAGTATGATGTGTTGCAGACCGGGATTTCTAAGACTGTTGTTGTAATCGGTGATACTGTCCTTCAGAAGGGACTTACTTACCGGTTTACCGTTCGTGCTTATGCAAGCTCAGGCATAAATGACGAGCATGTGTATAGTGATTTCTCTCAAGCGGTAACAGTTGATTATTTCAAACCTGAACTGATATCTTCAGCTGTTCTTTCGGTAGATCGTACGAGGAAACTGATCAGTGGGGTGAGTGCAGGAATAACAACGGAATCGTTTCTGAGCAACCTGAGTAGCAGTGCTGATGTAACTGTATACCGGGGCAATACTGCTGTGTCTTCTTCTGAACTGATCGGTACGGGTATGATAGTTCGCAGAAAACAGGGTGGGAATGTCATCGATGAATTAAAAATCGTTGTAACAGGTGATCTTAACGGCGACGGGAAGCTTACTCTGACTGATTTCGTGCAGCTAAAATCTCACATTATGGCGAAAACTGTACTTTCCGGTGCATATGCGGCAGCGGCGGACCTTAACAACGACAGCAGGATAACCTTGACGGATTTTGTTAAGACTAAAGCACGCTTGATGGGGACGGGGGCAACCATTCGATGATTTATGTTATAATAATATTCAATATTAGAATTACATAAAGAGGGTGATTGGAAATGTATGTGAAAAGACATATTGAAGGAGCTGTTATACAGCGGGCGAAAGAAAAAGGTGCTATCGTTGTTACAGGTGCGAGACAGGTCGGGAAAACGACACTGATCGAAAGAATAAAACCTGATATCGCAACCGTAACCTTTGACGATATGGCCGTTCGTTCCCGGGCGAAAGAAGAGCCGGGTGCCTTCTTACAGCTGAATCCTCCGCCTGTCTTTATCGATGAGGTGCAGTACGCACCCGAGATTTTTCCATATATAAAGATAGAGTTGGATAAAAGCAAGCATAAGGGTGATTATTATCTGACCGGTTCACAAAGCTTTGAACTGATGAAAAACGTGACTGAGAGCTTGGCAGGTCGTGCCGGAATTTTGGAGCTTCTTGGACTGTCTCTTCGCGAAATGCGTGATGAAGACTGGAACGAGCCGTTTATACCGACTTTCGATTATCTTATGCGCCGCAAGAAAACGAGGAAAGACCTTCTGATCAAGGAAGTCTGGGAAATCATCCACCGAGGATGTATGCCGGAGCTTTTTGCCGAACCGGATTTCACCTGGCAAAACTTCTATTCAGACTATGTTAAGACATACATTGAGCGCGATGTCCGCAAGCTGACGCAGGTTGCGGATGAAGATTCGTTCATGAAGTTTATGACCGTATGCGCCGCGATGACCGGAAATCTTCTGAACATGGCTTCTCTCGCCAGGGATGTGGGTATCAGCGAACCGACGGCGAAACGCTGGCTTTCGATTTTGCGTACCAGCGGCATTGTCTATTTGCTCAAACCATATTCCAATAATGCCATCATCCGTGCGGTAAAGACACCCAAGCTATACTTCCTTGACACAGGTCTGGCAGCATATCTCACCCGTTGGCTTACGTCTGAAACACTTGCAGAGGGTGCGGTGAACGG
>JAQVYV010000010.1 GCA_028708525.1 Eubacteriales bacterium
GTAGACCGTGATGGGCTCCATTGGGTCATAGTATCAGCTATACCGGAGAATCTTTATATGGAGGATATCGTTTCGAATATATTGATCACAGTCTTGATAACGCTTTCTGTTCTCTTGATAGTTATAGTCGTTTATAGTATTTTCACAAAAAGACTTCTCAAGCCTCTTAATGAACTCCTTGAAGTAGGTGACTCGATAGCAGGAGGAGATTTTGCAAGAAGAGTTAAGATAATCAGAAATGATGAGCTTGGGATGATTTCAGGCAGTTTCAATAAAGTAGCGGACAAGATGCAGTTATTGATCAACGATCTTGAATCGGCTGTGGATGACAGGACTACGGAACTAAACGAGTCTAATGCTGCGCTTGAAAATAGCAGGAATCAACTTCAGCTTATACTTGATTCTACAGCAGAAGCGATCTATGGGATGGATATGAACGGTAACTGCACTTTCTGTAATGTGAGCTGTCTGAGATTGCTTGGATACATTACCCCGGAGGAACTGCTTGGTAAGAATATGCATCAGATCATTCATAGTAAATATATTGATGGCAGCGATTTTCCTATCGATAAATGCAGAATATTCAAATCGATATGTGACGGGAGAGGTTATGACGCTGATGATGAGGTGTTTTGGCGGGCTGACGGGTCATACTTTGAAGTGGAGTATCATTCTTATCCTCAAATAGTAAACGGAATGACTGTCGGGAGTGTTGTTACCTTCATGGACATAACTGAGAGAAAGCTAAGGGAAGCCGAGATAGATTATCTTAGCTGTCATGACCCGCTTACCGGGCTTCATAACCGCAGATGTTTTGAAGAAAACTATGTTAAGATCGATATCGCTGATAATCTCCCTTTGTCGATCGTTTTCGCCGACATAAACGGACTTAAAATGACCAACGATATTTTCGGGCATTCTGCAGGAGATAAGCTGATCATGAAATCTTCTGAGATCATTTCAAAGGCTTGCAGAAGGGGAGACTTGATTGCAAGAGTGGGCGGAGACGAGTTTATTATTGTGTTGCCGGGTAGTGACAGGAAGACCGCTGAAGAAATAATGGAGAGAATCAGAGACGGGTTCAGAGATGCTCGTGTTGAGGCTATCAAATGCAGTATCGCGCTGGGGTGTGATACTAAAACAGAAAACTATCAGTCACTGGAGTATGTAATGGCAAATGCCGAGAATGCCATGTACCACGATAAGACAGTCAACCGTACTTTGATCAACAAGGATATCATTGACACTATAGTTGAGACTTTGCACACAAGAAGTCCAAGGGAGAAAGATCATTCTGTAGCGGTCGAAAAACTTTGCGCATCAATAGGGGAAGTAATGGGACTTTCTGAAAACGAGATCAGCAAGCTTAAAAGGGCCGGATACCTTCATGATATTGGTAAGGTCACGCTTGATGATGAAATCCTGAATAAGGATCATCTCTCTGATAATGAGATGGGACTGATGCGCCAACATTCAGTTATTGGATATCGCTTGCTGAATTTGTTTGATGATACTCTTGATCTGGCTGAGTATGTTTACGGACACCACGAACACTGGGACGGGTCGGGTTATCCGAGAGGACTCAAATATGATCAGATACCTTTGATTTCAAGGATCATTTCTGTCGCAGAAACTTACGACCGTATTCTGAACAGAGATGGGGTACCTGAAGAGGAAAGAAAGGATTTTGCTATATCCGAAATAAGAAATGGTGCGGGGATAAGATTCGATCCGACTATAGCTAAGATTTTCACAGATATCATGTCGGGAAGAGGGAGATAATATGATCAATGATCACGAAGAAAATGCAGCCGTTTTTAAGGCTTTGTGTGATCCCAAGAGGCTGATGATACTTGAAATGCTTCGAAGCGGAGAGAAGTGCGCATGCCGGATATTAGAAAAGATGGATATCGGTCAATCATCTCTTTCTTACCATATGAAAATATTGGTAGGATCCGGTATGGTTGCTGAAAGACCGGAAGGCAAATGGGTGCATTACAGTATCTCGGAGAATGGTGCGCAGGAAGCTGTTGAACTTCTTAAGAGGATTACAGAAATAGAATGAACAGGAGTAGTAGAATGAGCGATAGGATAAGTGAACTAGCAGCATTGCTGAAAGAACTTATGAATGGCGGGACCCCTGAAGAGGCGGAGAAAAATTTAATATCTGAACTTAAAGAGATCGACCCTGCAGAACTTGCCGCTGCTGAAAATTTGCTTGTTGAGGAGGGGATCGGGGTCGAGGATATCCAGAGAGCAAATCAGATCCATGCTGATCTTGTTATCGGAAGGATGACTGGAAATTTCCGAGATAAGATCGGGAAATTTGAAACAGGCCATCCGATAAGGGTTTTTGCCGGAGAAAATAGAGGAATAAGTGTTTTTCTGAATGAGCAGCTTTTACCTGATATAAGAAAGTTCCTTGCCACAGAAAGTGATACGGACAGAGAAGATCTGATTTATGATGCGCAAGAGCTCATGAAAATCATTAGACATTATGACAGGAAGGAGAATCTGCTTTTTCCGTATCTTGAAAGAAACGGGATAACTGCACCGCCTAAGGTAATGTGGGGTGTTGACGATATAATAAGACAGCTTCTGGGCTTGTTCAAGGATGCTGTAACAAGTGATAAGGCTAGTGCTAAACGCATAAAACTTATTGCAGACAGACTGTTACCTCAGATCGAAACTATGATAATCAAAGAGAATGAGATACTTCTTCCGATGTTGCTTCCCCTTATGTCCGATAGCGACTGGCTGCTTGTTGCTAAAGAGAGTGTGCACATCGGTTATGTCTTCAATAAGGGGATCGAGGGATCTTCTAATTCGGATGCTGCTACATGGATCAATAGCAATGAAGACGGTTGCGGATCTGCTGATCTGAAATATCGGGATGAGATAAACCTTCCAAGTGGTTTCATGAGCACGGATCAAATGACAGCAATGCTTAACACTTTGCCTACCGATCTTACGTTTATAGATGATGAAGATATCATCAGATACTATTCGGAAGGCAAACATCAGGTTTTTACAAGAACCAGAACTATAATTGGCAGAAATGTGTATCTGTGCCATCCGCCGAAGCTTGTGCCGGTCATAAGAAATATGATCGAAGATTTCAGATCAGGACGTAAAGATTCACAGATCGTACCTGTAAGAAAGGGAAGTAAACTTGATCTGGTCAGATACTATGCGGTTCGTGATGATGAAGGGTCCTATATTGGTACGTTAGAAGTAACTGAGGAAATATCCGGTATCATTGATCTGGTCAGAGAGTCATAACTGATGTGTGGGGGTAGCGGAGTGAACGATTTTGATGTGCTTGCTGACAAATATGACGATTGGTTCATAGAGAATGATAAACTTTTCGAATCGGAACTTGAAGCGGTCAGAAGATTTATTCCATCGTCAGGAGAAGGCGTCGAGATCGGTGTTGGGACGGGGATCTTTGCTGAAAGGTTAGGGATAAGATGCGGGGTCGAGCCTTCGGAGAACATGGCTGCTGCCGCGAAAGCCAGGGGGATCAAGGTTTGGGACGGAAAAGCTGAGAAGCTTCCGTTTGAAGACGGACGGTTCGATTTTGCTCTGATGATAACAGTTGATTCTTTTCTGGATGACATAAATATCGCTTTCGCAGAGATACGGCGTATACTTAAATACAATGGCAGATTTATCATTGCTTTTATTGACAGGGATACACCTCTCGGAAAACAGTATGATCAGAATAAACATGAAAGTGAAAGCTATAAGAACGCAATTTTTAGGTCTGCTTCCGAGATGCGAGATATCCTTGACAGATCCGGATTCGTAGTCCTTGGTGATGTTCAAACAGTGTTTTCTTTGAAGAATACTGTCCAGAAAATAGTTGAGGGTACAGGCAGCGGAGTTTTCGCTGTAATTGCTTCAGGCATAAAATCATTTAATGAGATATAATATCATCTAATAATAAATGTATTTAATATATATTAGAGGAGACAGCTTTATGAAAATCAGAGAAGTACTGAGGATTACAAAAGGAAAGCCGGCGGTAGATGGAGCAGGAGTAAAACTTGTAAGAGTCATCGGCTATAACGACACGAAAGATTATGATCCTTTCCTTATGCTCGATGCTTTTGATTCACAGGATCCTGATGATTACACGAAAGGCTTTCCCTGGCATCCCCACAGGGGGATCGAAACTATTACATATCTCATCAAAGGAGATATCGAGCATGGGGACAGCCTAGGTAACAGAGGAAGTATACTTGACGGAGAGTGTCAGTGGATGACTGCCGGATCAGGCATCATACATCAGGAAATGCCTCAGGCTTCTGAACGTATGCTTGGTGCGCAGCTTTGGCTCAACCTTCCTGCGAAGGATAAGATGACAGATCCATTATATGGGGACATTAAAAGTGAAGATGTGCCGGTCGTAAAGACTGATAATGCAATAGTCAGAGTCATCGCCGGTGAGTATAATGGAGTAAAGGGAGCATTTGAGGGGAAATTCATTAAAGCTTCATACCTGGATGTTGAACTTGTTGAAGGCACTGAATGGTTCTGTGAAGTTGAAGAAGAGCGGACACTTTTTGTGTATATTTTTTACGGATCAGGGAGTTTCGGTAGTAAAGGAAGCAGTGTAATATCAGAGAAGCAGGCAGTACTTCTTGGTGAGGGCGATACTTTCAGAGTAAAGGCCGTAGGGAGTGCTTTAAGGTTCATTCTGATGTCTGCAAAACCTTTAAGGGAACCGATAGCATGGGGCGGACCTATTGTTATGAATACGCGTGAAGAGCTGGATCAGGCTTTTAGGGATCTGGATAACAATACTTTTATTAAACATTGATCATTGATTTTATTGCGGAGGTTTATATGGAAAAGGTAGTTTATTTTGCTTTTAAAGGTGAGACGATGTGTTTTATTCATGTCCTGCTTAATGTTCTGGATATGAACAGTAAGGGAATGGAAGCAAGGATCGTTTTCGAAGGTGAATCAGTCATGCTGGTGAAGGAGCTTGAAGAAAACAGAAATCCGCTTTATCTGAAGGCTAAAGAAGGAGGAATGATCGACAGCATATGTAAAGCCTGCTCATTTAAAATGGGTGTTCTTGAATATAACTCTAAGGTAGGTATACCGTTTTCGGATGAAATGAACGGACATCCGTCTATGGCCTCTTATGTAGCACAAGGATACAGGATAATCACCTTATGACAGGCATGGAATTTGTAAAACATATTCCTTCTGCAGAAGAAATCAAGGCGATGGCTCCGCTTCCTGAACATATGAAGCCGGTAAAGGAAGAGAGAGACAGACAGATAAAATCGGTGCTTGAAGGAAGTGATGACAGATTGATTCTTGTTCTGGGACCGTGTTCAGCTGATAATGAAGATTCTGTTTGTGAATATATAGGAAGGCTTGCCGCTGTACAGGACAAGGTATCCGGGGAACTGCTCATTATTCCGAGAATATATACGAACAAGCCCAGGACAACAGGAGAGGGATATAAAGGGATGATGCATCAACCTGATCCCGGGAAGGGACCGGATCTTTCTGAAGGCATAAAAGCTATAAGGAAAATGCATATCAGAGCCTTGTGCGAATACCATATGCCTGCAGCGGATGAAATGCTTTACCCCGGAAATTATACTTATCTTGAGGATGTTCTCGGATATCATACTATCGGAGCGAGATCTGTTGAAGATCAGTTGCACAGACTGACCGTCAGTGGAATAAGCAGTCCGGTGGGAATGAAGAATCCGACCAGCGGCGATCTGACTGTAATGCTCAATTCTATACAGGCTTCTCAGAAAGGACACACATTCATATATAACAGCTGGGAGGTAAGAACATCCGGAAATCCATACGCACATGCTATTCTTAGAGGTGCCATGGATTCCAAAGGACGCAATATACCGAATTATCACTATGAGGATCTTATAGCTATCTCGGATGAATATTCTTCAAGGAATTTAAGTAATCCGGCAATATTGATCGATACTAATCACTCCAATTCCAGAAAGATATTTTCCGAACAGCCAAGGATCGCACGGGAAGTATTGCTTAGCAGAAAATACGAGTCGTCACTCAGGAAGATGATAAAGGGGTTCATGATAGAAAGCTATCTTGTTGAAGGCTGTCAGGGAATCGGAGAAAATATATACGGAAAATCGATTACTGACGCATGTCTTGGATGGGAAGAGACTGAAAAATTGATTTACTATATCGCAGAGAATAAATGAGGGCATATGAAATACGATGTTTTGATCATCGGGGCCGGACTTTCAGGACTAACAGCAGCTGCATTGCTTGCAAAGAAAGGACTTAAGGTCGCTGTAGCAGAAAAGAACCATGAACCCGGAGGATCGTGCGGGACGTTCAAACGGCCGGGGGCTGTATTCGATCAGGGTTCAGCTATGTTATACGGGTTTGGTGATAAAGGTTTCAACGCGCACAGATTTGTGTTCAACTGTCTTGAAGAACCTATAGACGTGATACGTAATGATATGCTTTACTGTGTTAACTTTATGGGGCATCGGATCAGGTTCTGGCCGGATATCGATAAATTTATTGAGGAACTGTCAGTGGTTTTCCCTGATGAGGCTGACAACATAAGTAGGTTTTATAAGGATACATATAAAATGTATCAGCATGTGATGGTTGAGGATCCGACATATACGACACCGGATGAGACCGATCTGCGCAGTACTTTGAAAAGTATGATGAAGCATCCCCTGTCGTATGTTAAGTTCCTGAGTTACCTTAATAAGAGTGCTGAAGATATTCTGAAGAAATATTTCAGTGATCCGGAAATATTCAATTTTTTCGATAAACTGACTTCTACCTATTGTTACGCTACAGTCAAGGAAGCCCCTGCGGTGCTTGCTGCTGTGATGTTAGTAGACAACCATGTAGGAGGAAGTTTCTATCCGGCAGGCTCGACTATGTTTTTGCCGGGTAAGCTGGAAAAAGTAATAGAAGAAAACGGCGGCGATATCTTTTACAACAGTGAAGTGACCCAGGTGCTTTTCGGTAACGGACGTGCAGATGGGGGCAGGACGAAGGACGGAAGAGAGATATTTGCGGACGACCTGATCTATTCGGGTACAGTATGGAATCTTTATTCCGGGTTGATTGGAGAGCCGGATGTATCACCCGAGAAAATAAAATGGGCGCTTTCACAGGTCCCTACATACCCAAGTGTTGTCCTTTATGCTCTTGTTGACGCGGATGTGATACCTGCAGATACCCAACCGGTGGAGATGCTTGTTGGAAATCCGGAAAAGCTTGATGAAAGTGAGGTCACTGCATATATATTCAGTATAAATGACAAGACGCTCTGTGATGAAAATTCGCATGTAGTGATGGCCATAGGGCCGAATTTTGATAAATGGGACAGAAGCGACAAGGTGGGTTATGCTGTTAAAAAGGAGAAAGAAAAAGAACGGCTGATCAGTGTTATGGAGCGCAGATTCCCGGGATTCAAGAAAGCTGTGAAGTATTCTGAAATAGCTACTCCCTGTACGATCGAGCGTTATACTAACAAGAACGGGGGTGCTGTTGCCGGACCTAAACAGATGCTCGGACAGCACATGCTGAAACGTATGCATACGAAAACACAGTGGGATAATTTGTACTGCTGTGGTGAATCCACAGTTATGGGGACCGGTACACCTACTGTAACGACTTCCGGACTGAGTGCTGCGAATGTGATACTTAGAAAACGTGGGATTAAATCGTATCAATATGTTCCGCGAATGAAGAACTATGTTATAGAGCGTAATAAACCTTTCTATAGAAAGGATATGTATACAGAGCTTTCACAAGCACGCAGAGAAATAGCTTTTGCCGCGTCCAGATGCAGATTCTGCGAATATCCTGAGTGTATTTCACATGATATAGCGGATATCAGGGGGATCATGAGGAGGTCAGCAGTCGGAAATTTTAAAGGAGCGGGAAAACTTGCGAAAGAGATTGCCGAAAGGTCTGATTTCAACAACGATATATTAAAACAGGCAGAGAGCAGGTGTGTGCTCAATAAAGAAAATGCTGAACCCGTTGCTATAGATTGGATAATCAGAAAATTGATAAATTGATAAATGGCTCTGGAAATATTTGACATTATCGACTTTATAATAATAGGGTCAGGTATTCTTTCATTCTGGCTGCTATTCTATCGGATGCCGGCTCTCGGAAGTCCTGGTAAGAAGCTTCCCTTTGACAGGAGTGTCAAGATATCAGTCTTAGTGCCCTGTAGAAATGAAGAACACAACATCGCAGGTATTTTAGACGACTTATCAAATCAGGACATAGGGCTCTATGAGATCATCTGTTCTGATGACGCCTCAAACGATAACACAGCAGATATTGCGATATCTAAAGGCGCTTTTCTTGTTAAAGCCTCAGACAAACCTGATGAGTGGATGGGGAAGTCCTGGGCTTGCCGGAAAGCGTCAGAAGCCTGCTGATTAAAATGAACGAAGTAAGATGCGTCCTGTCCGTTCAGCCTTATCATACGGTAATAAAACCATTTGAGCAGATGTCACTTTTCCCGAATCTTGTTCAGCTTGCAGCCAACGGGATGGGAAAACTTTTCCGGAAATGAAAGATCGGATTATATGGACCCGTTATCATGATGACACGCAGCGATTATTTTGCAGTAGGCGGTCATTCAAGCGTGAAAGAGAGTGTTATAGAAGACGTTGCATTCGGCAGTGTTCTGAAGCAAAACAGTATCTGTTTTGAAAATTATTGCGGAGGCAGTCTGATTCGATTCCGAATGTATCCTGAGGGCCTCGTCGATCTGTATCACGGTTGGACTAAGAATATGTCATCGGGAGCCGTCAAGACGCCGCTGATTCCTGTTATATCAGTGATTTTATGGATAACTTCTCAGATATCGGTTTGTATAAAGGTCTTTCAAGGTGTAGCTGAAGAGAACCTCGGATTGCTTCTGGTATCTGTAGCTTTATATTTGCTGTGGGTTGCTTCTGATATGGCAAAAGCAAAACATACCGGCAACTTCTCAGTGTTTTCAATTTTATTCTATCCTTTGCCGCTGACTTGTTTTGTGATAATATTTATGGTTTCAGTTTTAAGAAAAATATTCAGGATATCATCAGTGTGGAAAGGCAGGAAGATAAGATAATGCAGATTTTTTATCCGGATAAATTGACTGCTGTTGCTCTTTGCTTTTTTCTGTGGTTTGTGTTTCAGGTTCTTTCCGCTTACATCTGTTTCAAAATCCCGGACAGATTTTTCGCAGAAGACAATGCAGTTTTTCGTGCCCGGAGATTCGAGAGAGAAGGGTTGTTTTACAGAAAGTATCTTATAGTACATAAGTGGAAGAAACTGCTTCCCGACGGCGGAGCTGTTATTAGAAACGGATATAGCAAGAGACATTTGAATTGCTTTTCTGTTGAATGTCTGGAACGCTATCTTATTGAATCACGGAGAGGTGAAATGACTCACTGGCTAGCTATACTGCCCTTTTGGATATTTGGGCTGTTCGCTCCGTTTTATATAGTACCGATAATGCTCCTATATTCGCTTGTGGTCAACATGCCATGCATAATCGCTCAAAGATATAACAGGCCGAGGATCAGTGAACTGATAAATAAATTATCGTGAATTTCAGAAAATTATCGTGAATTTCTGATTTTATGTTGACATAGATTTGAAATAGTCGTATACTCCACAACATATATAAGATCCTTTGATCGGAACGAGTATCTTGTGAAACGATGTTACAGCGAGTCGGCGGTGGTGTGAGGTCCGGCACAAACGGCACACGAGAATGGATCCGGGAGGATCCGGAGTTAAATGAGAAATATACTCAGAGTACCTTCGGACGGAGATCTCACCGTTATATGAGAACGATATAAACCTGATAAAGGTCGTATCGGAAATGAGGGGATCATTTGCTGATCCCGAAGATGGGTGGCACAGCGAAGCCATATCGCCCCATTGATCAATGGAGTGATTGGCTTTTTTTATGCGCTGAAATGCGATTTAAGAGAAGAAATATCTACATTTTATGAAGGAGGAACAAGAAATGAGCAAGCACGATCTGAAGAAAATCATTTTACATGAAAGCGAGATACCCAGGCAGTGGTACAATATCATGGCTGATCTGCCTACACCCATCCATCCGTATTATAGCGGACAAACGTTGAAACCTGCAGTTCCGGAGGATATGCTTGCCATATTCCCCAAGTCTTTGATCGAACAAGAGTTTTCAACCGAACGGTATATCGACATCCCTGATCCCGTCAGGGAGATGTATAAGCAATACCGTCCTACACCATTGTACAGAGCTACAGAGTTGGAAAAGATACTGAAGACGCCCGCCAGGATCTACTACAAGTATGAAGGCGGAAATGCTACAGGAAGTCATAAGCTCAATACAGCTATCGCTCAGGCTTATTACAATAAGGAAGCGGGTATCAAGAGGATCTCTACCGAAACCGGTGCCGGGCAGTGGGGATCAGCACTTGCTATGGCTTGTCAGCATTTCGGACTTGACCTGGAAGTGTTTATGGTCAGGTGCAGTTTTGATCAGAAACCGTTCCGTCGGATTTTCATGGAAACATACGGCAGCAGAGTTTTCTCCAGCCCGACAGACAGGACGCAATGCGGTATCAAGATAAGAGAACAATATCCTGATACTCAGGGAAGTTTGGGTATCGCGATCAGTGAGGCTGTCGAAGTTGCAGCAATGAATGCAGATACTAATTACAGTCTGGGCAGTGTTCTGAATCATGTGTGCATGCATCAGACAGTTATTGGGCTTGAGGCTATGACCCAATTGGAAATGGCTGATGAGAAAGCGGATGTTGTTATTGCTTGTGCCGGAGGCGGATCTAATTTTTCAGGTATAGCTTTTCCGTTTATGAAGGATAAACTCAAAGGCAGATCCGATATTCGTTTTGTTGCAGTTGAACCGACAGCATGTCCCACACTTACCAAAGGGGTGTATGAATATGATTTCGGAGATACGGCAGGGGTTGCTCCGATAGCTAAAATGTATACACTTGGTGCCGGATATATGCCTCAGAGCATCCATGCAGGCGGCTTAAGATATCATGGGATGGCTCCGATCATAAGCAAGCTTTATAATGAGGGATATATCGAAGCGAAAGCATATGACCAAGTCAATGTTTTCGAAGCAGCAATGCTTTTTGCCAGAACAGAAGGTATCGTACCTGCACCTGAGTCAGCTCATGCTATCCGCGCTGCGATAGACGAAGCAGTAAGCTGTGTTGATTCTGGAGAAGAGAGAGTTATTCTGTTCAATCTTTCAGGCAACGGATACTTTGATATGTATGCATATGATATGTATATGAGAGGGGAAATGAAGGATTCTTCGGTAGATGATAATGAGATCAAAAGAAGTCTTGAGCATCTGCCTGTACTTGAATAGTGATTTTATAGTTAAACGAAACTTACAACCGGACAGCTCAAACTGTCCGGTTTCTTTCTGTTGTGACTTTAGGGGTTGCTGAAGTATAATGTAAGTAAATCGTTTAAAGGGGGACAACATGCTATTGATCAACAACGCTAAAGTTATGACAATGGAAAACCGTATTGAGTACGATCGTGGATACGTTCTGATTGATAACAGTGAGAACAGCGGAAAGATAGTTGCAGTAGGAAGCGGTGACGGACTTGATTTGAACGGTGATCCTTGTGAAATAATTGATGCCTGCGGCGGATATCTGCTTCCGGGGCTTATAGATCCTCACTGCCATATTGGTCTTTGGCAGGATGGACAGAGACCTGAAACGGGTGACGGAAATGAGATGACTGACCCTTGCACACCTCAGTTAAGGGCAATAGATGCAATAAATCCGCACGATCCATGTTTCAGGGAGGCAGTTGAAGCAGGTATAACTTCTGTGATGACAGGACCGGGAAGCGCGAATGTCATAGCAGGTACATTTGCTTTTATTAAAACATATGGCAATAATATCGATAAAATGACAGTGAGTGCCAATGCTGCTATGAAAGCCGCTCTCGGAGAAAATCCTAAAGGTGTTTATGGTTCGCGAAACAATGCTCCCGGAACACGTATGGGAAATGCTGCCGTTCTTCGTGAGAATCTGATCAAAGCCGGGGCGTATTTGAAATCTAAAGAGAAACATGAGACGGACGAGAAGATAGCTGAACCTGAGTATAATTTTAAATATGAATCTCTTATTCCTGTTCTGGAAAAGAAAATGATACTTAAGATACATGGACACAGAGCTGATGACCTGCTCACAGCAATCCGGATATGCAAGGAATTTGATCTGATCTACACATTGGATCACTGCACTGAGGGATATCTTATAGCTGAACATTTAGTTGAAGAATTTAACAGCGGAAGACTTTGCGGAGTACTCACCGGTCCGTTGCTTTCTGACAGAAGCAAACCTGAGCTGGCTAACCAAAGTATCAGAAATCCGGGAATTCTTGCAGGTAAAGACATCCCTACGGCTATACTTACTGATCATCCTGTTATTCCGATCCAGTATCTTGCAGTTACTGCGGCAGTAGCCTCAAGAGAGGGAATGGATGAGTATGCGGCACTTGAAGCTATTACTAGTAAAGCTGCTTTGTTGTGCGGCGTTTCTGAAAGAGTAGGTAGCATCAAAGCAGGTAAAGATGCTGACTTAGTTATTATGGATGGGCACCCTTTTGATTTCAGAGCTAAAGTCAAACATACACTTATAGACGGAAAGGTAAGATATTCATATAATGGATCACCCCGGTAGCTTTTGTATCACATCAGACTCTTATGAGGATACGATTGACATTGCAGCCAAATTTGCGTGTATTATGAAACCCGGAGATATTGTTTGTCTTGACGGGGATCTTGGTGCAGGTAAAACTGCTTTCACTTCAGGATTAGCATCTGCTTTGGGAATGCCGGGCAAAGTCTCGAGTCCGACATTTACGATACTGCACGAATACATCCCGGATAATGAAAGCGATGAGCCAATCAGACGGATCAACCACTTTGATGTTTATCGTCTCAACAGTTCTGATGAGTTCGTTGAGCTGGGATTTGAAGAGGTGATAGATCAGGATAATGCTGTTAGTGTTATCGAATGGGCTGACCGGATTTCTGATATATTGAATGACTATTGGTATAGGTGCATTTTTGTCAGAATTGTAAGGAATGCTGATATGATCGAAGGTAAGGATGATCCGATACGATCTATCATTATAAGATTGCCTGACGATGATCCAAGGATAGATTCATTAGGAGCACTTATAAAATGAAAATACTTGCGAGTGATACATCGACCAGAAGCCTGTCTGTAGCGATATCTTCAGATGAAGGGATATTGTTTTCAGAGACGATAGAAAATGGCTCGGTTCATTCGGTGGATCACATGCCCCTGATCGAAGAAGCGTTAAGAAGTACGGGACTTGATTATCAGGATATTGATCTTTTCGCTTGTACGGTTGGGCCCGGATCTTACACAGGAATACGTATCAATGTATCAACATTAAAGGCTTTAGCATATGCTTCGGATAAAGGAGTAGCGGGTGTCTCGACATTGAAAGCGTTAGAGTACCCTTTTCGTTCAGAAAGCATACTGGTTTGTCCTGTGCTGGACGCTCGCAACAGAAGAGTTTTTTCATCAGTTTCTGTTAATGGGAAAGCTATGTCAAATGAGGGCAACTATTCTTTAGATCAACTCTACGAACATTTGATATCAGCTTTTTATATGATCGCTGATGAGAGGAACAGGGCAAATTTACCTTCGAAGGTTGTTTTCTGCGGTGACGCAGCTTTGAAGCTGAAAAACGATGAGGCATTTAATGATGTTAAGCGGAGAATTTTGAAGTTTGTGCGAAATGTTGAATATGAGTTTGTTGATTCGGTACCCCTGGCAAAGGATGTTGCATTGATAGCACGTGACATGTATGACTGCGGATCTTGCTTTGATCCTTTTAGATTGAGTGCCGAATATATATCACCTTCGCAAGCAGAAAGGATGAGAAAAGCTAAAGATGACATTATCAGAATTCGTGCTGCTGACGAGAATGATCTCGATAGAATAGATGAAATCGAAAATGAGAGTTTTACTTTGCCATGGTCCAGAGAATCATTAAAGGCCGATATTACCGATAACGTCAACTCCAGATATATCGTTGCGGAAATAGACGGACAGATCGCAGGGTATGCAGGATACCACGTCGTCTTTGAGCAGGCACAGATAACAACACTGGCTGTTTCTACCCATGTTAGAAGAAGGGGTACCGGCAGAGCTCTTGTTCAGTTTATTTGCGATTCCTGTAAAATTTCAGGATGTTCGGAATTGTTCCTTGAAGTCAGAGCCGGAAATAAGTCTGCATTACATTTATATATTTCCGAGGGATTCAAAGTTCTTGACTTGCGTAAAGGGTATTACGAGAATGATGGTGAAAGTGCTATCATAATGCTTAAAGATTTGTAACATAAGTCATAATGATTGTGCAATAAGGCATAAAATTTTTAAATAATCTGAACATATTGACAAAAAGAAGTTATAATAAATATACTAAGGGTAATGAGTGAACGGGAGGAACTAAAATGGTTTCCAGAAAATTGATATTCAACTGTGATAATGTCCTGCCAACCAAAGCAGTGGCTATGCTGATTCAGAAAGCATCAGAATATCGCTCATCTATCTGGATCGCCAGAGGCGAGCGCAGAGCGAATGCCAAGAGTCTTCTTGGTGTTATGTCGCTTGGTATTGAAAACAATATGGAGCTCGTTATTACTGCTGAAGGTTCTGATGAGAATGAAGCATTGGAGGCAGTGGGAGATTTTCTTTCAAATCCTGTAGTCTGAAAGATGCCGGAAACCGATCATAAGTTTGACGCAAGACTTGACTTGGTACCGGAGAGCCCCGGGGTGTACCTGATGAAGGATGCTTCGGGTTCAGTTATCTATGTTGGAAAAGCTGTAAGTTTAAGAAGTCGTCTAAGAAGTTATTTTACTCATAATCCTAAGGGTATGCCCAAAGTGCTGGCAATGATATCCAACATTGCTGATTTTGAGTATCTTGTGTGCTCGAATGAGACCGAAGCACTTCTGCTTGAGTGTAATCTTATAAAGCAGAACCGTCCGAAATATAATATCCTTCTAATGGATGATAAGGAATATCCGTATATTCGAATAACATATAATGAGCAATATCCCAAGGTGGTCAAAGCTTACAGAATCGGACCGGATATTGCTGAAGGTGCCAAGTACTATGGGCCTTATCTTAACGGTACGTTAAGAAAAGCTCTTGATGTTCTGAAAGAGTTTTTCCCTGTGAGAAACTGCAATCTTGACCTGCCGAAAGAAATCGGGAGAAGAAGACCTTGTCTGAATCATCATATCGGCAAATGTCCTGCACCATGCGGAGGATTTATCAGCAGAGATGACTATATGGTAAATATTGAAGGTATCAGGCGTTTCCTTGAAGGTAAATACGGCGAACTTCTAAAAGCAACTGAGAAATCAATGAATGATGCAGCCGAAGAACTGAAATTTGAAAACGCAGCAGTTTATCGTGACCGCTTGGTATCTCTCAGGCAAATGATCGAGAAGCAAACTGTAGCTCTTCCGACCGGTAAGGATGTTGACATAATAGGCTTTGCCGCCGGTGATGCCGAGAGTTGTGTTATGAAACTCGAAGTCAGAGAAGGACGACTTGTAGGCAGTGCTGCTTTTTTTGTTACAGGAGAATTAAATGATCCTGATGATGATTTGTTGGAGGTGCTTATCCAGCATTATACTAATACTGCGTATATACCGAAGGAAGTTTTACTTCCCGGGGTCATGGGAAGTTCTGATCTTTTGTCTGAAGTATTAACGAATTTAAGAGGTGCTAAGACAGTTGTACGTGTGCCTGTTAGAGGAAAAGGGCGAGACCTGTCAGAAATGGCTGACAGAAACGCTTTAGCTGCTCTCAGAAGAAGAAACCTTATGGCAGTCGGAGGATCGTATGCCGCTAAAGCTACTTTAGAAAAGTTATCGGAAATCATATTCGGAGTTCCTGATCTGATCCGTAGGATCGAAGCATTTGATATTTCTAATTATGGAAATGAAGATATTTCTGCTTCGATGGTGGTTTTTGAAGACGGAAAACCATACAGAGCAGGATACAGACTTTTTAAGATAGGAGAGCAGGGGCAGCAGGATGATTATGCAGCAATGAGACAGGCAGTCAGAAGAAGATTGGCAAGGGTCAAGGATGAGGAGTTCGGCAATATTCCCCAACTCATTCTTGTCGATGGTGGAGCAGCCCATGCATCTGTCGTAATGGAAGAAGTTGAGAAGGCAGGAATTGAAAATATTGCTGTTCTGGGTATGGTAAAAGACTCAAAGCACCGAACCAGAGGCTTGGCGGATGCATCCGGAAAAGAACTTAGACTTACTGTCAGCGAGAATAATGATGACGGTCTTGAGAGTGATGACAGAAGAAACCTTTTAAGGCTTATTAGTGGGATACAGGATGAAGCTCACAGATTTGCAGGCAACTATACCAGGAAACTATCTAGGAAGAGACAACTTAAATTCTCTTTGGAGAGCATACCCGGAGTTGGTGAAACCCGAAGAAAAATACTTATGAGGAAATTCGGAAGCATTCGGGCTGTAAAATCAGCATCTGTCGAAGAACTTGAAACTACTGACGGAATAGACCGAAAAACCGCACAGGAGATATATAAGTATTTTCATTCTTGTGATCCTGTTGATGACGGCGAAAGGCAATGAAATGAGTTTGTATGCTATTTCAGATCTTCATCTTGCATTAGGCGTGGATAAGCCTATGAGTATTTTCGGCGATCACTGGGATAAACATTCGGATAAAATCGCTCTTAACTGGCATGATTCGGTTAAGCATGATGATACAGTGCTTATTCCGGGGGATATATCCTGGGGTATGACTCTTGATGAAGCTGCATCTGATCTTGAGTTTATAAATTCTCTGCCGGGAATGAAGATCATAACCAAAGGTAATCACGATTACTGGTGGACGACAGTTGCTAAAATCGAAAAATATTTTGAAGATAAAGGATTTGATACTATAAAATTGCTAAAGAATAATTTTTTCAGGGTAGATGATGACCTGGTGTGTGGGACCAGAGGATGGATACTTCCCGGCGATCCGGCGTTCTCATCGAATGATCCAATTGTTTATCGAAGGGAGACAGGCAGACTGGAAGCTTCTTTGAAGTCTGCAGAAAAAGTAAGAAAGGTCAGTGACAGACTTATTGTAATGATGCATTATCCGCCTCTCTTAAGCAATAACAGGTCAAGTGATTTTACCAGATTGCTTTCAGAGTATTCGGCAGACATATGTTTGTATGGACATGTACATTTGAAAGGCTTTTCAAGATGTATCGAAGGACAGATAGATGGTGTTGATTACATCAATATAAGCGCGGATAAAATTGCCTTCAAACCGCTTTGTGTATAGGGTTTAAGGGCTTTTGGACACTTGCGCTGTTCGGGACTATGGTATATAATCATCTGGCATTGATCGGAATTTAATGAAAGCAGGTAATTATGGCTAGAAGCATGACCGGTTTTGGAAGAGGTCAGGCAGAACAGGAGGACCGCAGATGTGTCGTTGAAATCAGGACCGTCAACAGTAAGTACTTCGATCTGCAGATAAAGATACCCAGGGTTTTATTCGGAATAGAAAACAGGATACGTGAAACTGCCGCAGCACAGATCAACCGCGGTAAGACAGAATTATATATTTCATTTGAAGATAACAGTAAAGATTCCAAGCATGTAAAATGTGACATTCCGTTGGTATTCGAATATAGTAAGGCTTTGCGTGAGATCGCTTCGGTCGTAGGTTCAGATGAAACACCAAGAGCGTCCGTAATAGCACGGTTTAATGATGTTCTTACAGTATCATCCGGACAGATAGACGATGACCGGGTCTGGGATTTTATTGCTCCCGCTGTATCGGAGGCACTCGAAGGGTTGCTCCGGATGCGTGAGACTGAAGGAAAATCGCTCTGTGAATCGATATATGAGCAGTTGAACGAACTTAAGTCACAGCATAAATACATTTGTGACAGAGCACCTAAGATTGCTCCTGAGTTTGAACAGAAACTAAGAAAGAGAATAAATGATCTAACGGGTGATGACATATCTCAATCTATCGACGATCAGAGACTGGCTATGGAAGTGGCTGTTTTAGCGGACAAATGTGATATCGATGAAGAGATAACAAGACTGGCGAGTCATTTTGATCAGTTTTCGACTGTAATGAGTGAAAGAGGAAGCATAGGAAAGAAACTGGATTTTCTGGTTCAGGAGATGAACAGAGAGATAAATACCATAGGGTCTAAGGCTAATGACGTTACTATTACGAGATATGTTGTAGAGATGAAATCTTTGGTTGAGAAGATCAGAGAGCAGATACAAAACATTGAATAGATAGAAGGAGCAGGGAATTTAGAAATGAAGTTTATCCAAATCGGATTTGGGAATATGGTTTCAGCTGAAAGGATAATTGCGATAGTAGGACCGGAATCATCTCCTGTCAGAAGGCTGATACAGGATTCGAGAGACCGGGGTACACTTATAGATGCTTCTTCAGGACGTAAAACAAAATCTGTGATACTTATGGATAGTGATCACCTTGTCTTATCAGCCCTGTCCGGTGATGAGCTGACCGATCTGACCGGAAAGGAATAAAGATGCGACCTTCGGAGATACATAAAGTAAAAGGTATTTTAATAACTCTTTCGGGACCTTCCGGTGTTGGTAAAGGAACGGTAATAAGTCGTTTGATGGAACTGAGCCCGGAAATAAAGCATTCGGTTTCTGTAACTACAAGACCACCGCGTCCGGGAGAAATTGATGGCGTTCAATATTATTTTACGGATAAAGAACATTTTGAAAATATGATAAACGAGGGTGAAATTCTTGAATATGACAGTTATTGCGGACATTATTACGGTACACCCAGAAAGCCAATTGTTGATGCGGTAGAAAATGGTGATGTTACGATACTTGATATAACAGTTCCCGGATCTTTGTCGGTCATATCAAATTTCCCTGAAGCAGTGAGTATTTTTCTGCTACCGCCATCATTTTCTGAGTTGATCCGCAGACTTGAGTCACGGGGAACAGAGAGCCCTGAAGTTATGCAGAAAAGACTTGCAAAGGCATACCATGAAATAGAGATGACGCAGAACTTCGATTATGTTCTTGTAAATGATGATCTTGATCAGACTGCCGGAAGGATACTTGCTATTTCAGAAGCTGAGAAGCACAGATATAAGAGACTAAAGGGTATAGAAGAAGCCCTTTTGAAACATTGAGATAATAACTCGAAAGGAGATCATATGTTAGTAAAACCAACAATGGAGAAACTATTAGGCAAAGTAAGCAGCAGGTATATTCTGACAATACTTGCGGCGAAGAGGGCCAGGCAGCTGGTTAACGGAGCTCAGCCGCTTGCAGAGTCAGAAACCCCGAATCATGTAACTATGGCATGTGAGGAGATAGCTGCAGGAAAAGTAGTTGCTGTAAGAGGTATCCATTCTGCTACAGTTCCCCTCAGACCGGAGGTTGAAGCGGAGAGACTCAGGGAAGAAATGGAAAAGCGAAATGCAAGATACAGAGAGGAAATGGAAGAGGAAAGTAATGCAAGGATGCGCTCTCTTATGTCAATTGCAAATCAGGAAGAGGAGGAGTCAGAGACCGATGAAGATGATACAGAAATCGTTAAATCTGAAGGTCAGGATGTTATAATCTCTGATAGTGATGATGACGATGACAAACTTTCTATCGATGATCTGATCACGTTTCTTGATGAAGGATCTGATGAGGTAAGTGAGGACAGCAAGTAATGTCGATCGTGAAATCAATGGATAAAATAGTCGCTCTTGCCCGTAACAGAGGATTCATTTTCCAAGGGTCGGAGATATACGGAGGATTAGCTAATTCCTGGGATTACGGTCCTTTAGGTGTTAATCTTAAGAACAATGTCAAGAGCGCTTGGTGGAAGAAATTTGTTCAGGAGAATCCATATAACGTTGGAGTGGATTGTTCGATTTTAATGAATCCGAAAGTATGGGTGGCGTCAGGACATGTTGGAGGATTCAGTGATCCTCTTATTGACTGCAGGAAATGTAAAACAAGACACAGAGCGGATAAACTGGTTGAGGATCATTATCTTGCTGAGGGTAAAGAGGTAGCTGCTGATGGATTTACAACCGATGAACTTATCACGGTGATCAGAGACAATAAAATAGTATGTCCGGATTGCGGTGCTTCCGATTTTACGGATATAAGGAAGTTCAATCTGATGTTTAAAACTTTTCAGGGAGTTACAGAAGACAGCAAAGCTGAACTTTTTCTCAGACCTGAAACAGCACAGGGTATATTTGTAAATTTTAAGAACGTTCAAAGGACTTCAAGGAAAAAGATACCTTTCGGGATATGCCAGATAGGTAAAGCTTTTCGTAATGAAATAACTCCGGGCAACTTTACTTTTAGAACAAGAGAGTTCGAACAAATGGAACTTGAGTTTTTCTGTAAGCCCGGTACAGATCTTGAGTGGTTTGAATATTGGAGAAATTTCTGCAGACAGTGGCTGTTGGATCTTGGCATCAAGACAGATGAACTGAGACTGCGCGACCATAGTCCGGAAGAACTGTCTTTTTATTCCAAAGCAACCACCGATTTTGAATTTCTTTTTCCTTTCGGATGGGGAGAGCTTTGGGGGGTTGCAGATCGCACAGATTATGATCTGAAACAGCATATTGAGCATTCGAACGAAGATCTGTCGTATTTCGATCCTCAGACCAATGAGAAATATGTTCCGTATGTTGTCGAGCCATCACTAGGTGCAGACAGAGTAACTCTTGCTTTCCTATGCAGTGCATATGATGAAGAAGAGATAGCTGAGGGGGATACGAGAGTAGTGCTTCGATTTCATCCGGCTTTAGCTCCGGTAAAGATCGCTGTGCTCCCCCTGTCATCCAAGTTGTCTGAAAATGCGGAGACGGTTTATTCGGAACTAAGTAAAGAATGGTTCTGTGAGTTCGACGACAGACAATCTATCGGAAAGAGATACAGAAGACAGGATGAGATCGGGACACCGTATTGCGTGACCTATGATTTTGACTCTGTTGAGGATGGGTGTGTTACGGTTCGTGACAGAGATACAATGAAACAGGAGAGAATACCTGTTATTGAATTGAAGGATTACTTCAATGATAGGTTCAATTTCTGATAATTATGTGACAATGACACGGATAAATAACGACAGCTGAAATAATATATCAGATAAATTATTATGTATTATAAGAAAATTAAATCATAGGAGGATTTTAACATGACAAAGTACGTCTACGTTTTCAATGAGGGGAATGCTTCAATGCGTAATCTTCTGGGAGGTAAGGGTGCAAATCTTGCCGAGATGACAGGATTAGGTCTGCCTGTTCCAAGAGGATTCACGGTTACAACTGAAGCATGTACAAGGTATTATGCAGACGCAGAGAAAATAGCTTCGGACATAGAAGATGAGATTTTCGCGACATTCGCTAAAACAGAAGCAATAGTCGGAAAGAAATTCGGTGATCCGTCAAACCCGTTTCTTGTTTCAGTCAGATCCGGATCAAGAGCTTCAATGCCGGGAATGATGGACACGATCCTGAATCTCGGACTAAATGATTCTGTTGTTGAGGGACTTGCTAAGCTTACGGAGAACGAGAGATTTGCATATGACAGTTATCGCAGATTTATTACGATGTTTTCGGATGTCGTTATGGAGGTGGAGAAGAAAAAGTTTGATGCTATTCTTGATGCTGTTAAAGAAGAGAAGAAAGTTCATTTCGATACTGACCTGACTGCAGATGACCTGAAAGAGATAGTGAAACGATTCAAAGCTTTATATTTAAGGGAAAAGGGAGAGGAATTCCCGCAGGATCCCAGAGTACAGTTGATAGAGTCTATTGAAGCAGTTTTCAGATCGTGGAACAATGAGCGTGCGATCGCATACCGCAGGATGAACGATATCCCGGGTGACTGGGGCACAGCAGTCAATGTTCAGGAAATGGTCTATGGAAACATGGGCAATACTTCAGGCACAGGCGTTGCTTTTACAAGGAATCCTGCAACAGGTGAAAATAAGCTTTATGGCGAATTCCTTATGAATGCTCAGGGTGAAGATGTCGTTGCCGGTATCAGAACACCTCAGACTATAGACGAACTGAACAAGGTCATGCCTGAAGTTTATGAACAATTCAGAATGATCGCTGAGAAACTTGAGAATCACTATAAAGATATGCAGGATATGGAGTTCACTATTGAAAGAGGTAAACTCTTCATGTTGCAGACGAGAAACGGGAAAAGAACTGCTGCAGCTGCTATGAAAATAGCTGTTGATCTTGTTAGTGAAGGAATGCTGACGAAGAAAGACGCTCTGATGAAAATCGATCCTAAGCAGCTTGATGCTTTGCTTCATCCGACATTCATTCAGAAGGATCTGAAATCTGCAACAGTTATAGCAAAAGGGTTGCCTGCTTCACCGGGAGCTGCTGCAGGTCGCATTTATTTTGATGCTGCTGATGCTGAAAAAGCTGTCAATGAACGTGGAGAAAAGGTAATTCTTGTCAGACTGGAGACATCACCTGAAGATATAGTCGGAATGGATGTTTCGCAGGGTATTCTGACCGGTCGCGGTGGTATGACTTCACACGCAGCTGTTGTTGCAAGAGGTATGGGAAAATGTTGTGTCTCAGGTTGTTCCGAGGTAGTTATCGACGAAGATAAGAAAATCATGAAGGATAAGTTCGGAAAAGTTTACAATGAAGGTGACTGGCTTTCACTTGACGGATCGACCGGCAATGTTTACGGTGAAGCTATCAATACTCAGGATGCTGAGCTTACAGGAGACTTCGGAACGATCATGGAGTGGGCTGATGAGTTCAGAACGCTTAAGATCAGAGCTAATGCGGATTCTCCTAAAGATGCCGCTGTAGCTCTTTCGCTTGGAGCGGAAGGGATAGGGCTTTGTCGTACCGAGCATATGTTCTTTGAAGCAGACAGGATATTCGCGTTCAGGCAGATGATCGTTGCTAAAGATGCAGAAGCAAGAAAGAAAGCTTTGGATAAGATCCTTCCGATCCAGAGAGAAGACTTCGTTGGTATTTTCACAGAGATGAAAGGTCATCCTGTTACAATAAGACTTCTTGATCCGCCTTTGCATGAATTCCTTCCTAAAGAAGAGGACGATATTGCAGAGCTAGCTAAAGAACTTGGTATATCATCAGAGGAACTGACATCTAAAATCGAAATGCTTCATGAACTTAATCCTATGATGGGACACAGAGGATGCAGGCTTGCAGTTTCATATCCTGAAATAGCTGTTATGCAGACAAGAGCCATAATTGAAGCCGCATTGGCCGTTAATAAGAACGGCGGATCAGTGATCCCTGAAATCATGATACCGTTAGTTTGTGACATCAAAGAACTGAAATTTGTTAAAAAGCTTATCGTAGATACGGCTGATTCAGTTATTGCAGATTCAGGAGTAGGACTCAAGTACATGGTCGGAACAATGATAGAGATACCGAGAGCTGCTCTTACAGCTGATGAGATAGCTAAAGATGCTGAGTTTTTCAGCTTCGGTACTAATGATCTGACTCAGATGACCTATGGTTTATCCAGGGATGACGCGGGACGGATACTCGACGATTATTATAGGGCTAAAATATTTGAGAGCGATCCGACCGCCAAGCTTGACCAGATCGGCGTAGGAAAACTTATGAAAATCGCTGTTGAAGGCGGAAAAGAAACAAGACCGGACATCAAGCTCGGAATCTGCGGAGAACATGGAGGAGATCCTGCTTCGATAGATTTCTGTCACAGGATCGGACTTAGTTATGTTTCGTGTTCGCCATTCCGCGTTCCGATAGCAAGGCTTGCAGCTGCACAATCTGCGATATCAAACATCTGATCATTTTATCGGTTTATAAATCAGACACGCACATCTTATTATGGTGTGCGTGTTTTTTTCAAAATAAGTTGTCAATAATGCTGAAATCAAATATTATAGATATATTATTTGCAAGGAGAGTCGCTATATTATGTTACAGGAGAAAATATTAGAGCTTTTGCGAGGTCTTCCGGATGAACTTGTAGTCATGATAATATCCATGATACCTGTGATCGAAGTTAGAGGTGCTATACCGATAGCTATGACATTATACAAAATGCAGCCTTTATACGCGGCTATAATAAGTGTGT